>CAYZID010000065.1:12535-24788 GCA_964478315.1 uncultured Myxococcales bacterium | reverse complement strand
CCCACGACCCCCCCCCCCACCCAGTCGACGCGCGCGTATCGCGGGGCGCGGATCGCGGGCTAATCGACGGCGGCTACGAGGTGTTCATCACCGCGGACCACGGCAACATCGCGGGGAGCGGCATCGGCAAGCCGAACGTGGGCGCCATCGCGGACGAGCGCGGCGAACGCGTCCACGTGTTCGTCGACGATCGCACGCGGGAGAAGGTGCGCGCCGAGTTCCCCGAGAGCCTCCCATGGCCGCAGATCGGCTTGCCGGAGACCTATCGCCCTCTCCTGGCTCCTGGTCGCAGCGCCTTCATCCACGAGGGCAAGACCACAGTGGCGCACGGCGGGATCGCCATGGAGGAGGTCATCGTTCCCTTCGTCAAGGTGGAGAGGGGGGGCTCATGACGAACGGCCACGGCATCGGGATCGACCGCCGCCTGGACATCGAGTGGCTGGACGCCGTGGCGGGGCAGGTTGCCGCCGGAGCTTCCGAGCCCGAGATCCGCTCCTTCCTGTTCCGGCTCCTCGACGGGGTGGTCGCCGGCGGCAACCGCCGCGGGATGGCCTGCCACAAGACGGTGGGCGTCCTGTCGCGGACCTGGGTGAACGTGGCCCCCGCCTCGCGGAGCCTGCGCGATCGAGGCGCCAAGCTGCTTCCCACCTTGGATGCTGAGCAGAGAGTGGCCTTGCACTGGGCGATGCTGACGGCCGCCTACCCGTTCTTCCGCGACGTCGCGACGAACACCGGCCGGCTGCTCGCGCTCCAAGGCAACCTGGCCCTGGCGCAGCTCACCCGTCGCATGCGCGAGAGCTGGGGAGACCGCTCGACGATGACCCGAGCCGTGCAACGCGTCGTTCGCTCGATGGTCCAGTGGGGTGTCATCTTGGACAGCGACACGCGAGGGATCTACGAACGGTCTGCCAAGTTGATCCTCGTTCGACCGCCACTGGGAACCCTCCTCCTGGAAGCCATCCTTCTTGGGTCCGAGAAGCGGAGCGTGCCTGTGGAGAGGGCCTTGCAGCACCCAGGGCTCTTTCCGTTCAGCATCGACCTGCGCATTCAGCAACTCCGGGAATCCGGGCGGTTCGATGTCCACCGCCTGGGGCTCAGCGTGGACATGGTCGGGCTGGCCCAGGAAGTCCCCGTTCACAGTCCAGGACCTACAACCCCAACAACACCGCCCCCAGCCCCGAGGCGGCGATGACCCCCCCGCCAGGGCGTGGGCCCAGCGCTCCAGAGGGCCGAGGGGGAGGCGGGGGTGGAATCCCGACAGCTGCGGGTGCTATCCTCAGGCGCCCAACGACGCGGTGGCATTCCCCTTTCCCGGCATTCAGTGCAAGCCCCCCGATTCGCACGCCCGGAACCGGACCTGGCGCGAGCCGTACAGGATCTCCTGCGCCGGCACCCGCGCGGGCTGGCGGAGCGGGGCATCGGGCGCCAGCTTGGTTGCTCGCTTCGGGATCTCCGCCCGGTCCTTCGGGACCTCGAAGCCCCCGGCGAGGCCGTGCCTCGTGGCGCGGGCGGGCGGCTGGTGCGGGGGCGCCGGTCGGGGCGGGGTGCGGGGGGGCGGGGGGCGTGCGGTGGGTGGGGCGCGGCGGGTGCTACGGGCCACGGCTCCCGCGGCGCGCCCGGCGGGGAGGCACCCGCGCCGGGCAGGGGGCGCGGGCAGCGCGTGGAGCGTTCGCGTGGCGGCTCATGGTGGGCGCGCTGGCGTTGGGCCTCGCCGCCGCCCTCCTCGCGCTCTGGCGTCGAAGGCGGGGCGCTCGCGAGGGGGGGGGACTCAGAGGGCGTCGCGGGGCGTGAACAGGTAGTCGCTGTCGGCCTGGAGGCTGTGGCAGCCCACGCACGTGGAGGCGGCCGCGGGCTTGCGCTGCTTGGTGGCCGGGTCGAACGCCAGGAACTCCCAGCCGCCGTTGGCGTCGGTGGGCGCGCCCGTGCGACGCATGACCGCGACGTACTGGATGGGGCCCTTTTGGCCGCCCGCGTAGCTGTACTGCTCCTTGACGAGGACCGTGCCCTGTCCCAAGCCGGCGGCGGGCTTGGCGAAGAGCTCGCGGGCCACGCCCTCCTCCTCGCGAACGATGGTCTCGGCGTTTACCTTCTTCCAGCCCTGGTATCCTTCGGGCCACGCGGGGTCGTGCTGAGCGGCCGTGGCGTCGTCCTGCTTCTGGCTGCTCCGGAGGCAGCCGGGCGTGGCCGCCACCGCGAGCAGGGCCGTGCCAGCGATGAGCGTGCGGGTGAGCGGATGCATGAGTCCTCCTGGGTGCGTGTCGTGCGGTGCGAGAAATGGGGTGGGTGGGGGGGCCAGCGCGCTACGGCTGGCGGAAGATGTGCGCGCGGTAAAAGGCGAGCTCGGCGATGGACTCGCGGATGTCGTCCAGGGCTCGGTGCCCATCGGCCTTGGGGGGCGGAGAGAGGTCGTACCAGCGGCGCGCGAGCTCCTTGACGGTGGAGACGTCGATCATCCGGTAGTGGAGGTGGGCGTCCAGGTGGGGCATGTAGCGCCGGATGAAGCGGCGGTCCTGGTGGATGGAGTTCCCACACAGGGGGGCCTCACCCGGGGCCGTGTGCTGGGCGACGAAGGCCAGCGTCTGGGCCTCGGCCTCGGCCTCGGTGAGGGTCGAGCGGCGGACCGCCGCGGTGAGGCCGCTGGCCCCGTGCTGGCGCGTGTTCCACGCGTCCATGGCGTCGAGCACCGCGTCGGGCTGGTGGATGACCAGGTTGGGCCCCTCCGCGATCACCCGGAGCTGGTCGTCGGTGATGATCGTCGCCACCTCGATGATCCGGCAGGTCGCGGGGTCGAGGCCCGTCATCTCCATGTCCAGCCACACCAGGCGCTGGGGGGAGGGGGCGTCGGTGTCGCTCGCGCGGGGCCCGGTCGCGTGGGGGCCGCCGGGCGGCTGGGAAGAGTGACTCCCCAAGGGGGCACCTCCTGGAACGTTCGGCCCCAAGCATGGGCGCGCCCGGCGCGCCGGTCAACCGCGCCGCTCCGCCCGTTGACCGAGACCTGGCCGGACGGTACGAAGGTCCGCGCCGGCGCGGGCGGGGTCGCGCGCCCCACGGGGGTGGACCGCCGGGCACCGGGCTCTCGAACAGGCGGGAAGGCCCATGACGTTCGTGCACCTCCACACGCACACCGAGTACAGCATGCTGGACTCGACGATCCGCGTGGCGGACCTCGTCGCCCGGGCCCAGGCCGACGGCGCCCCCGCCATCGCCATGACCGACCACAACAACATGTTCGGCGCCGTGGAGTTCTTCAAGGCGGCGCGCAAGGCGGACGTGAAGCCCATCCTCGGGGCCGAGGTGGACATGGTCGACGAGGACCGCCGCGCGGCGGAGCCCCGCCGCACGACGACCTTGGTGCTCCTGTGCGAGAACGACGAGGGCTACCGGAACCTCTGCTACCTGCTGAGCCGGGCCTACATGGACTCCCCGCCGCGGCTCCCCAGGCCCCGCATCGACCTGCCCCTGCTCCGCGAGCGGGCGACGGGGCTCGTGGCCCTCTCCTCCAGCCTGGCGGGGGCCATCCCCCAGGCGCTCCTGAGGGGCTCCTACGACGACGCCGCGGCCGTGGCTCGGGTCTACCAGGGGATCTTCCCGGACGCCTTTTACTTGGAGCTGCTGCGCAACGGGATCGCCGAGCAGGAGCGCGTGAACGCGGGCCTGCTGCGCCTGTCGGAGGAGCTGGGGATCCCGCTCGTGGCCGCCGCGGACGCCCACTATGCCAAGCGCGAGGACGCCGAGGCGCACGAGCTGCTCATGTGCATCCAGCTCGGGAAGTCACTGCCCAGCTTGGAGTCTCGTGCGCGCGTCACCGACGAGCTGCACCTGGCCCCGGCGGAGGAGATGGCCGAGCGGTTCGCGGACCTCCCGGAGGCCGTCGCCAACACCCTCCGGGTCGCCGAGCGGTGCAACGTGGAGCTGGATCTGGGCCACACCTACCTGCCCAACTACCAGGTCCCCGAGGGGCACGACGCCAAGTCGTTCCTCCGAGCCCAGGCGAGCGAGGGCCTCCAGCGGCGGCTGGCGCAGGCGCGCGCCCAGGGGCTGGAGCCCGACGAGGCGGTCTACCAGGAGCGCCTGGAGTACGAGCTGGGGATCATCGAGCAGATGGGCTTCCCCGGCTACTTCCTCATCGTGTGGGACTTCATCAACTACGCCAAGGAGCACGGCATCCCGGTGGGGCCGGGGCGCGGCTCCGGCGCGGGGTCGCTGGTCGCCTACAGCCTCCGCATCACGGACATCGACCCCATCCGATACACGCTGCTGTTCGAGCGCTTTCTCAACCCCGAGCGCGTGTCCATGCCGGACTTCGACGTGGACTTCTGCATGAACAAGCGCGACCGCGTCATCGCCTACGTCACCCAGAAGTACGGTGAGGACAACGTCGGGCAGATCATCACTTACGGGAAGATGAAGGCCAAGGCCGTCGTGCGCGACGTGGCGCGCGTGCTGGGGCTGACCTTTGGCGAGGCGGATCGCGCGGCGAAGCTCATCCCCGACGACCTGGGCATGACGCTCGCCAAGGCGTTCGAGATGGAGCCGCGGCTGGGGGCCCTGCGGGAAGAAGATCCGCGCTACGGCAAGCTGTTCGACGTGGCGCTCACCCTCGAAGGGCTCAACCGCCAGCCCGGGATGCACGCGGCGGGCGTGGTCATCGGTGACAAGCCCCTGTGGGAGTACGTGCCGCTGTACGCCGTCGTGGGCGACGACGGGACCATCACGCGCATCACCCAGTTCGCCAAGAGTGAGGTGGAGGAGGCCGGGCTCGTGAAGTTCGACTTCCTGGGCCTCAAGACGCTCACGGTCATCGACCACGCCATGCGCATCATCAACGACGGTCGCGCGGCGCAGGGCGAGGAGCCCCTGGACATCTCGACCATCCCCCTGGACGACCCCGGCGTCTTCGAGCTCATCTCCAGCGGGGACACGACGGGCGTCTTCCAGCTCGAGTCGTCGGGGTTCAAGGAGCTCCTCCGCAAGCTCAAGCCCGACTGCCTGGAGGACATCATCGCCGCCGTGGCGCTCTACCGCCCGGGGCCGCTCCAGTCGGGCATGGTCGACTCGTTCGTGCGCCGAAAGCACGGCCAGGAGCCGGTGACCTATCCCCACCCGTGGCTCGAGGACACGCTCAAGGAGACCTACGGCGTCATGGTCTACCAGGAGCAGGTCATGCAGGCTGCCAGCGTCCTGGCCGGCTTCTCCCTGGGGCAGGCGGACATCCTCCGCCGCGCCATGGGCAAGAAGAAGGTCGAGGCCATGAAGCAGCAGCGCGAGGTCTTCGCCAAGGGCTGCGCCGAGCGGGGCGTCCCCGCCGACCAGGCGCGGGAGATCTTCGACACCATCGAGAAGTTCGCCGGCTATGGGTTCAACAAGTCCCACTCGGCGGCCTACGGCCTCATCACCTACCAGACCGCGTGGCTCAAGACCCACTACCCCGTGGAGTTCATGGCGGCGTTGCTCACGAGCGACGGCGACAACACGGACAAGGTCGTGCGCTTCATCAGCGAGGCGCGGGCCATGGGGATCACGGTGCTCCCCCCATCGGTGAACGAATCGGCGGCCGACTTCACGGCCGTGGGGGGAGCGATCCGCTTTGGGCTCGGCGCGGTCAAGGGTGTCGGGGGGGGCGCGGTGGAGGCGATCCTGGCCGCTCGTGAGGAGGAGGGACGGTTCGGGAGCCTGTTCGACTTCTGCGAGCGCGTGGATCTCCGCCGCGTGAACAAGCGCGTCGCCGAGGCGCTGGTGAAGTGCGGTGCCTTCGACGACTTCGGGGCCGCGCGGGCGACCCTCTTCGCGTCGCTGGACAAGGCCTTCGAGCGGGGCGCCCAGATCCAGCGCGACAAGGCCGCCGGGCAGATGAGCATGTTCGACCTGCTGGCGGCACCACCCCAGGCCGGGGGCGGTGGGCACGACGCCGCGCGCCGCGCCGACGAGGCCCTGGAGCTCCGCGAGGAGTGGCCGGACAAGCAGCGCCTGGGCTACGAGAAGGAGAGCCTGGGGTTCTACGTCTCCGGGCACCCCTTGGACCGCTATGCGAGCGAGCTTGGGCGGCTGGGGTGCACGCCCATCTCGGAGCTCGCTCGCAAGGAGCACCGCGCCGAGGTGCAGGTGGGCGCCGTGGTGAGCGCCCTGCGAGAGCGGCCGCTCAAGAGCGGGGATGGGCGCATGGCCTTCGTGACCCTCGAAGACCTCACCGGACAGGTGGAGGTCCTGTGTTTTTCCGCGGCCTACGCCGAGGCCGAGGAGATCATCAAGGGCGATGAGCCCGTGCTGCTCACGGCCACGGTGCAGCACGAAGGGGAGGGCGAGGAGCGGTCCATCAAGCTGCGCTGCAACCGCGTGAGCACGCTGCGCGCCGCGCGCGAGGCCTCGGCCCGGTGGGTGCGCGTGCACGTCCGGGCGGAGGGGGACGCGGCGGAGCCGTCGCCGGGCATGTGGGGGCGCCTGGCCGAGATCGCCGAGGGGGCCGGGGAGGGTGCGCTGGGCGTGGAGGTCGTCGTCGAGGCCCCGGGGCTCGGCAGCGTCCGCGTGCGGCTGGGGGACGGTTACCGCGTGGGCCTGGACGACGCGAGCGTGAGCCGCGTGGAGCGGCTCTTCGGGCGGGACAACGTGCGGTTCGTGTAGGCCGCGCTCGGTGGGCGGGAGGGGGCGGCGCATGGATCTGTTCGACCACGCCCGGGGGGAGGCGCTCCGAAAGGGGGCGCCCTTGGCGGACCGGATGCGCCCACGCACGCTGGACGAGCTGGTGGGGCATGAGGAGCTCCTGGCGCCCGGCGGTTTCCTCCGCACCGCGGTGGAGGCGGACGCCGTGCCCAGCCTCCTCCTCTGGGGCCCCCCGGGGAGCGGAAAGACCACCCTGGCGCGCGTCATCGCGGCGGCCACGCGGGCCCCTTTCGAGCCCTTCTCCGCGGTGCTCGGAGGGGTGCGCGAGGTTCGAGCCATCGTCAAGCGGAATGAGGAGCGTTTGGCCCTTGGGGGGCGCCCCACGCTGCTCTTCGTCGACGAGATCCACCGCTTCAACAAGGCCCAGCAGGACGCCTTCTTGCCCCACGTGGAGTCGGGCGCGTTGACCCTCGTGGGCGCGACGACGGAGAACCCGAGCTTCGCGCTCAACGCGGCGCTCCTCTCCCGGTGCCGCCTCGTGCGCCTGGAGGCCCTCGGGGAGGAAGCGTTGGAGACGCTCTTGGCGCGAGCCCTCGTCGATCGCGACCGCGGGTTGGGGGGCCTGGGGTTGGAGGTCGAGCCCGGCGTCCTCCGGCAGCTCGTCCGGGCTGCAGACGGTGACGCCCGACGGGCCTTGAACCAGCTCGAGCAGGTCGCGGGGCACGCGGCGCGCGCGGGGGAGGGGAGGCTGACCTTGGAGCTGGCGGCGCAGGTGCTAGCCCTTCCCGCCTTGCGGCACGATCGCGCGGGCGACGCGCACTACGACGTCGTCAGCGCCTTCATCAAGAGCCTGCGGGGCTCGGACCCCGACGCCGCGCTCTATTACATGGCGCGGCTCGTGGAGGCCGGGGAGCCGCCACGGGCGCTGTGGCGCCGGCTCATCGTGTTCGCCGCCGAGGATGTAGGCAACGCCGACCCGCGCGCCGTGTCGGTGGCCGTCGCGGGCCAGCAGGGGTTCGAGGTCGTGGGGATGCCCGAGGGGCGGATCCTCTTGGGGCAGGTCGTGACCTTCCTGGCGACCGCCCCCAAGTCCAACGCCTCCTACAAGGCCACGGACGCGGCGTTGGATCTGGCCCGGCGAGCTGGCTCGTTGCCGGTCCCCCTCCACCTGCGCAACGCGCCTACGGCGCTGGCGCGCGAGGCCGGGCACGGGGATGGTTACCTCTACCCCCACGACTTTGGTGGGTGGGTGGCCCAGCGCTATCTGCCCGAGGGGCTCGAGGACGTTCGGCTCTATGAGCCTGTGGACGCTGGGTACGAGCGGCACATCCGGAGCCGTCTCCGAGCCTGGCGCGAGGCCGAGCGGTCGGCGGCGTCCGACCGCGACGCGGACTCGTGAGCGCGTAACCGGGCCGGCGGCGCGCGGCGTCTCGCGTCGGCTCGTGTGCTGTCGCGCCGTGGTGGCGTCGCCGCTATACTCGCGCTCATGAGACGCTTTACGCAGCCCGGCGCGGTTCGCTCCTTGACGCTCGCCTCCCTCGCGATGGGGGTGTGGGCCGGGAGCGCCGCCTGCGGGGACAAGATCACGATCATCGAGTGCCCTCCAGGGACGCTGGCCCAGGGCTCCGAGTGCATCCCCCTGGGCCCCGACCCCGGCCCGGCGCCAGTGGACGCCAAGGCCGATGGCGTCCCGAAGGATGTGGCGCCCCTGCCCGACTTCCCTACCGTGAGCCCCGATCCCGGTGTGGGGCCCGACCTCCCAGCGCCCGACCAGGGGCCGGCACCGGAGGTCGTGGGCGAGACGGTGGTGGGCCAGGACGTGGTGGACGCCGCTGGCGGTCCCGCGCAGGTGGGGTCCCCGTGCGCGCTGGATCAGGACTGCCCGTCGGGCGGGAAGTGCCTCAACTGGCCCAAGGGATACTGCTCCCAGCTCGACTGCGAGGTGGGTGGGTGCCCGGAGGGCTCGGTGTGCGCGCCGCTGGGCGGGGGGAACACGGGCTGCTTGGCGCGCTGCGAGACGGACGCGGACTGTCCGGGGGAGGCCCGGGCCTGCAAGCCCCAGGACGTCGTGGACGGGACGCGGCAGCTCGTGTGCTACGCGGTGGAGGAGGACGCGGGGCCGGTGGGGGCCACTTGCGGTGACAGCGTCCAGTGCCAGGGGGCCTCGGTGTGTCTGGACACCATGCCCGGGGGGTACTGCGCTGTGTTGGACTGCGCCGTGGGGACCTGCCCCATGGGGAGCTCCTGCGTGAAATTCGACGGCGGGTGGGTGTGTCTCGACGCTTGCGCCACCAGCGAGCAGTGCGATGGCGGGCCGGGGGCCGAGCGCCAGTGCGCCAAGCTCAAGGGGCCGGATGGCGCGCTCATGTCCGTGTGCGTCTCCGGGGCCACGGGCAAGAGCGTGGGGGAGGCGTGCCAGAGCGGCTTCGAGTGCACGAGCGGGTACTGCGAGATCCTGGGTGACGGCCGGTGCAGCCAGACGAACACCCCGTGCTTCTCGGAGGCGGACTGCACGGCGGTGGAGTTCTGCTCGCCCAGCGCCTTCGGGAAGATCGGCGTGTGCTCTGGGGCGTGTGGGGTGGGGGTCCCCTGCCCGGGCGCCAGCGTCTGCGTGGGGGGCGTGGGGGAGGCGACGGGGAGCTGCCGCCCGGTCTGCGACGGCCCCGGGGACGCGGTGCACTGCGCGGCCGATCAGGGGCTCACCTGCGCCTTCGGGTATCCCCTGGGATCCACGACCGGGCAGGGGCAGTACGCGTGCTACCACGCCGGGGAGGGCGCCCCCGGCAGCGCCTGCGACGAGACGACGGTCTGCGGCGGCGGTGGGGTGTGCGCGTCGGGGGGCGCCGGGGAGGGGTTGTGCGAGGCCCCGTGTGGGGCCGACCTCTATTGCCCCTTCCCCACGACCTGCTTCGCGGATGCGTCCGGGGTCAAGAGCTGCTCCAAGGCGTGTCAGTCCGTGGGCGACTGCGCGGCGGGCCTCACCTGCGCGGCACCTCTCGTGGGCACGCGCTCGGCGTGTCGGGCACAGTGACCGTCTTGTGCCCAGGGGCCCACGCCCCGTATCATTCCCGCGCACGAGGCGGTTCGGCGCGCGACCCGGGGGCGGCCCAGGGGGATTCATGGTGAGTGGACGAGGTCTTGGTGTGGGCGCTGGGCGGCGGCGGGTCGTCGCGGGCTTGGTGGGGTTGGCGGTGATGGTGGGCGCGTGCACCACGGAGGTGCGGCCCGGGCACGTGGACGGAGCGGGCATCGACGGCGGCGGGATCGACGGTGGCGTGGGGTTGGACATCATCCAAGACGTCACGCCCGACTCTGGCCCCAGCCTGGACGCGGTTCCAGACGTCCCGGTGGACATCGTCCCGGTGGACGTGGGTCCCAAGCCCGGGGAGTTCCTCTATCCCTGCAGGGACAATGCCGAGTGCTACGCGGGCTTCTGCGTGGCCGCGCCAGAGGGGGACGTGTGCACCCGCGAGTGCGGTGACGGGTGCCCCTCGGGGTGGTCGTGCAAGCAGGCCGGCGGAGCGGACCTCAAGTACATCTGCGTCCCCCTGGACGCCTACATGTGCCGCCCCTGTCTCTCGGACGCGGACTGCAACACCGAGGGCGTAACGGACGACGGCGTCTGTGTCCACACGGGGATCAGCGGCTCGCTCTGCACGCGGCGCTGCAGCGACACCGCCGTGTGCCCGGATGGGTTCTCCTGCTCGGCCGAGACGCCCCAGGGCCCCGATGGCCCCACGCTGGATCTCTGCGTGGCGCCCGACCTCAGCGTCTGCTCGTGCACGCCACGCTTCGTGGAGGAGGGGGCGACGACGATCTGTGAGGTGACCAATGAGTTCGGCACCTGCGAGGCCGAGCTCTCGTGTACGGAGGTCGGCCCCTTCCCGTCTTGCCCGGCGCGCGAGCCGGCGGCAGAGGTCTGCAATAACGAGGACGACGACTGCGACGGCGAGACCGACGAGGACGCCCAGGGGTGCGTGACCTACTTCCAGGACCCCGATGGCGACGGTTGGGGGCAGGGCGCCGGGAGCTGTCTGTGCGTGGCGCCGGGGGATGGCTGGGTGGAGCAGGGGGGCGACTGCAACGAGCTGGTCACCAGCATCAACCCGGGCGCGGTGGAGTCGTGCAACGGGTTGGACGATGACTGCGACGGCGAGACCGACGAGGAGGGCGCCGCGGGCTGCGTCACCCATTACCTGGACCAAGACAGCGACGGGTACGGGATGGATCTCGTGACCGCCTGCTTGTGTGCGGGGGCCGAGGGGTGGTCGGCCGTGGGCGGGGACTGCATGGACCAGGACGACAGCGTCTCGCCGGCGGCGGACGAGGTGTGTAACGGCGCGGACGATGACTGCGACGGCGCCACCGATGAGATCGACGCGGTGGGGTGCAAGCCGCTGTTCCTGGACGGGGACGGCGACGGCTTTGGGCTCAGCGACAAGGTCAAGTGCCTGTGCGGCCCCACGGGCGTCTATATCGCCGACAAGCCCGGTGATTGCGACGACTCCACGGTGGACATCAACCCCAACGCGCCCGAGCTGTGCAACGGCGTGGACGACAACTGTAACGGCGAGACTGACGAGGGCGAGTCCGCCTCCATGTGCCCCGAGCTCGCCCACGGGACGGCGGCGTGCGTGAACGGGAGCTGCGGGCTCGTGGCGTGTGACCCCGAATGGAGTGACGTGGATGGCGATCCTCTCAATGGGTGTGAATGCACGAGCACGGGCTTCGACATCACCGATCCGCCCGATCTGTGCACGTCCGCCATGGTGCTCGGGAGCCTCAGCGACGCCGGGGAGGTGGTGGAGGTCACGCACAACCTCTCGCCCGAGGGCGATGAGGACTGGTACACGTTCACCGGCATCGACGGGGCGGACCCCGGGGGCTGCGACACCTTCCATGTGCGGGTGGAGTTCCTCCACAACCCGGCGGAGCAGTTCGTCTTCGACGTTCGCAAGGGCGACTGCACGAGCGCCAAAGAGATCTGCGTGGAGTCCAGAGAGTTCGACGACGCCACGGACTTCTTCTCGGACCAGGGGGATGAGCCCCGAGGCGAGTGCCCGTGCGTGAACGGCGATGACGACACGGTCACGGCGCCTGGAGTTCAGCTCTGTGCCGATCAGACCGCGGCCTACTTCGTGCGCGTCTACCGCGCGCCGGGGGCCGACAACTCGTGCGCCGCCTACACGCTCAGGATCTCGAACGGTCAGCCATGACCTCGGCGCGTCGTGGACCACCGCGACGGCCCCTGGCGCGCGCTGGCCTCCCCGGCGTGTGGCCGCGCTCACCGAGCGCGACGGCACGATTACCGGGCTGTGGGCAGGAGGTTGCCCCGGGCGATCCGATGGGGCACACTCTGAGACGCGAACTGTGGCGCTAGGGGAGCGCGGCGGGGAACAGCACACGGAGGCCGGCATGGCGAAGAAGAAGCTCCCGAGCATCAAGAAGAGCGCGGGGAAGTTCCTGTCCGCCGAGGAGGACAAGATCGCCCAGGCCCCGGCCGAGGGAGTTGCTCCGTTCGTCGCGGGAGGGCCCGAGGACGCCCTCATCGGGCAGCACTGCTCGCACGCGTCCCACGGCTCTCACGGCTCTCACGGCTCTCACGGCTCCCACGGCTCCCACGGCTCCCACGGCTCCCACGGCTCCCACGGCTCCC
>CAYZID010000065.1:0-12435 GCA_964478315.1 uncultured Myxococcales bacterium | reverse complement strand
ACGGCTCCCACGGCTCCCACGGCTCCCACGGCTCCCACGGCTCCCACGGCTCCCATGGCTCCCACGGCTCCCACGGCTCCCACGGCTCCCACGGTAGCTGGTAGCCGGTAGCTGGGCGAGAGCCGCGGCCCTGCCCCAGGGGGGAGAGGAGCGGATCCCGGGCGCCATGAACCCGGAGTTGCCTCGCCGGGGGTGCCAGCGTGGGCAGGCGGGCGCCCCCGCCCAGTGGGGACCGACGGAGCGGGCACGGGGCTTCACGCCAGCGCGGTCTCCGCACGTTCTCGCTGGGCCTGAGCGTCGGTTTCCGGTCCTGGGGCGTTGCCCCACCCCGCGCTTCGTGCGTCAGGGAGACGCCGGTGTTACGCCGCGCCCAAGAACCATCCGGCGAGGACGGGTGACCGCACGGCCGGCGGTGGCGCGCCAGGCGCCACCGCCGATCGTGGGCTCGGTGCGGGCTAGTTCGCCGCCCCGCTGGGGCTCACCCGGAGGTAGCCCGCGGCGTGCCGGAGGAGGAAGTCACTCGTCCCAGGGATGGAGGCGCCCTCCGAGATGACGTCCACGGTGAGGGGCGTGGAGCCGGTGATGGTCACGGCGCCCGCGTCCTCCGTCCAGTCGTAGACGGTGAGGAACTCACCCATCCAGGAGTTCTGGGCCGAGAGCACCCCGTCCTCGAAGCGGAACTGGGAGGCCACGGGGACCTCGGTCCCCTCGCAGAACAGGTCGGTCATCCCCCCGGCGGTGAGGGCGGACTGGAGCGCGCTGAGGGAGAACGAGAAGGTCTTGCTGCCGGAGACGGTCCCGTCGTTGACGGTCGTGTCGCCGCACTGGCTGGGCCAGGGGTCGGCGTAGCCGCCGGCGAGCACGACGTCTCCGCTCACGCCCAGGGGCCCCGTGTTCGTCCCCAGGTTCGCCGCGATCTTGGTGGCCGAGGGGGCCGCCCCATCGCTGGGCAGGGTGAGGAGGTAGAGGCCCGGGCCCTCGTCCGTGCCGGCGGCCCCGGAGGCGTTCACCAGCCAGTCGTCCCCGCTCACGTGGGCCACGGCGAAGATGTCCGGCGCGTCCACCGTGACCACCGGCGTCGTGGGGTCCGTCAGCGATGCGAAGAAGATCCAGCCTGGCGTGGGGCCACCCGGCGAGAACATGCCCGTGGCCGTGAACGCCGCCAGTCCACCGTCGGCGGAGACGGCCACGGCGCCCCCGGGGAACATGCTGTAGTCGTTGGGCGTGCCGTCGACGGTGACCGTGGCCACGACCGTGGTGGCCGGGCCGCCGTCCGCTGCCAGATCCGTGCTCGACAGCACGAGGTTGGTCTGGGCGGGGTCGCCGCCCAGGTCCGTCGTGCGCAGTTCCAAGAGCGTCGAGTCGTCCAGGGGCTTGAAGGCCCAGGCGCCGAAGCCGAGGCCGCAGAAGTCCGCGGTCACGTCCCAGCCAGGCGCCAGCGCCGCCATGAGCGCCGCCCCGTCGAACCCGTCGCCGCAGTCCGTGAGACACACGCCGTCCGCGGCGCAGACCTCGCCCTCGCCGCAGGCGGGCTCACACACCGGCCCCGTGGGGACGTCGGTCGTCGCGTCCTCCGCGTCGCTCCCGTCGGGCTGGGCGTCGGCCACGTCCGCCACGTCCGTGGCCGCGTCTTCCGCGCCGCCGTCTGCCGTGGCGTCCTCGCTGTCAGGGCCCTGGGCGTCCGCGACGTCGGTGGCCGCGCCGTCATCCGTCGTGGCGTCCTCCGCCGAGTCCGCGACTGTGTCGGGGGGCTCCGTCGCGTCCGTCGCGGTGTCCTCCTCGCCAGCGTCCTGCCCGGCGAGATCCCCCTGGGTGTCCTCGGCCCCCACATCGCCCTGGGCGTCCTCTCCGGCGCCATCCGTGCTCATGGCGTCCGCGTCGCTCGCGGGCGGGTTGGAGGTGTCTCCTCCACAGGCCGGGGCGAGCAAGAGCCCCAGCGTTGCGGTGAGGGCCAACGTCATCGTACGCATCTGCATCGGTTCCTTCTCCTCTCAGCGGGCTCGCGCGCCGCAGGCGGGGAGCTCCATCGGAGAGAGCCGATGTCCGCTCGACCGCGCTGCCTTCCACCCGAAGCGCCGTGTCGTCCCCGCGTGCCCCGCGGGGGGTGTGAAGTCGAGTATCCTGGCTCCCGGGTCGTCCTCCCCCGGCCCTTCCCAGCACCGGACCCGACTCTCGGGTCTTGGTGGCACCAGTGGCTCGCCGGGCTCGTCGCCGGTCACAGTTGCGGGGGCAGCGCCGGCCTCGCACCGGCTTCCTCGACGCGCGAGTTCCTAGCCGACTCCTGCGTTGAGATCAACCATGAGGGGGCGGCGCGCGGTTGCCCGTGTGGCCTGGAACCCACACCACGCGGGGGGTCAGAACTCCAGCCCGTCCAGGCCCGCACGCTTGGCGAGCCGGCTGTCCAAGAACCTGTCGGGGAGCAGCTTGCGCGCCCAGAGGAGCGCCGCGGTGCCGCGGGTCACGGCGTAGCGGGCGCGGGGGTTCCGGGCGGTCAGGGAGCGATACACCACCGTGGCGACGTCGTGGGGCGTCGCCGCGCGGCGGGCGAGCTCCTCGATGGCGTGCCCCAGCACGAGCGCGACCTCTCGATAGGGGCTGTCGGAGGAAACCCCGAAGACCTGGGTGGGATCTCGCTCGGGGCGCGCCTCCACCACGACGCCGCTCCGCACCACACCGGGCTCCACGAGGACCACATCCACGCCGAACACGGCGACCTCCTGCCGCAGGGCGTCGCACAGCCCCTCCAGGGCGTACTGGCTCGCGCTGAAGGCGCCCGTCATGGGGAGGGCTACGCGGCCCGCCGCGCTGGAGACGCACACGACCGCCCCCCTCCGGCGTGGTCGGAGGGCTGCGACCGTGGCCTGGATCATTCGGAACGGCGTGTAGAAGTTCCTCTCCACGAGCGCCCGCAGTGTGGCCTCGTCCACCTCCTCGACTGGCCCCACGCTCGTCTCGGTCTCGGTGAGGACGGCCCCATACAGGGGCCCGAACAGGCGCTCGGCTTCAGACACGGCCGCGCGGCAGTGCTCGGCGTCCGCGAGCGCGTCCACGCGAGTCTCGATGAGCCCGCCCTGCCCGGTCTCGCGCGGGAGGTCCCGCATGGCCTCGGCGCTGCGGCCCACCGCGAGGACGCGCATCCCACGCTCCGCGAGGAGGATGGCGGTGGCGCGCCCCACCCCCGCGTCCGCCTCCGTGACGATGAGGACCCGCGGCTTCCCCACGGAGCCCGCTACGTGCCCGAGGTGGGGGCCAGCGGGTCGGCGTGGTCGATGGGATCGTACCGGCGCAGCCGCTGGGCGCGCGTCAACAGCTCACGCCCGGTCGGCAGGCCGCTTCGTCCCAGGGACGCCCGCGCGAGGCGCGTCACGGCGACGACCTCGTCGTCGGGCGTCCGGCGGGCGCCGTCGCCGCCAGCGTTGAGCAGGAAAAAGTCCCTCCCGGCCTCGGAGGCGAGCGCGCCGCTACCGGCCTCCGCCTGGCACACGAGCACGTGGCACGTCCGCGCCGTGTCCCCCTGGCGCAGCGTCACCCGCACGGCGCCCGCCTCCACGGGGAGCACCGCGGCGACCACCCAGCCCCCACCCAGCGGGGTCCCCGCGAGGGGCGGTTGGGAGGATGAGGCCACCCGGGGGGGAGCGTGCGGGGCGGCGATGGCGGGAGTGCCCAGCGCCACGGCGCCAGCCGCGGTCGCCACGCCGGCTGCCAGAAACGTTCGCCGACTTAGGCCCTCACGAGGCGCTTCGTGCTGCGGACGGTCGGGCATGGTTCCACCCCCTCGGAAAGTGTGCCTGCCTGATGCACAGCGTGCCAGCCAGGGGCCAGCCCTGTCAACGCGCGCCGCGGGTCCTTCGTCACTCCGAGCGAGGGCCCATCGCCCGGACGGCGCATGGGTGCCCCTGGGGAGATGCGCTCGACCCCGCGCGGCGCGCCCTCTGCGCGTCGGGGAGGGCCGGTTGGGAGGTGCGAGTCGGCCACCGCTCGGTTGCCCCGACGCGGGCCGTGGGGCTACGTTCGGGACGTGAGCCGCCCCGTCACACAGCCTCTGGACCCCGCTCCGCGCCTCGTCGCCGCGATGAGCGCGCGGTGCAACAACGCGTGCCATTTCTGCGACCGGGTGGGGCTCTTGGGCGGGTCCGCCGGGGGGGACGTCGGAGGGGGCTCCGCGGCGGAGCGAGCCTGGGGACGAGCGCTGGACGCCGCGCGGGGGCAGGGCGTGGTGGTGCTCTCGGGGGGCGAACCCACGCTCGACCCGGACATCGCGCGGCGAGTCGCGGCGCTGCGAGGGGCGGGGGCGCGCGAGGTGTGGATCCAGACCAACGGCCGGATGTTGGCCTACCGGAAGTTCGCGCGCTCCTTGGTGGAGGCCGGGGCGACCGGGGTCGAGTGCGCGATCCATGGGCATGAGCCCGCCCTGCACGACTGGCTGACCCGCGTGGACGGGAGCTTCCGTCAGGCCGTGCGGGGGGCCAAGAACGCGCGCAGAGCCGGGCTGCGGCTCGTAATCAACGCGGTGGTCGTGCGCTCCAACTTCCGCCACACGCCGGCCTTGGTGAGCCTGTGCCGGCGGCTGGGGGCGGAGCGCATCCGGCTTCACCCCGTGCGCCGTGAGGGCGCGGTGCTCCAGGCGGGAGCGGCGCTCGTCCCGCCCCCTTGGCTCGCCGGCCGCTACGTGGACGAGGCCCGTCAGCGCGCCGCGGGGGCTGGGATCGCCTTGGAAGTGGCGGGCCCGTGGGCGGGGCAGGAGGCGTAAGGTGGCCAACATCGGCTATATCCAGGTGGTCCGCCACTGCAACCACTTCTGCGCCTTCTGCTCGAACCCCACGACCCCTTACGTCCACACGTTGGAGACCATGCAGGTGCTGGTCGACGACCTCGTGGAGCGCGGCTACTTCGGGGTCATCCTGACCGGGGGGGAGCCCACGCTGCACCCGGACCTCCCCTCCATCGCGCGATACGCTCGGGACGCCGGGCTCCACGTGCGGATGATCACGAACGGCTCGCGCCTGTCGGAGCCAGACTTCGCGGCGGCCTTGGCGGAGGCGGGGCTGCGGCACGTGCACGTGTCCGTCTACAGCACCCGGCCGGACGTGGAGCAGGCCATCCGCGGCGTCCCGGGCACCGTGGACAAGGCCATGCGCGCGGTGGACAACGCCCTGGGCTGCGGGATGACCGTGGACGTGAACTGCGTCATCAACCGCCTGAACGCGGACCACTTGGACGAGACCGTGCGGGAGTGGATCGAGCGCTTCCCCGCGATCCGCCACTTCGTCTGGAACAACCTGGACCCCTCCATGGGGCGGGCCGAGGTCAACCAGGACGCTTTCACCCCGCGCCTCGCGGACTTCGAGGAGTCGCTGTTCCGGGCCCTGCGCCTGCTGGAGTCCACGGGGCGGACCTTCCGCGTGGAGCGCGTGCCCCTGTGCTACATGACCGAGTTCGCCTGGGCGAGCACGGAGACGCGCAAGATCGTCAAGGGTGAGGAGCGCGTCGTGCACTTCCTCGACGACAAGCAGACCGTGCGGCAGACCGACTGGGGGCATCGCTACACCGAGGCTTGCCGCCCTTGTTCCCTGCGGAGCATCTGCGGGGGCCTCTACGACAAAGGGGACGCCTACGACCCGGACGAGCTCTACCCGGTGTTCGTCCCCATGGACCCCATCGTCGAGCGCATCATCACCGACCCGGCCGACCCATCCTACGGGCTGCGGACCCTCGACGCCTGGCGGGCCGACTTCGAGCGGCGGCTGGCGGAGGCGCGGCGGGACGGGGACGCGCCGCCGGCCGCACCCGCGGAGGGGGTCGCAGGGGGGGAGGCCGGGAGCCGGTCGCCGCGCGTGGGCCAGGTGACCGAGGCGGGGCGGCGCCTCTACGAGGCGCGTCGGCGCGCCGACGGGCGGCGGATGCGCCGCATGGGCTATCGCGACGAGGAGGAGGGGGCGTGAGCTTCGCGAAGCACATGGGGCAGAGGTTGGAGCGAGTGGGCGCGGTGCCCCATCTTCGGTGGGTGCTGACCTGGGCCGTGGGCGTCGCGGTCGTCGAGGGAGGGGCCTTGGGCGGCTGCTTCGAGAGCGGGCCCCTGGGCGTCCAGTCGGGGCGGGACGCGTCGGTGGACGCGTCCATGCCGCTGGTGGACGTCCCCGTCGCTCCGGACGAGATGGCCGATCACGGGCCGGACTCGGGAGCGGAGGCCGGGGGGCCTGTGGACGGGATCTCCGCGGACGACGGCCCCTCGACGGACGCCGCGACCGACGGGGGAGGGGGCCCTGCCTGCCTCACGGACGAGGACTGCGCCCAGCCGCCCGGCGGAGATCTGTGCGCGGGGGCCGTGCGCTGCCTGGACTACGAGTGTCGGCTCGATCCCAGCACGGTCGTGACGTGCCCGCCCACGGGGGATCCATGCCATACGGCGTCGTGTGACCCGGCTACGGGGGCTTGTGTGGTGGAGACCGTGTGCACCTGCGAGCCCATGGGGACCCTCGGCTGTTTCTTGCCGGCGTCGTTCTCCGTCTATGACCCGGGGGCGACGAGCGTCATGGGAGGCTACGCGTGCGGACCGCCCGGCGGGGACGGCCCCGAGCACACCTGGCGGTTCAGCGTCCCCGAGACCCAGCAGGTGAAGATCACGGCGACCTCTCCCGGCGAGGGGCTGTGGGTGGTGGGCTTCGACGGCCAGGCATGCCACGCCGAGAGCTGCGTGGCGGGGGGCGCCGAGGCCGTGGCGTTCCAGGCGGTCGGGGGCTATCAGTACGCCGTCATCGTGGAGCACGGCGCCGCCGCGGCGGGCGTGGTCGAGCTCCAGGCGGAGTGTGGCGTGGCGCTGGAGACGAACTGCGGGGATGGGCTGGACGAGGATGGAAACGGCGCCACCGACTGCGACGATGCAGCCTGTGCGGGCAAGGGGACCTGCCCCAAGGCCTGGGAGACCCTGTGTGACGACGGGCTGGACGATGACGCGAACGGGGCCACCGACTGCGAGGATGAGGCCTGCGCCCTGGCGCCTGCGTGCCTCCAGACCTGCAAGCCGGGGGTCTCGGTGTACTGCGGGTTTCACCAGTACGCGGTCCCCACCGGCGGGGGCGAAGCCAACGCCACCGACTACGCGTGCGGCGGGATCACCGCCGCGGGCAAGGAGCTGGTCTACACCTACACGGCCCAGACGACGAAGGTCGTGCAGGTCACGCTGGCCACCAGCCAGCCAGGCGTGGCCCTGTACCTGCTGCGGGAGGAGGGCAACGGTTGCACGCCCAAGGCCTGCATCGACCACGACTACCAGAAGGTGTTCATTGCGCCCGCGGCGGTGGGGGAGACCTACTACCTCGTCGTAGACGCGCCCGAAGGTGTCACCGCCACCGTGGACATCTTGGTGGACTGCCTGCAGTAGCGTCTCGCTGCTCTCGTCGGTCGTGCCGGAGGGGGGGCTTGGACTTGCGGTTTGGTTACAGACGAGTAACTTGACGCGACGTCATCGCTGCCTTGGAGGCGCTGTGCACTCGAGAGACCCGTGGCTGGAGCGCTCGGCGCTCATGGAGCAGATCCTCCCCGCCGGTGGGGGGCCTCCCTCGCTCGTCACCGTGGTCGCGCCCTCCGGGCACGGCAAGACCATGCTCCTCAAGGGACTCGCGCGCCGCGGGGAGGCCGGGCAAGGGCCGCGGGCTGTGTACCTGCCCGTGGGCGAGGCGGAGGAGCACCCTGGGCTCTTCGTGGATCTCTTGGCGCGCGCGGTCGTGGAGGCCCTCCCGGCCGCCGATCCGCTGCCCTTGCTTCAACTCAAGCGGTCCTTGCCCGTGGAGGAGCTCGCCTCGCGCTTGCCCTTCGTGCTCGACCGCGTGGTGGAGCGCGCCCACGAGCGCGATGTGCTCATCATGCTGGACGACGTCCACGAGGCCCGCGCGGGCGGGGGACTCCAGGGCGTGCTCGTAGCGCTGTTGCGCGCGGAGCTTGCGAGGCTGTCGTTCGCGATCGCGTCCCGCCGGGCGCTCCCCTGGCTGGTTCGTCACGTGCGGGACGAAGTGCGGCGGTTGGATCTCACCTCGCGGGAGCTGGCGTTCTCGGTCGTGGAGGTGCAGCGCTTCCTGGCGGAGCGTCTCAGGGCGCCCATCCCGCTCTCCACGGCGGAGCGGGTCCACGCGAACAGCGGGGGATGGCCCGCCGCGCTGGCCCTGTTGGCGTTGGTCGCGCGCGATGTTCCCCCCGATGAGCTCACGGGGTTCTTGGCGGACGTGAGGGCCGAGGACCTCCAGTCACTGAAGACCATGGTGCGCGCCATCATGGAGGAGCGGGGCGCCCAGGCCCAGCTCGTGATGAAGGTCGCCGCGGTCCTGCCCGCCGTGGATCGCGACGCCGTCGTGTACCTCTTCGACCCCGCTGGCGATCCCAAGCCAAGGGAGCGGTCTCACATCGTCGCCCTGGGTAGGGGGGACGTGGAGGCGGCGCTGGAGGAGCTGGAGACGGCGCAGGTCCTCACCCTGTCGGAGGGGCACCTCGCTTTCAACCCCATGCTCCGCCAGGCGCTCCTGGACATGGTGTCTCGCGAGTCCCGCTCCCTGTACCGAGCCGCGCACCGCCGCGCGGCGGCGTGGCTGCTGGCCGCATCCCCGGAGCCGTCCACCGACGCCCTGGACAGCCTCTTGGAGGCCGGCGAGTTCGACACCCTGCTCAGCACTTTGGAGCAGCACGCCGAGCGGCTGTTCTTGGCGGGCTACCACGGGCACCTGGCCCGTTGGTTGCTCCGCCTGGAGGAGCGCTACGCGAAGCTCCCCTACTGGGCCAACTACTATCTCGGTCGCGTCTACGTGGTGCGTGGGGAGTGGGAGCAAGCGCGCTCCTACCTGGACCACTGCATGCGAAACCTCGATGACGCAGGGGAGGAGGGGGAGGCTTGGCGGTGGCATCCCCGCGTGTGCCTGGGGTACGCGGAGATGTACCAGCAGCGCGGCATGGGGACGGACGCGGCCACCTACTGCCGTCGTGGGCTGGGGTTCTTGCGTCAGGCGGCGCGGCGGCAGCGCTTCGGTCCCGAGGAGACCCGGGAGGCGCAGCTCCTGGAGGTGCGGATGCTCCTCCTCCAGGGCGCCCTTCGGTTGGAGGCGGGGAGCTACGGGAAGGTGCGAGAGATCTTCGAGGAGGCGCGCGCCTTGTCGGAGCGCGCCGGGCTTTCGGCCTACGCGGCGCGGTCGCTCGATCACCTGGGCACCATCGCAGCGCGCCTGGGGGACATGTCCGAGGCCAGGGCGCGCTACGAGGAGGCGCTGTCCCTCGCGAGCCGCGAGCGGGATCCCGATCTCTACGCCGAGATCGCCGCCCACCTCGCGGTGAACCACCGGATGACCGGCCGCGTGGACACGGCGCTGGCGCTGCTCAGGGACGTGCGCGAGATTCGAGAGGTCTTTGGGCAGCCGGCCACCGTCGCGGAGGTCCTCACGGAGCTGGCTACGCTCCGGGCCATGATGGGGGATGGCGCGTCGGCGGAGGACCTCTTTCGCCGCGCCGTGCGCCTGCTCGATGTCATCGGCTCCGTCGCCGTCCGCGTGAAGGTCCTCAATCACTACGCTGTCTTCTTGGCCACCGAGGGGCGGCTCTACGAGGCGCAGACCATGCGCGAGCGCGCCGAGGGGCTCGTCTCCGTGCTGCGGCGGCCGGATCCCGCGCTGCTGGCGGGGCACGCCGCGACCGCCATGGAGCTCGCCGTGGCCCGCGGCCAGCTCGAGGAGGGGCTGAGCCACCTGGGTCAGGCCGTCGCCCGACAGGAGCGGCTCGGCGCCCGGTACGACATCGCGCGGCTGTACTGGAGGGCGGCGGATATCCATCACCGCCTGTTTGTGTCCGGGCAGCGCGAGACGCCAGAGTCGGTCATCAGCTACTTGGAGCTCGCCGCGACCGACGCCAACCACTATGGGTACGTCTTCGAGCCTGTCCCTGGAGAGGACGAGCTCCTCGTGGTGGCCTACACGGCGGGGCTCCCCGAGGCCCGCCGCTACGCCGCGGCGAGGCTCGGGTTGCCCGAGGAAGGCGAGGCGGGCGTCGCGCCCCGCCTCCCGGACCCGACGGGCGCCCGCTACCTCCGGTTCCAGCAGCGCGCCCAGCGCCGGGACGCCTTCCTCGTCACGAGCCCCGAAGGCGTCGAGGGGTTCAGCGAGGAGGCTGTGGAGCGTCTCGTCCAAGACCGGGGGGCTTCGTCCCTCATCTTGCTGCTCGACGAGCAGGAGATGGTGAACTTCGGCGTGCGCAAGTCCCTCGCGCAGAAGCGCGTCATCTTGCCCCTGCTCGTGCACTTCCTCCGGCATGGTCGGGAGAGCTTCAGCATGCTGGAGCTGGCGCAGAGCGTCTGGGGGGCGGAGGACCTCAACGACTCCATGAAGACGAAGGTGAAGGTGGCCATCTCCCGCCTCCGGAGCCTCCTCGGCAAGGGCCGGTCGTTCATCGTCACCGCGCGGCGACCCGAGCGTGACGGGCGGAGCGTCGTCACCTACGGCCTCGCGCCCGACCTCCTCTACTTCCTCGTGGAGGCGGCGGCGCCCGAGGAGGACGACCTCGGCTGAGGGCCTCGCGTCCCCGACCGGCGCTGGTTCTCAGGACTGGCGCTACTCGGTCTCGTTGACGATGTAGGGGGCGCTGGCCGTCTCCACGGAGCACTCGCTGACGCTCGTGGACGAGCCCCCGCTGAGCCTCCGTTGGAAGGTGGACATCACCCCATCGCAGTCTAGATCGCCATAGGCCAACCCCACGAACTCCGCGTCCGTGAGCGTCCCCGCGGACTCGAACCCGTACACGAAGTAGTGGGCGTCCCGTGGATCGAAGCTCACCGCGTCCCACTTGGCCGTGTCCCACAGCGAGGGGTCGCTATCGCAGCGTCCGTCGCCGTCGGCATCCGGGCCGCCATTGTCCGCGCAGCAGGTCCCCTGGATGGGGGTCACGCCCTGGTTCGCCGGGAACTGGCAGGGGACCCGCTTCCCCAGCGGCGAGATGTGCGGTGTGGCGAAGTACGTGGCCGCCCCGTGGATCATCTTGCTCAGGAGATCGATGGCCTCGGTGGTCTTGGCCCGCCGCATGTACTTCACGAAGGCGGGCACGGCGACGACGGAGAGGATCGCCAAGATCGCCACGACGATCATGAGCTCGATAAGGGTGAAGCCGCGACGGTGCGCCATGGTTGTCCTCGCGAGGGGAAGCTGCGGCCCCTCGGCGGGCGCGGCGGGCGCTCGCGGAGGGGGTCGCCGTCGATGGGTTTGAGACAGGCCAAGCAAGAACCGTGCCCCGTTCTTGGTCGGCGCCGCGGGGCGACAATGGGCCGCGTGAAGGTGGGCGCTCGTGCCTTGGGGCACCGCCACGGGTGCCGCTTTGCGTCACCATACACGCGCACCGCGTCACGCCGCGCGGTGCGCGGGGCAGGGGGGTCAAAATCGGGCCTCGAGGCGGAGCCCGAGCGTGCCGTGGGCGGCCGCCTTGGGGAGCTCTCCGGCGGCGCCACCCAACGGGAACGTGGCCTGGATGCCGGCTTCGACGCGGATCCCGAGCGCAGGGGTGAGCCAATAGCGGGCCCCCCCCATGGCGCGCAGGGCGACGCCGCTGCGTTCGGCGATGGACCTCACCCCGAACATCCCCCCGCCCGCGGCCACGGCGCCGAACGCGTCCAGGCGACGCAGCACTGGGAGGTCGGCCATGATGCCCACCGTGAAGGCGGTCGTCGTCAGGCCGCGCCCGTAGCCCGGCTCGGGGCGGAACGACTCCGCGAAGTTGTGCAGGCTCAGATCGGCGCCTACCAGGACGCGCCAGCGGGGGCTCACCATGACCCCGAGCTCCAAGGAGGCCGCGGCACCGTGGGCGAACATCTCCCGGGCACGCCCCGCGAGCAGCGCCGCCCCCCCGCCCATGGCGAGTCGCCATCGCTGCACGCGCGCCGCCTGGGGATCCAGATCCACGAGGTGCTTGGGCGCGTAGAGGATCGGGGGCGGCGCCAGGACCTCCGCGGGGGCCGCCCCGGGGCTCGGCGCGGGAGGGAGCGGGAGGCGCTCGGGGAGGCGCGCGCGGAGGTCTTCCAACCGCCCCTCGCGAAACGCTCGGCGCACGGACGGCGGGGCGTCCGGCGGAGGGGACCACCCAGGCCAGGACCGGATCACGCGGCGGTAGGCGCGGGCGGCCTCCGCGGCGCGCCCGAGTCGCGCGAGCGCCTCGGCGCGGGCGATGAGGGCCCGCCGCTCCAGCCGCCGCGCGGCGTCGCTCGCCGTGGCCGAGGCTCTCGGCTCGTCGGTCTGGGCGTGTTCGTCGTCTGCCCGGAGCCCCGCCAGGGCGGCGTCGCTCTCCGCCAAGGCGCAGGCCCAGTCACCCCGGCGCTGGCACGCGGCGGCGTGCTCCACGTGGGCCGCGGGGGCGGCGTCGGCCCCACGCCCCGCGTGGGCCGGGTGGGGCGCCAGGGCACCCAGCGTCGCGAGCGCCGCC
>CAYZID010000064.1:0-24874 GCA_964478315.1 uncultured Myxococcales bacterium | reverse complement strand
GGGCTACTTCGGGGCGGCGGTCCACACGCTCACCCCGAGCGTGAGCTCGGCCGGGTAGGCCAGGCCACCCGTCTCGGCCGGGTAGAAGTACTGACGGTAGTCCATACGAATGGACAACGACCGCGTGAGGTACAGACGCACCCCGAGGCCCAGGTTGCCCGAGACGTCGAACTTGCTCGTCGTCTCCTTGGATTGGGAGTCGGTGACCGTCGTGCCGATGACACCCGCTCCGAAGGCGATGTGCGCGTCCAGCGTGCCCAAGGCGTCCTCGGCGGCCGAGAACTTTCCGTGCACGGGGCTCCAGGTGACGTCGGCGCCGGCCATCCACGTGAGGGTCTGCGGGATCTCCACGAGGAGGGAGCCGTTGGTGTTGGACTCGATGAAGCCCTTGAGCGAGGTCTGGAAGGTCGCCTGATAGGTACCCCAGGCCTCCGCCGAGAAGTCCTCGGCGAAGAAGTAGTTCCAGCGGGCGCCCACGGGCAGGTAGGCGAAGAAGTCGTCGTTGGGGACGGTCCCCGCGAACAACGTGAACTCGTGGCGGCTCTCCTTGCGGAAAGGCCGCTTCTGGATGACGCGGATACCGCGGTTGTGGGCCCAGAAGACGTCCTGGCGCATGCCTGCCGGAGCCTGGAGGACGCTCCCCTCGTCGAGGCCCAAGCCACCGTCGTCGGTGGGGACGGCAGGGGCCCCGGAGGCCGATGCGCCGTCACTCGGCGCGGCCGCGTCGTCGGAGGCGGGGGGCGTGGGGGTCTGGGCCAAAGCGGCGGTCGGCACGAGGAGGCTGAGGCCGATGGCGAGCAGGGTGCTCCGGTACTTCATCGCGGGGGGCTCCCAGGGCGCGGGCAACAGGGTAGGGGGGCTGGAGGGCGGGCGCGGGTGAGCGTCCCGTGCGGCGTTCACTGGCATGAGTCGCAGACCGAACCCGGGGCGAGACACTGGCCGTCACAGCACAGCCCGCCCGATCCGTCCGCGCATGGTGTGTTGTTGGGCAAGACCTGGCCCTCGGTGCCTCCCAGGCAAGTGTGGGTGGCGGGCGAGCAGTAGACGCGGCAGGCGGTATCGGCGTCCGCCGGGGCGCCACAGTCGGCGTCGGTGCTGCACGTCTTGCGGACGTAGAGGCGCTCGTCCCAGATGCCTGGGGTGCCGCCGGTGAAGTCGTTGGCGGGGTCGTCCGTACCCACGAGGTTGGACGCGGCCTTGACCGTGAGGAAGCCCTGGAGCCCGTAGACGGCGCCGCGAGGTGTCCCACTGGGGGCCGCCGAGTCGCTCTTGAAGGCGGGGACGGACACGCCGAGCTGCCAGAAGCCGGAGAGGGCGTAGCGCACGCGCATGGCAGAGTCGCGCAGAGCCTGGCGGAAGTCGTTGGAGTTGATGCTCGACAGGGAGGCCGAGTTCACGAAGCGGTAGTGGCCCCCGGACAGGCACGAGGCCTCCATCTGGCGGGGGTCCGGGCCGCGATAGCCTTTGGACTCGAACTGGACGAAGCTGATGTGGATCTGCGGGACGTTGGGCTGGCCGGCGTCGTCTGCGATGCGGTTGAGCACATCCTCGGACGTGGTGAGGACCCCGCAGAGGTCCTGGCAATCGCCGAACGCCTCGCTGTAGGTGCAGGTGTCCGGGCCGTCGGTGAGGACGATGATGTGGTTGGGGCGCTTGAGATCGTTGCGGTTGATGAGGAAGTCGTAGGCCTTGTCCACGGCGTGCCACAGGTTGGCGCGACCGGCCTGCCCGCCTTGCTGGAGGCGCTGGATGGCCTTGCTCCAGTAATCGTCGTTCTGGATGCCGAAGCAGGCATCGAGCTTCACGTCCCACTCCTGGTTCTCCACCTCGGGGAGGTCGCAGGGGGTCTGGAGGAACTGGCCCTTGAGCCCCTCGCCGAAGGCGATGACGCCGTAGTCGTCCTCGGGGTTGAGGTCGGAGAGGACCTCGCGTACCGCCGCGACGCGCATGGAAGTGTAGTCGCTGGCGTAGTCGATCAGGCTCGCGGGGGTGTCCACCGTCTGGTCGGGGTTGTTCTCCAAGGCCGTCGTCGCGTCCACCAGGCCCTTGATGGAGCCGCTCATGTCCACGAGCAGCAGGACGTTGGAGCCCAGGCCACGCTTGGCGGCGTAGGCCTGGTAGCGGAGGCCCTGCTGTTGGCCCGCCCCCGAGGTTCCCTGGCAGCCGGCGCCGGGGGTGACGGGCTCGTCCACGCGGGCGATGCAGTCCACGGTGGCGTCGATGTTCGTCGTGCCGCTGAGCTTGATGTCCTGGGGCTCGGTGCCGTCCACCGTGACCGTGTTGATGATGTCCTGGGGGCGGATGCTGCGATCGCGGTCCACCGAGGACTGGCCCGGGCTGGCCTTGCGGGCCGTGGACAGTAGATCGAACTGGATGAGGAAGCCGTCCACCGGCCCATCGCCGCACTGGGGCACGAGCTCGCCGTTCACGGCGACTGCCGGGTAGGCGCCCAAGACCGCGACCTCGTCGAAGGTCACGCTGTTGACGTTGAAGCGCGCGTTCGTGTCGCACGCGGCGAGCGCGAGGGTCGCGGCGAGGGCGGCCGCGCCGAGCGCGCGCGGGGTGAGGCCGCTGAGCAGGCGGAGGTTCGTCATCGGGGCTCCCGTCGTGAACGGCATCCGGCGGGGGGCTGCGCCGAGCGGTGGCACGCCCCCGGAAAAAAAGGCGCCTGATCATCGAGATCACCCCCCGGCTTGTCAAGTTGAGCTTGTGACCGGGGCTCGTGCGGCGAGGGAACCCTGGCGACGCGGGGGCTTGGACGCGACGGCGGGCGGTGGGGCGGCGAGGGGGGGCCTGCCTCGGTTGCTCGCAGCGGGGAGGACGGCCCGGGGAGGGCCGGTGCGGTTGCTACTCGACGGGGTCCGGCCGGGCGTCCTGGTTGACTCGGGGAGACTGCTGCCCCTAGAGTATGCGCCTCACTCGCCGAGGGTCTGTCGTTCGGGCGGCCCAGGGCGGCGAGAGGCCACGCGAGAGGCGCTGGCGACGAACTCGGTGAGCGATGGGGCGCCCCCGCGGCGTCGGGCGAGGAAGGTGAGCATGGTGAAAGTGATGAAGGTCGTGCTGTTGGCGGCGCTCTTGGCCGGTGGGCTCCTCGCGTGCTCCAGCGACCCCGATGGCCCGGGAGCGGGGAAGGGGAGCTTCGTCGTCAACGCGTATCCGACCATCGAGGTTCAGTTCAACCAGAGCATCCTGTTCAACGGCGACACCGTGAACGTCCCCGTGACCGGGGCCGTGGGGGAAGAGACGCCCGTGGGGACTTTCGAGCTCCTGAACACCGGGCAGGCCGACTCGGTGCTCGAGATCACCGACATGTCGGTGACGTCCAACCCGCCTGGAGCGTTCCGGTTGGAGGCCGTGGACGGCTCCCCCCTCCCCACGGCGGGGGCCTGGAAGATTCAAGCCTTGAACACCGAGGGAGTGGACCCTGCGGCGACCTCCAAGGTGGTCAAGCTTCTCTTCACGCGCCCTACCCCTGGGACCGTCGTGAGCGGTGCAATACACATCGCCAGCAACTCGGTCGACGGCTTGGGGGATCTGACGTACCCCATCCAAGTGGACGAGGCCCAGCCCAAGATCCAGCTCCTGCCCGCGGTCATGGACTTCGGTAACGTGGGGCAGGGCGAGGACAAGATCCTCAACCTCAACATCACGAACACCGGAAACGCCGACCTCGAGGTGTCGAGCTTCACCCTCCAGGGGGACACGGGCTACACGCTCATCGACGGGACCGGGCAGTGGACCGCCTCCAACGAGACGGTCAACGGCGTCCAGTTCCCCGAGCCCATCGTCGTGGAGCCCGGGAAGAACCACCTCATGAAGGTCCGCTTCACCCCGGAGGGGCCCGAGAAGGCCGAGGGCCTCGTGCGTTTCTTCTCCAACGACCCGGAGTCTGGGGTCGAGGGGGCGCCGGTCGTCCTCCAGGCCAACGCGGGTGGCCCCTGCATCGCCATCAGCCCCAAGAAGGTGGACTTCGGCGGCAAGCTCATCGGCAAGGTGTCCACGATGGAGGTGACCGTGACCTCCTGCGGCGACTCCCCCGTGGAGATCCGCGGCCTGCGCCTGCTCCCGGATGCGGAGGTGCCCGACGTCGCCCTGTCCAGTGACTTTGGGTTGGACCTCAGCGGGTTGGATGACAGCATCGCCCCCGGGACCTCCCAGCTCACCGAGGACGACCCGCCCATCAGCATCCCCGTGGGCGCCGACGGCGTTCGCACGTTCACGGTGACCTACGTCCCCGACGTCATCAACCCGCTGGACGCCAACCAGAAGCCCATCCCCGACCTGGGCTTCATCGAGATCCTCACCAACACGTTCGTGCCCGAGCTGCGGGTGGAGGTCCGCGGGTTCGGCGTGGAGACCGAGTGCCCCACGGCCATCATCAAGGTGCAGGAGGGCGAGGAGGTCATCCCCCAGACCAAGCTCCACCTCATCGGCTCGCAGAGCTTCGCGTCCAGCGGCACCATCACGAAGTACAAGTGGACGGTCCAGCAGCCGCCGGGCTCCCAGTCCGTCTTCATGCCCAGCGACTCGGCGCCGGACCCGACCTTCGAGACGAACGTCGCGGGGACCTACATCTTCAACCTGGAGGTGTGGGACGAGGCGGACGAGAAGTCCTGTGTCCCCGCTGAGTTCCAGGTCATCGTCAACCCGGACGAGGCCATCCACATCGAGCTGCTGTGGAACACCCCCAACGACCCCGATCAGACGGATGAGGGGCCGGAGGCTGGGGCGGACGTGGACCTGCACTTCCTCCACCCCTTCGCCTCGACGCCCTACGACATCGACGGTGACGGGCAGCCCGATCCCTTCTTCGACGGGCAGTTCGACTGCTTCTGGTTCAACCCCAACCCGGACTGGGGCTCCCACGATCCCATGGTAGACGACGACCCGGGGTTGGACCGTGATGACACGGACGGCGCCGGCCCGGAGAACGTCAACCTCAACATCCCCGAGCACGGCCTCACCTACCGCGTCGCCGTCCACTACTGGGACGACCACGGCTTCGGCGACAGCTTCGCCACCGTGCGCATCTACATCCACAGCGTCCTGGTGTTCCAGGTGGAGGAGGTCCTCCTCGCGCACCACGATCTGTGGGAGGTGGCGACCGTGGCCTGGCCCAGCGGCCTCGTGACCCCCACCACCGACGCCGGGGGCGGGAACCTCATCATCCCCAACTACGAGCACCCGCTGTTCCTGGGGAACTGAGCCAGCAAGCGAAGGGCGCGCCCGGCCCATGACCGGGCGGGCACGACGGAACACCGAGACGCCGGACGGGATCTTCCCGCCCGGCGTCTCGTCGTTGGGGCGCGCTTCGTCGCGCGGACGTTTCCCGGGCGGTGGCGCGCCAGTCGTTGGGCGCGGCCACGCTAAACGTCCAGGGATGCCGAGTACTTGAAGGGCCTGGGACGCCCCCCCTTGCTTGCAATGGCCTCTCGCCCCGTCGTACCATGCCCCCCCGTGCGGGACTCTCTTGGGTGCTTCGAGGGGGAGAAGATGCGTGTTGGGACGACGTGGGCGCGCACGGGCGGTGTGGGGACGTGGCTCGTTGCGCTCCGTGTGGCGGTGGCCTGGTTCGCGGCCGCGTGCCTGGCTCCGGGGTGCGGGGGCGTCGCGGAGAGCCCACAGCTCTCGGTTCGTTGGGGCGACCGCGTGTTGTCTCCCGCCGACACCGTCGAGGTGCCCGTCGAGGCAGACGTGGGTGTGGAGTCCTTGGTCGGGGAGTTGATCCTCGCGAACACGGGGGCGCCCGACTCCACCCTGGAGGTTTCGGACGTTCACATCGAGAGCAGCCCTGCCGGGGCGTTTCGGGTGGCGGGGCGCGACGGCGCCGAGCTGCCCACGGTGGCCTCGCCCTGGGAGATCGCGAGCGCGGGCGCGTCGGGCCCCGCGGCGCCCGCGGAGCGCGCGGTGCAGGTCTTCGTCACGCGCCCCGCGGACGGAGTGGACGCGCGGTTGACCCTCACGCTCCACACGAACGACTCGGCGCCCGGGCGGTCGGTCGTGAGCTACGAGCTCGTGGCGACGGCCGTCCAGCCGTCGCTGAGCCTCAGCCCCAGCGTGCTGGACTTCGATCACGTCCCGGAGGGGGAGAGCAGATCCTTGGACCTGACCGTGACCAACGACGGGACGGCGGAGCTGGTCCTCGACGGCTTCGCGCTCTCTGGCGCGCCGGGGTTCGCTTTGCTGGACGGACCAGGCCGCTGGGAGACCTCGTCCGCTACTGCCAGCGGCTTGGAGTTCGCGAACCCCATCCGCCTGGGGCCCGGAGAGAGCCACGTTCTCGAGGTGGAGTTCGCGCCTCAGGGGCCGGAGCCCGCCGAGGGGTTGCTCCGGCTCCTGTCCAACGACCCCGAGACGGGCGAGTCGGGGGCGTCCGTCGCCCTCCGGGGCAACGTGGGCGGCGCGTGCCTCGCCGTGACACCCACGTTCATCGACTTCGGGGAACAGGGCTTGGGGCAGGTGGCCACGAGGGCGGTGACGATCCGGTCCTGCGGGGACAGCCCGTTGGAGATCCGCGGGCTGCGGCTCTTGCCCCAGTCCGAGGTCCCCGACCACCCCGTCTCGCCGGACTTCCAGCTCGACCTCACCGGCTTGGATCCAGCCCTGCCGCCTGGCGCCGCGGAGATCGCCAGCGGGGACGGCCCCGCGGTCTTGCCGACCGGGGACGACGGGGTCCGGACCTTCCGGGTGAACTACCTGCCCGACGGGGAGAACCCGGCCGGTCCGGACGGGCTCCCGGTCCCGGACCTGGGTGTCATCGAGATCCTCTCCAACTCCTTCGCCTCCCCCACGCTCGTGGACGTGCGGGGCTGGGGGATGGAGAGCCCGTGCCCCACGGCCATCATCAAGGTGCAGGAAGGAGACGAGGTCATCCCTCAGACCAAGCTCCACCTCATCGGGTCACAGAGCCAGGCGTTCAGCGGCAGCGTCAAGAAGTACAAGTGGACGGTGGAGCAGCCGACGGGCTCCCAGTCCGTGTTCATGCCCAGCGCCATGGCGCCGAACCCCACCTTCGAGGTCAACGCCGCAGGCGTCTACACCTTCCACTTGGACGTGTGGGACGAGGCGGACAAGAAGTCTTGTGTCCCCGCCGAGTACGAGGTGTTCGTCATCCCCGACGAGGCGATCCACGTGGAGCTGCTGTGGAACACGCCCGCGGACCCCGACCAGACGGACGAGACCTATCTGGGCGGGCCCGATGTGGGGTCCGACGTGGACCTCCACTTCATCCACCCCTACGCCTTCGACGTTGGGGGCGCGGCCGCCTTCGACGCCCAGTTCGACTGCTTCTGGTTCAACCCCAACCCGGACTGGGGCTCTCACGATCCGATGGTGGACGACGACCCCGGCTTGGACCGGGACGACACGGATGGGGCGGGCCCCGAGAACGTCAACCTCAACCTCCCCCAATCGGGGATGAAGTATCGCGTCTCCATCCACTACTGGGACGACCACGGCTTCGGGTCCAGCCTGGCGATGGTGCGCGTGTACATCCACGGTGACCTCGCGTTCGAGGTGGACGACATCCCCATCCAGAACCACGATTGGTGCGATGTGGCCCAGATCGCCTGGCCCAGCGAGATCGTGACCCCGTTCTCGTTGTTAGAGACGGGGTACGTCTGCCACCAAGACGTGACCTGGGAGTAGCGCGGGGCCAAAGCTGACGCGAGACGACGCGCTTTGGCGGAGCCGCGGGTTGACTCGGATCTTCGGGCGACCTTACCATCTTGTCCCCGCGGGACTCTCCCGAGTGCTCCGCGGGGCCCCCATGGCTTGGGTCCCGCGCGCCCCCCCGGCGCGCCCCCGAGCCGCGCTCGGGCGCGTCGCGGCGGCGCGACCAGGGCGAGCTGGCGGTGAACTGCCGGTGGGGGGGAGGCCAAGACCCGAAGGCGGAGAGAGCGATGCTGGTTACAAAGGGTGCGCGCGGTCGCGGCGCAGGCGTGTGGGGCATGTGGCTGGTCGCGCTCGCCGCGGCGGGGCTCTGGGCTGCGTGCGGGGACTCGACCTCGGGGAGCACGAATGGCGGTGACCCCTCGTTGAGCCTCGTGGAGAACCCCGAGCTCTCCGTGCAGTGGGGGGGGCGCTACTTGCTCCCGTCCGACGCCGTGGCCGTGCCCCTCGTGGGGGACGTGGGCGTGGAGGCGCTCGCAGGTGAGCTGACCATCACCAACACGGGGGCGGCGGAGTCCACCCTGGAGATCTCCGAGATCACCATCGAGAGCACCCCCGCCGGTGCGTTCCGCGTGGCCGGACGAGACGGCGGCGCGCTGCCTACGGCGGGCTCCCCATGGGAGATCGCGAGCTTCGGCGCGCCCGGTCCCACGGCGCCCCTCCAGCGCACCGTGGAGGTCTATCTCACGCGCCCCGCCGATGGCGTGGACGCGCGGGCGACGATCACCCTGCGCACGAATGACCTGGAGCACGACCGGGCCGTCGTGACCTACGACCTCGTCGTGGACGTGGCCCAGCCGTCGCTGAGCCTCACCCCCAGCGTGCTGGACTTCGGCGATGTCGGGGACGGGGAGACCAAGTCCTTGAGCGTGACCGTCGCCAACACGGGCACGGCGGAGCTCGTGCTCGACGGCTTCATGCTCTCTGGCGCCACGGGCTATGCTTTGGTGGATGGGCAGGGGCGTTGGGAGACGTCGGCCGCCACGACCGCGGGCGTGGACTTCTCGAACCCCATCGGCGTGGCGCCCGGGCGCAGCTACCAGTTCAAGGTGGAGTTCACGCCCGAGGGGCCCGAGGCCGCCAAGGGGCTGCTCCGCCTCCTGTCCAACGACCCCGAGACGGGCGAGGCGGGGGCGCCCGTCGTCCTCCAGGCGAACACGGGCGGCGCGTGCATCGCCGTGAGCCCCAAGTCCGTGGACTTCGGCGGCAAGCTCGTGGGGCAGGTGGCCACGATGGAGGTGGCGATCCAGTCCTGTGGGGACAGCCCGCTGGAGATCCGCGGGCTGCGGCTCCTGCCCCAGTCCGAGGTCACTGACAAGACCGTCTCGCCGGACTTCCAGCTCGACCTCTCGGGCTTGGATCCGGCCCTGGCCCCCGGCGCCGCCCAGATCACCGCGGGCGACGCGCCCGTAGTCTTGCCGGTGGGGGCCGACGGGATCCGCACGTTCAAGGTGAACTACGTCCCCGACACGGTGAACCCGGTGGGGGGCGACGGCCTCCCGGTGCCCGACCTGGGCGTCATCGAGATCCTCTCCAACTCGTTTGCGGCGACCACGCTCGTGGAGGTGCGCGGCTTCGGCGTGGCCACGGGCTGCCCCCACGCGGAGATCTCCGTGGGCGAGGGGGACGAGGTCGTACCCCAGACCAACCTCCACCTGTCCTCGGAGCTCAGCACCTCCCCCAACGGGGCCATCACGGCGTGGCAGTGGACCGTGGAGCAGCCCGACGGCTCGGCGTCGGTCTTCCTCCCCAGCGCCACCATGCCGAGCCCCACGTTCGAGGCGAACGTGGCCGGGAGCTACATCTTCCACCTGGACGTCTGGGACATCGCCGGGGAGAAGTCCTGCAACACCGCGACCTATCAGGTGCTCGTCATCCCGGACGAGGCGATCCACGTGGAGCTGCTGTGGAACACGCCCGCGGACCCCGACCAGACGGACGAGACCTATCCGGGCGGGCCGAAGGTGGGCTCCGACGTTGACCTCCACTTCTTCCACCCCTTCGCCTTCGGCCCCGGGGGCTCGGGTGCCTTCGATACGCAGTGGGACTGCTTCTGGTTCAACAAGAACCCCGACTGGGGCAGCGCCGACGCCACCGTGGACGACAACCCCGGGCTGGACCGCGACGACACGGACGGCGCGGGGCCCGAGAACATCAACCTCAACATCCCCCAGCCGGGGATGAAGTATCAGGTGTCCGTCCACTACTGGGACGACCACGGTTTCGGTCACAGCCTGGCGACGGTGCGCGTCTACATCTACAGCAACCTCGTGTGGCAGGTGCAGGACATCCCCCTGGACAACTACGACTGGTGCGACGTGGCCAACATCGCCTGGCCCAGTGGCGCCGTGACGCCTTTCTCTCCGTCGGGGCCGGGATACACCTGCCACGGGGGCGTCACCTGGCTATGACATCCCGCCGGGTGGGCCTGGGCTGGGCGCTGGGCTTGCCGGGTCCCTCGCGCGCTGGGGCGCAGGGCCCGGCGAGCTCGGAGGCGACCGCCCTTGGTCTCACCGGTCCGGCTAGGCTACAATCCGCCGGCTCGCATCCGGACAGCGCCCTCGCCCCCGAGGCAGGCGCGTGCGGCCTCCCCGGTCGCGGGACGCACAGACCACCTCGTGCTCGGCTCCTTCGTGTGAGGCGCTCGGCCTCCTGCTCGCTCCCCTAAGCCCCCCAACTCCCGCGCCCGCGCTGCTCCGCGGCCGCGGTCTTGGAGACATCCCATGAGCCCACGCAACCCCCTCGCTCGGCCTCTGGCCTTGTCCTTGTCCCTGGCCCTCGCCTTCGCGGCGTTTGGCCCCGCCTGCAGCGACTCTCCTGACGGGAACGGCTCGGGGAACGGCGGGTTCTCCCTGGGCGGCGACCTCGTGCTGGACATCAACCCCACGCAGGTCGTGTTCGGCTCGGTGGCGGTGAACGACACGGCCACCCAGGACGTGACTCTCACCCACGTGGGGAAGTCCGGCACGATCTCGCTTCGGAACGTGCGGCTGGAGAGCAACTCCGATGAGCTCAGCGTGACCCTGCCGGACAAGGACACGTTGGAGCCCGGGGAGTCCACCACGCTCACGGTGACCTACAAGCCGGTGGACGACACCGAGGACAGCGGCACCGTGCGCTTCGACACGAACATCCCACTCTCGGGGGGCGGGACCTTCGAGGGGGCCATCCCCGTGCTCACGCTCAAGCCCTACGGCGAGCTGAACTCGAGCCCTGGGGTCGTGGACTTCGGGGCCGTGGAGGGGGGCACCACGGCGAACAAGACCGCCACCATCAAGAACATCGGCAGCCTGCCCGTGCAGGTCACCGAGGTGGCTATCAAGCTGGGTGGCAGTGTGGACTTCGCGCTCGTGAGCGGGCCAGACCTCCCGCTCGAGCTGGCCCCCAACGACGCCTTCCCCGTGGAGCTGAGCTACACGCCCACCGACGGCGACGTGGACACGGCCCAGCTCCGCGTGCGCTACAAGGCCGGGGACCAGGATGTGGAGCTGGACGTCCTCCTCAAGGGCAGCGAGGTGAGCCCGCGCTTGGTGGCCTTCCCGAACCCCGTGGACTTCGGCCAGCGCCCCGTGGACACGCCGGCCGTCAAGGACCTGTCGCTGGCGAACCAGGGGAGCCTCCCGCTGGTCATCTCCGCGGTCACCGTGGAGCCCACCGGGGATTGGAGCGACACGGTGAGCGTCACCGGTTTCCCCGCCGAGGGCGCGACGTTGGCCGACGCCACGCCCCTGTCGCTGACCGTGACCTTCACCCCGACGGCGGACATGGCGGTCGTGACCACGCCCATCGCCAACATCAAGATCGTCTCCAACGACCCGGCGGGTGACGGCGTGACCATCATCCCGGTGTTCGGGCGCCCCGAGGCCCCGTCCCTCCAGGTGAACCCGCCGGACCTCGTGGACTTTGGCTTCGTGGCCCAGAACCTGACCACCACGCGCGAGCTCACCCTGTCCAACAAGGGGAGCGCCGACCTCATCGTCGAGGTCGTGACCGTCACGGACGAGCAGGACGCCCTCCCCGGAGAGTTCACCATCGCCAACGCGGACGCTTGGGGGCCCACGGCCGCGAGCCCCACGGCTGCGGTCATTGCGCCCGACACCTTCCAGACCATCAAGGTGGAGTTCACGAACCTGGGCGGCGACACGGGCGTGGCCTGGGGGAAGCTCGTGGTGACGTCCAACGATGGGCAGCAGCCCACTTGGGAGGTGAACCTCAAGGCCCAGCGGGCCGGCGCGCCCACTTGCAAGATCGAGCTGCAGCCCGCGTCCCTGGACTACGGCATCGTCCCGCGCGGGTTCAGCAAGACCATGAGCTTCCAGCTCGTGAACGTGGGCTCCGGGGTCTGCAGCTTCCACTCGGCCTTCGTGAACGACTGCAGCGGTTGGATGGGCTTGGGCACGGCGACCTGCCCCGACCCCAACAACTCCATCTCCACCGAGGGGAACTCGGATGTCTACGCCGTCACGGAGAAGCCCCCGGCCATCCAAGACTTCCTCAAGCCCGGGCAGGCCTATCCCATCAGCGTGACCTTCACGCCTCCCGACAGCGCGCCGCTGTTCGGCGACGAGACGACGGACTACGCGGGGCTCCTCGGCGTTCGCGTGACCCACAACTACGTGCCGGGGCAGGTGACCACCCTGGTCTACCCCGAGGGCTCCAACGGCAACTTCACCGCGAACCTCCACGCCAAGAGCGGGCTGGCCGAGCTGTCGGTGTTCCCCAACGAGCTGGACTTCGGGTTGGTGACCGTGGGCTGTTACAGCCAGACGATGACCATCAACGCCTACAACGTCGGGACGGCTCCGCTGGACCTCACGGACTGGGAGCTGGTGGGCTGCTCGCCGGAGTTCGTCGTGAAGAGCTACCCGGCCCTGGACGAGCCCGACGGCAACGGCGGGTTCAAGAAGACCCTGGCGAAGGACGAGGGGGTCACCTTCGACGTGGTCTATCACCCCCAGACCGACGAGGATGACGAGTGCGCGTTGGCGCTCTACACGAACGGCTCGGACACGCCCGCCGCGGTGGTCCCGCTGCGAGGTGGGGGCACCTTCGAGACCGAGCAGACCGACGAGTACATCCAGAAGTCCGGGCAGGACGTGGACATCCTCTTCGTCGTGGACAACTCCGGGTCCATGGGCGAGGAGCAGAACAACCTGTCCAAGAACTTCTCGGACTTCATCGCCGAGGCGGGGACCTGGCAGAACGACTACCACGTGGGGGTGGTGACCACGGACGTGGACGGCGACGCGGGGATCCTCCAGGGGACGCCTCAGTTCGTGACGCCGGCCACGGGCTGGACCGCCTTCAGCAACAACGTGAAGGTGGGCACGAATGGGTCCGGGACGGAGAAGGGGCTCATGGCGGCGCAGCTCGCGTTGAGCCTGCCGCTCACGGCGGACTCGGCGACCGCGTGCACGAGCGACGCGGACTGCACGGAGCCCGAGAAGTGCGTCACCGAGCCGGGGACGTCCAACTCCTTCTGTGGCGGGCCAAACCGGGCCTTCCTGCGGGATGACGCCACGCTGGAGATCGTGTTCGTGTCCGACGAGGACGACCAGTCTCCCTCGGATCTCAACTTCTACATCAACTTCTTCAAGAACCTCAAGGGGTTCTACAACTCCAACCTGCTCCACGCCCACGCCATCGTGGGCCCCAACGGCGGGTGCTCGTCTTCGAACGGAGACGCGGTGTCGGGGAGCCGCTACATCGACGTAGCCAACCAGACGGGGGGCAACGTCATCTCCATCTGCGAGCCGGACTTCGCCACGGGGCTCAAGTCCATCGGGGAGCTGGCCTTCGGGCTCAAGGTGCAGTTCTTCCTCACGCGGATCCCGGATCCCGCCTCCATCACGGTGAAGGTGGACAACGTGCCCTGCGACGCCTCGGGCGGGGGCCAGAGCAACTGGGTCTATGACGAGCCCTCCAACGCCATCATCTTCAATGAGGCGGGGGGCTGCATGCCTCAGCCCGGCCAGGACGTGTGGATCCACTACGAGACGGTCTGCTTCCTGGAGTAGCCCCGCCTCAGAGCCGGCCGGGCGGGCGTGACGAGGCGCGCGTCCGCCCGGCGCCAACCGGGTCCCGGTCGTGCTCGCGAGCCTCCGGGGTGCGTGTACGCCCATGGCTCGGGAGACGCGGTGCGGAGGCCCGCCAGGGCTCCGTGAGCGTTCGGGTGGTCCGGGAGCCCCGCTTGGTAGGCGTCTGGTGGGGTGGAGCGAACTCGTGCGTTGAGGCGGGCCGCCCGGGCGGGTAGACTCCCGCGTCTCCCGGAACCGGAGGAAGTGTGATGCGCAGGTGCGTAGTGCGGTGGGCGGGGCTCGTGGGGCTCGTGGCGATGGCGTCGGTGGTCGCCTGTTCGGACGGCTTCTCGGTGACCAACAACCCCGAGATCGAGATCCAGGCGAACGGCGAGCCCATCGACGACCTGGAGACGGCCACGGTGAGCTTCGGGCAGGCGCTCCAGGCGTCCGTGGACGTGGACGTGCGCATCTCCAACCCGGGTGACGCGCCGCTCATCATCGACGGCATCGACTGGGTGGCGGACGAGGCCACGGGCGGCGTCGTGAAGAACCCCTACGTGGAACTCGTGGGGCTGGACACCTTCACCTTCCCCATCACGCTGGAGCCCAAGATCGACCGCGTGCGCTTCAAGGTCCGCTACACGCCCCCGCTGGGTCGGCCCTTGGATGACTACTCGCCCTCGGAGCTCCTCATCCGCTCCAATGCGACGGACAAGACCGGCAAGATCTCGCTGTCCGAGGTGGTCGTGCGGTTCACCATGCCGCAGCTCCGGGCCATGCCCACGCTCATCCCCAACAAGTACACTTTTCAGAACGCGACGGTCGCCAAGCCCGAGCGCCAGACCTTCCGCATCGGCAACGACGAGGATCTGGGGACGGCGTCCTTCACCGTGACCAACATCCGGCTGGACCAGCCCTCCAACGTCTTCATCCTGGACAACCTCCCGAACCTGCCGGCGACCGTGCTGGCGCCGGGGGAGCCCGCCTATGCGGAGGTGACCTTCGACGTCGTGTACGCGCCCTCGCCGTCGGGTGGGGGGCAGACCTCGAACACGGTCATCGTGGACACCGACCAGGGGCAGCTCACGGCGAAGCTCTCCACGGGCTACCTGCCGGGCAACTACAGCCTGTCCTTCTCGCACGTAGACAAGTTCGACTTCAGCGCCGTGAACACGGTGGAGAGCCGGCGGGTGGTTCTCATGAGCGAGGGGCCGGGGCCCATCACCGTCAAGGAACCCTCGATCTCTCCGGACGCCGCCAAGGGCACCTTCCGCTGGACCGCCTACCTGCCTGCGACCGCGCCGGGTCAGCCCGAGACGGAGCTGCCACCGCCTTGGACGAGCCCGCGGGGGCTCCAGGCGGGGCGGAGCTTGGAGTTCGAGATCACCTACGAGCCTGGGGCCGATCCCAGCCAGAGCGAGAACGGCCTGTTCGAGATCCCCATCTCCACGCCCGACAACGGGCTCATCACGATCAACCTCTTCGCGGGCACGCCCAAGCCCCTGTTCGACCTGGCGCCTGCGAACAAGGCCGTGCTCGTCTCGGCGGATCGGAGCGCGGGCGACGCCGGGGAGCGGCAGGTGATCGTCTACAACGACGGCAACGGGGACATGGTGCTCAAGGGTGTGGCGCTCCAGGGGAGCTTGGGGCAGGACGCCGAGGTCTTCAGCCTCGTCTCGCCCCCCGCGGCGGACACCATCATCCCGCCGGGAGGGACCCTGCCCGTGCGTTTGCACTGGGACTCCACGAAGATCCCCGAGGGGGTCAGCGACGCCACGGAGACCCTCCAGATCACCTACGTCCACGGGGTAGCCTCTGTGGGCGAGGTCACGGAGCCCGTGTCGCTCAACGTTTTCGACGTCGGCCCCACGCCGCTCCCCGTGGCGAACCCCGGGACGCCCGCCGACTACCCCGATCTCAAGGTGGGTGACGCCGTGGCGCTGGATGGGTCCGCCAGCTCCGCGGGAGAGGGCGGGGAGTTCCAGGGGGCGTCCTTCTGCTACTGGTACATCGTGTCCAAGCCCGACGGGGCGCGGGCCACGCTCAACGCGGAGACCGGTCTCTACGCGGAGCTCCGGCCCGACGCGCCGGGCACCTGGGTCGTGGAGATGCTCGTGTATGCGCAGAACGGCGGGGAGTACATCTACTCCGAGCCGGCCCAGGTGGAGCTCACGGTAGGGCCCGCGGAGTAGTTGCCGCGTGAGTCACTGGATCCAGGCCCGGTTCAAGGGTACTGAGGTGCTCGCTCGGTGTGAGCCGAGCGGGGAGTTCTACGTGGACGATGGGTTCGTTCCCATGGTCTACAAACCTGGAGGCAAGGTCTACCGGACGCGCCCCGAGCGCCTGACCGTGGCGCCGGGGGCTCGGCCCGTAGCTCAGGGCTCGCTAGGGCTGGGCGGTGGCGCGTCCGGAGCGGCGTCCGCATCCAAGAGGGGGGCAGCGGGCGCCTCGCGGCGGTCGAGTCGTGGCCGTGCCGGGGCCGGGAGCGGCGCGGTTCCCAAGGTTCGTGGGGGGAGCTGGGGGAGCGTGCGCTCAGAGGACGAAGCCATCCAGCTCTGGACGGACGGCGCCTGTACGGGCAACCCGGGCCCTGCGGGGCTCGGCGTCCTGTACCGGTACAAGGGGGAGGAGCGCGAGCTCTCGGAGTACCTGGGGCGGGCGACGAACAACATCGCGGAGCTCACCGCGATCCTCCGCGGCGTGGAGATGGTCGAGGACCCCACGACCCCCGTGGACATCCTCACGGACTCCAGCTACTGCGTGGGGCTGCTGACCAAGGGCTGGAAGGCCAAGGCCAACGCGGAGCTTGTGGCGCGGCTGCGGGAGGCCGTGGGGCGGCTTCAGGACGTGCGGATTCTCAAGGTGCCGGGACACGCGGGCGTCGAGGGCAACGAGCGGGCCGACCAGCTCGCGACCGGCGCCATCGCCAACCGGTGACGAAAAGGGCGGCGCCGGGCATGGCGCGGGGGGCTGGCGGGGCCGCCTCGCAGCCCCCCGTCAGGGTCCCTCTTGGAGTCCGCCGGCCCAGGCGGTCACCGCACCCGTCCCGGCGGTAGGCGCCGGACTGAACAAACTTGACGTGGCTACGGGTGTTCAGTACCTTCTCCGCACACGCTCTCCTGCGTGAGCCCTGGGAGTCCGGTGCGTGGCGACTGGCGAGCCGTCCTCCGGGCGCAGGGAGGGCAGGAGGACGGGAGGAGGACGGGTGGACACACGACGAAAGCTGACCAAGCGACAGGCGGAGGTGCTCCGGGTCATCGAGCACTCCATCACCGAGGAGGGCTTTCCGCCCACGATCCGCGAGATCGGCGCGAAGCTGGGCATCCGCTCGACGAACGCCGTCAACGATCACCTCAAGGCGCTGGAGCGCAAGGGCTACCTGGAGCGACGTGAGGCCAAGAGCCGCGCCCTGGTCCCCGTGTCCCGGGCGGATGAGGACCTCGTCGAGGTGCCGGTGCTGGGGCGGGTGGCGGCGGGGGAGCCCATCCTGGCCGTGGAGGACGCCCAGGACACCGTGCGCATCGACAGGTTCTTCCTGGGACCGCACCGGGAGGTCTTCGCCCTGCGGGTCGTGGGGCAGTCCATGATCGGCGACGGGATCTTCGACGGGGACTTCATCTTCGTGCGCAAGCAGCGGCACGCCGCGTCGGGCGAGATCGTCGTGGCCTGGATCGAAGGGGAGGCCACGGTGAAGCGCTACTTCCCGGAGGGGGACAGGGTCCGCTTCCAGCCCTCGAACCCCACGATGGAGCCCATCTACGTCCGCGCCGAGGACTTCCGCGAGAGCCACATCGTGGGTGTGGTCGTCGGCGTGTACCGCCAGGTCCACTGAGGCCCGCGCCGCGCCGGGGCCCGGAGCGAGTCCTGGGACGCGGCGCACGGGAGGGCCCGGCGCGTTGGGGAAGCCCGGCCTGCGGAGGCGCCCGAGGGGCGCCTTAGCGCCGTCGGCGGATCTGCACGGGGATGACCGTGACCCCGTCTTCGGTGGTCGTGGGGGCTTGGAGCTCCAGAAGCCCCAGGTGCAGCTCCACGACGCGTCCGCTCTCCAGCCGGATGGTCGCGCGTTCGTCGTTGTCGCTGCTCACGACCTCGCATCGGCCCAGCGTGGGGTGCTCGATCCAGTCCCCCTCGCGGACCTCCACCGCCGGGGCCTCCTCGACATCGGCGGGCTCCTCCGGCACCTCCACCTCGTCGTCCAGCGCGGGCGGCGTGATCGTGGCGATGGTCGGCGGCGTCTCGCCCAGGGACATGTGCCGCCAGGGGTCCAGGCCGGTGCGGTCGTCCTCGCCACGGAACAGCCGGATGTCGTCTACCGAGGCGAGCGTGAACTCGAAGGAGACGACCTCCCCCTCGACGAGCTCGCCGCTCACGAGTTGGGGGGCGTCGTGGCCCCGGTGGAGCGTGCCGATGACGTGGGCCCGGAGGACCGTCTGATCGTCCTTGAGGGAGGCGTTGCCGTGGCAAGAGACGACGTGGAGCAGGCCCTCGTGGGTCACCGGACGGTCGAACCCCTTGCGGCTCAGGTTGTAGTTGCGAATCACGGGGTTCTTGACGTAGCCGACGCCCGAGAACGTCGCCAGGAGGATCCCGTTGTCCACGCAGATGGCGGCGAGGGACTCGATGACGCCGGCCTCGGCGTTCAGGCTGCCCACAAACGTCCTGCGCTGTCGGGTCTGCGTGATGATCATGGCCTCCACCTTCGCCCACCTCCGCGTGGGCGTGCGGCGACGGTGAGTCGCCGAGACAGGGCGTTCGGTTCATGGCCCCAGCGCCGGGTTGGGCGAGGCCAAGCGGCAGCCTAGTCAGGGGGTTCCAGGTGGTCAAGGGCACCCACGGCGCTCTTGACACCGGCACAGGCCCTCCCACTCAGCCGGCGGAGGGGGAGGGCCCACCGTTCCCGGCGCCCAGAGAGGGGCGGCTGAGCTTCCAGCCGTCCTCGGCACGCACGAACTTGAGCGCCGTGGTCCCCGCGTCTCCGCAGGTGGCGACGACCGTGGCCTCGTGGGCGCTCGGGGCTGGTGGGCTGGGCAGCTCCAGGTCTCGGATGTCATCGCAGAACAGGACGCGCTCGAAGCGGACCTTGAGGACGGCCCCGTCCGGGCGGGGGAGCGTCCCGGCGTCCAAGAGCTCGCGCCCGCTCGTGCCGATGAGGGCCCCGCGCGCATCCAGAGCGCCGCGCGTCTTGGTGTCCAAGAGCGCCCAGGAGACCTCCGTATCCCCCTGCACGAGGGCCTCGTAGAGGCGCCGGGCCGCGGCCAGCGGAGAGGTCTGCGGGGTAGGGGGCGCGGGCTCCTGGAGGAGAGCGGCGATCTCGGGGCCGTCGCCTCGGAGAGGGACGAGGCCGTGCGATGGGCACGCCGCGAGCGAGAGCAGGGCGATCGCGGACACGACGGGGGCGAGGGCGCGCATGGCCGGCATCCTGCGCGAGGCGGGGAGCGGGGTCAACGGTCGTCGTGGGCGGGAGCCCGCCGTGAGGTCTTGAGAGGGGAGGGGAGGGGGCCATCCGGGAGCTCCGCGTGGAGCGCCCGCCGGAGCCCGAGCGGGCGGGCCTGGTCGAAGGGGATGCCTCGGCGGAGTGCGTCCTCGGCGTCTCGGAGGGCCGTGCGGGCCGTGGGCGCGTCGGCGCGGGGGGCGACGAGCCGTCCGGGGTGGGTGGGAGAGGGCGCGGAGCTGCGCGGCGTGTGGGTCCCCAGGGGGAGGTCCAGCGCCGCCCCGAGCCACGTGAGGCTGCGGTTGATGAGGGCGGCCTTGCCCTCCGCGGTGTGCCCCGCCACGTGCGGGGTGGCCACGGCCGCCGCCGCGACGTGCTCGGCGGCCACGCCGTGGGGCTCGCCCTCGAAGACGTCGAGCCCGAGGCGACCGCCGGTCGTGCGCGCCCAGGCCACGGCCGCCGTCTCGTCCAGGACGCCCCCGCGTGCGGCGTTGAGGACGACACGACCCGCGAACCGAGCCAGGTCGGGGGCGCCCACGAGGTGGCGGGTGTCGGCCTGGAGGGGGACGTGCAGGGTCAGCACGTCGGCCTGCGCCAAGGCCTCGCGGAGTGGCGTGTGGAGCGGGGCGAAGTCCGGCTCTCGGGCGGCGCGTGGGGGATCGTTGAGGAGCACCGACGCCCCGAGCCCGCGCAGCCTCGCCGCTACCGCCCGTCCCACGAACCCCACGCCGACGACGGCCACCGTCACCCCGCCCAGGGGCGCCCCGCCCCGCCCACGTCCCGGGAGGGCGTCGGCCAGGCGCTCCAGCGCCACCTCCACCCAGTCCGCCACGGCCTGGGCGTTCCCGCCTCGGGCCCCGGTGAAGGCCACGGGTGGGCGGCCTGGCGGGGGCGGGGCGGCCAGCGCGGCGGGGTCCAGGTGCTCCGTCCCGCTGCTGGCCGTGGCCACCCAGCGCAGGGCCGGGTGGGCGGCGAGCCAGGCGGTGTCCACGCGCGTTCGGGAGCGCACGAGGGCCGCGTGGGCGCCTCGTGCCTCCCGAGAGCCCCACGGGACCAGCGCGAGGCCAGGGACGGCGAGGGCCTCCTCCAGCCCCACCACCTCGCGGGGCAGGGTGGGTTCGACCGTGAGCGTCCACGTCACGTCGCGCGTCCTTGGCTGCACCCGTCCAGATTGGCTCCGCCCGTGTACGTCATCCGCCGAGCTGGTCGCGCAGGGCGGCGGCGCGGGCGGGCAGCGCCTGGAGCAGCTCGCGGGCGCGCTGGGCCACGGCCTCGGCGGTGAGCCCGAAGAGCTCCGCGAGCTCCTCGGCCGGCGCGGACTCGCCGAAGCGGTCGATGCCCACGGCCTCCCCGAGAGGGCCCAGGAGGGGCTCCCAGCCGCGCGTCACGCCGGCCTCGACGCTGAGGCGGGCTAGGCAGCTCGGCGGGATGACGGCGTCGCGGGTGGCGGCGGGCTGTGCCAGGAAGCGGCCCAGGTTGGGCACGGACACGACCCGCACCTGGGTCCCCTGGGCCTGGAGCTCGTCGGCCGCGGCCAGGGCCACGTGGACCTCGGAGCCCGAGGCGAGGAGCACGAGGTCGGGCGAAGCACCGTCCGCCGTGTCGCGCAGCACGTAGGCGCCTTGGGCCACGCCCGCGAGCGCGGCCTCGAAGGGCGCCACTTGGGGCACGCCTTGGCGCGTGAGGAGCAGGGCCGTGGGGCGGTCGTCGTGGCGCAGGGCGTCCCGCCAGGCGGCGGCCGTCTCGTTGCCGTCGGCGGGGCGGATGACCTCCAGCCCGGGGATGAGGCGCAGCGCCATGGCGTGCTCTACGGCCTGGTGGGTGGGGCCGTCCTCGCCCAGGAAGACGCTGTCGTGGGTGAACACGTAGACGACGCGCTGGCCCATGAGGGCGCTCAGGCGCACGGCGCCGCGCATGTAGTCCGAGAAGGTCAGGAAGGTCGCGCCGTAGGGGATGAGGCCGCCGTGGAGGGCCACGCCGTTCATGATGGCGCCCATCCCGTGCTCGCGGATCCCGAAGTGGATGTTGCGCCCTCCCGGCGCGCCGGGCGCCAAGGACGGCGCCCCCTTGACCAGGGTCTTCGTGGAGCCCGCCAGGTCGGCGGAGCCGCCCCAGAGCTCCATCATCGCTGGGGCCAGGGCGTTGATGACCACGCCGGACGAGGCGCGCGTGGCCTGCTTGCCGGCCTCCTCGAAGCGCGGCAGGAGCGCGTCCAGGCCCGCCAACCCGCCCGGGAGCGCGGCCTCGCCCGCGGCGTGGATGCGGCGCCAGGTGGCGGCCAGCTCGGGGTGCTCCTCGGCGTAGCGCGTGAACATGGCCTCCCAGGCCTCTCGGCGCGCGGCGCCGCGGGCGCGCAGCTCGCCGAAGGCCTCCCGGGCCTCATCGGGCACGAGGAACTGGGCGTCCGGCGGCCAGCCGATGTTCTCCTTGGTGGCGCGGTTCTCCTCGGCGCCCAGGGGCGAGCCGTGGACGCTGGCCGTGTCCTGCCGGTGGGGGCTCCCGTGGCCGATGTGGGTGTGGCAGCGGATGAGCGTGGGGTGGGTGCGGACGGCGCGCGCCTCCTCGATGGCGCCGGCGACGGCCTGGTGGTCGTGGCCGTTCACCTCCAGGACCTGCCAGCCGTAGGCCTCGAAGCGCCCCGTGACGTCCTCGCTCGTAGCGAGGGACGTGGGCCCCTCGATGGTGATTCCGTTGTCGTCGAACAGGACGATGAGCTTGCCGAGCCCCAGGTGTCCCGCCAGGGCGGCCGCCTCGTGGCTCACGCCCTCGTGGAGGTCGCCGTCCCCGCAGGTGGCGTAGGTCCAGTGGTCCACGATGTCGAAGCCCGGGCGGTTGAAGTGGGCGGCCAGGTAGGCCTCGGCCATGGCCATCCCCACGGCGTTGGCGAAGCCCTGGCCGAGTGGCCCGGTCGTCGTCTCCACGCCCGGCGTGACCCCCACCTCGGGGTGACCCGGGGTCTTGGAGTGGAGCTGGCGGAAGGCCTTGATGTCGTCCAGGCTCACGTCGAAGCCGCTGAGGTGCAGCAGGGCGTAGAGCAGCATGCTGCCGTGACCGCCCGACAGGACGAACCGGTCTCGGTCCACGAAGTCGGGGGCGGTGGGGTCCACGGTGAGGAAGCGCCGCCACAGGGTAGACGCGGCGCCGGCCATCCCCATGGGCAGCCCCGGGTGACCGGAGTTCGCGCGGTCGATGGCGTCCATGGCCAGGGTCTTGATCGTGTTCGTCACGAGGCGGTCGATGGAGTCGGGCACGGTCTCCTCCCAAGGGCTGGTTCGGCGGGCTGGGGCGGGCGTTGGGCGCCACGCGCGCCGCCGGGTGGCGGCGCGCCGCGGACCATAGACCACCCCTTCAAGCGCGCGCAATCACACAGCGCCCCCGTCGTCCGCCGCTCCCCACGGCTTCCCGGGGCGGCCCCGAGGTAGGTCCTGGTGTTCGTTGAGGCGCGGCCCCGTGCGTGCGTCCGCGCGCTTGCCTCCGTCAGCTCGAGACAACACACTGGGCCGGGTCGCGACGGTTGGCTCTGGGGCCGGTCGAGTTGCTTCGACCGGCACCGCGGGACGTGGAGGAGACATGGTGCGGCAGTTGGCGCTGGAGTTCCCGCGACCCGAGGGCGTTCGCCGCGCGGTGGACGCCTTGGCCGCCGCCGGACAGGCCACGGAGCGCGGCGCCGTCTTCACGAAGGGGGGCGTCGTTCGGGCCATCTTGGATCTGTGCGGCTACACGTCGGACCGCCCCCTGCACACGCTGCGGCTCTTGGAGCCCTCTTTCGGACAGGGCGATTTCTTGCTGGAGGCCTTGGATCGACTGCTGCGCGCGTTTCAGGCGCACGGCGGGAGCCCCGCGGCGGCCGGGGAGCTCGCTTCTTGCCTCTGCGGCGTCGAGGTCCACGGGGACACGTACGAACGGACACGGGGGCGCATTCTTGCCAGGCTTCGGGCGTTTGGTGTGGGGGCGGACGCGGCCAGGCGACTGGTCGACGCGTGGCTCGTGAACGACGATTTCCTGTTGACCGACCTCGTGGGCGCGTTCGACTTCGTCGTCGGCAACCCGCCCTATGTGCGTCAGGAGCGCATTCCCAGCGCGCTGCTCAAGGCCTACAAGGACCGGTTCGCGACTCTCTACGACCGCGCGGATCTGTACGTGCCCTTCTACGAGCGCGGCCTCGATCTGCTCGCAGACCGGGGAACCCTGGGCTACATCTGCGCGAACCGGTGGATCAAGAACAAGTACGGGGGACCGCTGCGCCAGAAGGTCGCCCGGGGGTTTCACCTCAAGTACTATGTGGACCTGGAGCGAGCCGACGCCTTCCACTCCGAGGTCATCGCCTACCCGGCCATCACCGTCATTCAACGGGGGGAGGGCGGGCCTACCCGGGTGGCGCTCGGCGGCCGCGAGTCGGCCGCGAGGCTGTCCGCCGTGGTTGAACAACTGCGAAGGGCAGCCCCCCAGGGCGATGGTGGGGTCGACCGCGTCGTGTCCGTACACGACGTGGCCTCGGGGCGTGACCCGTGGCTCCTCGACGCGCCGCACGTGTTGCGGACATTGCGGGAGATGGAGAGTCGGCTGCCCACGCTCGAGGAGGCGGGGGCCCGGGTCGGCATCGGGGTGGCTACAGGGGCGGACCGCGTCTTCATTGGGCCCTTGGAAGACCTACCGGTGGAACGTGAACGCAAGCTCCCGCTGGTCATGGCGGGGGACTGCGCGGACGGTGAGGTGCGGTGGGGGGGCTGGGGCATTGTGAACCCCTACGATGAGCGCGGTGGGTTGGCCCCGCTGTCCGGCTTTCCGCGGTTCGCAGCCTACTTGGCGAGCCACGAGGCGACCTTGCGTCGCCGGCACACGGCCCGGAAGCATCCGGCCAAGTGGTATAAGACGATCGACCGCATCGACCCCACGCTCACCCTGCGTCCCAAGCTCCTGATCCCGGACATCAAGGGCGAGGCCGTGGTCTGCCTGGACCCGGGTCACTATTACCCCCATCACAACCTCTACGTCGTGACCTCGGACATCTGGGACCTGCGCGTGCTCCAGGCCGTGCTGCGTTCCTCCGCGGCCCTGGCCTTCGTGGCCGCCTACGGAGTACGCATGTCGGGCGGTTTCTTGCGGTTTCAGGCTCAGTACCTCCGGCGCATTCGAGTCCCGCCCTGGGCCTCGCTCTCCCGGGCGCACCGCGAAGCGCTCCGCGCCGTGGCGAGCCGCGCACCGGTGGAGGAGGTGGACGCGGTCGTGCTCCCTCTCTACGGCCTCGACGGCCGAGCGGCCTCGGCCATCCGGGCCTTTGCTCAGTCCGCTCGAGTTCGTCGCAAGGCGGCGTGAGCGTGCGGCTCTTGCCACCGGACTTCGACGAGCTCGTCGCGCACGCCGTGCAGCGCTTCTGGGCCACTCGCGCGCGCGGGACGGGCTCCCCGCGCGCAGCCCAAGGAGGCAGCCGAGCCAAGGTCATCTCCGGGAAGAACCTCGACGGGTTCGCGGACGTCGTCCGAGCGGTCGCCACACACTGCGGACTGCCCCCGGAGTCCGTGTTCACCAGGGGCCGCCAGGCTTTGAGCCTCCCTGGCCGCGCGCTTCGTCGCTGCGGCTCAGGCTCCCTGAGACCGCCCGGGCAAGCGGGCCTGCGTAGGCCGCACCTCACGCCGCGCGCGGTCGGCGCGGTCGGAGCCCAGGCCGCGGCGACGCCTCGCGGTTGGGCGTCGTATCCCCCGATCCGCCACCTGCTCTGCGGACCGAGGCGCAGGAGGCCGCGCTTGGGCAA
>CAYZID010000063.1:0-25348 GCA_964478315.1 uncultured Myxococcales bacterium | reverse complement strand
GCGGTGCGCTGTGTGGGCGGCCGGGTCGTGGGGGAGGTGGCGCCCGGGGAGATCGTCCGAATCAGCCACGGCGCGGGCGGCGTGGCGGTGGCGCGGGCGCGGCTGCGCGACGCGGGCCAGGCCCCGGGAGGGGGGGAGCTGCCGCTGGCCCGGTGTGTCTTCGAGCAGATCTACTTCGCGCGGCCGGACTCCGAGGTCTTCGGGCTGGGGGTCTACGGTGCGCGGCGGGCCATCGGTCGCCAGCTCGGGCGGGAGGCGCCGGTCCCGGGGGCGGACGTCGTGGTGCCGGTCCCCGACTCGGGAGCCCCCGCGGCCTTGGGCTACGCCCAGGAGACGGGGCTGCCCTTCGAGCGGGGGATCCTGCGGAGCGCGGACGCCGGGCGGACCTTCATCCGACCCACGGCCGCCACGCGGCACCTGGCCGTGCGGCTGAAGCTGAGCCCCGTCGAGCACGTGCTGCGGGGGCGGAGCGTGGTCGTAGTGGACGACTCGATCGTGCGCGGGACAACCGCTCGGGAGATCGTCCAAATGGCGAGGCAGGCGGGGGCGCGGGAGGTGCACTTGCGGGTCGCCAGCCCGCCCACGGTGTGGCCCTGCCACTTCGGAATCGACACGCCGTCCCGGGACGAGCTCCTGGCCGCCGGACGGGACGAGGGGGAGGTCGCCCGGGCGCTGGGGGCCGACAGCGTCGCCTACGTCTCCCTGGCCGGGCTGTGGGAGGCCCTGGGGGATGCGGGCGAGGCCTCGGCCGGCCGGGCAGGGTGGTGCGCCGCGTGCTTCGACGGCCAGTATCCGGCGCCCGTCCCCGGAGAGCCGGGCCCTCGGGCCGGCGCGTAGGCCCGCTCGTCGCGCTTCCGAGTGCGTCAGCGGCAGCGGTCGTGGCAGCCGAAGCGGCAGCGGCAGCGGCTGCGGTCGCGGCTGCGGTCGCGGCTGCGGAAGCGGCCCCGGTCGCGGCCGCGGAAGCACCGCCATCGCGCCCTTGGTCTTTACCGACCGCGGGCGCTCCGGTAGGGAGAAGGCCATGAATGGCGCCATTCACATCTTCACTCTGGGCGGCATCCCCGTGGCGGTGTCGGGCTGGTACCTCCTGCTCCTCGTGTTCCTCAGCAGCGGGATGGGCAGCATGGCTCACTCCCTGGTCGTCGCCTTCGCCGTGACCTTGAGCTTGCTCGTCCACGAGTTCGGCCACGCCCTCGTGGCGCGGCGTTTTCGCCTGGAGCCCAGCGTCGTGCTCTGGGGCTTCGGGGGCCTCACGCAGCACCTCCCCGCCCGGGACCCCAAGCGGGAGGCCCTCATCCTGTCGGCGGGCCCAGGGGCCGGCTTGCTCCTGGGGGTCGTGGCCTGGGGCGCGGCCCGCTTCGCCTTCACGCCCGCGCAGCTTGAGGAGCACGAGCTGTTCAGGTTCCTCCTGGGCGCCCTGGTCTGGATCAACTTTGCTTGGACCGCCCTGAACCTCATCCCCCTGTGGCCCCTGGACGGCGGACAGCTCTTTCGCCTGGGGGCTCACAAGTTCCTCAAGCCCCCCCGCCGCGCCGACCGGCTCACCCACGGGCTGGGCGTCGCCATCGCCGTGGGGGGCGCGCTCTACGGGCTCGGCACCCAGGATCTCTGGATCGTCTTTCTCGCGGCGATGATGGGATGGTCGAACCTACAGCGCCTCCGCATCACCAGCGAGGGCGACCCCGCGCGCGTCAAGGACGGAGAGTTCACGCGCGCTCTGGCCGCCGACGCCGAGCGGGCCCTGGCGGTGGGCGACTTCGAGGAGGCCGAGCGCCTGGGCCACCAGCTCCGCGCCCAAGGGGGGCTGTCGGCCCGGCTCCACGCGCGGGCCTGGGAGATCATCACGGTGGCCGCGGCCGAGCGCGGGGAGTACGAGGACGCCCTGGACTACGGCGCCCACGCCCCGCCCACGCCGGCCGTGCGCGCGGCCTTGGACAAGGCGCGGCGCGCGCTGGAGGAGCGAGCCTGACCCGCCGCGTCCAGGGCTCCCGGGCGGCGCGACACCGAGAACACAGCGGAGGAGAGGACGAACGATGGGCAGCGCATTCCAAGACAAGAAGCGGGTCCTCGTGCCCCTGGCCCCGGGCTTCGAGGAGGTCGAGGCCCTCACCCCCGTGGACGTGCTCCGCCGCGCCGGGTGCCACGTCGTCACCGCCAGTGTGGGCGTCGCCAACCCCGTCGTGGGGCGCAACCGCATCCGGGTCATGGCGGACATCGATCTAGAGGAGGCCGTCGCCGAGTGGGGCGACGACTGGGACCTCGTGATCCTGCCGGGCGGCGGCCCCGGCGTGGAGAACCTGGAGCGCTCCCAGGTCCTGCTGGACCTCCTGCGCCGGCGCCTGGAGGCCCAGCGCCCCGTGGCCGCCATCTGCGCCGCCCCCAGGATCTTGTCCCGCGCGGGCGTGGACCGCGCCCTGCCCATCACCGGGCACCCGGCCTGCCGTCAAGACCTGGCCGACCACACCGACTACCGCGAGGAGCCCGTCGTGCGAGCCGGCGCCGTCATCACCAGCCGCGGCCCGGCCACGGCCCTCGCCTTCGCCTTGGCCTGCGCCGAGGCCCTGTGCGGCCCCGAGGTGGCTGCCAAGCTGCGGCAAGACCTCGTGGCGTAGGCGCCCCGGGCGCCCCCGCCATCTCCTCGTAGCCCACCTGGGGCTGCCCCCGTCGCCGCCGCCCTCGCGCTGCGGCCTCGCACCAACGGACGCCCGGGGTCCAAACCGGCCCTCCAGGAGCCCCCGGGGCGAGAAAGTCGCCTGGGAGGCCTTCCCCGCCCCGCCCCGCGCGCGGTATCTTGCCGCCATGGGTTCGCCCCGGCTCACTCCGTGGGGCGCGACGTTTCGTCCGCGCCCCCGCGGGCGTCCCACGCATGGCTCCGTCTGGGCCGCGGCTGGCTCACCGCCTGGGGCGGCCCGGCGGCCCCCGCTCTCCGGCGCACGAGGTGCTCTCCCATGGCCCTGACGCTCTTTCGCTCCCACCGCATCGAGGCGCTCGTGCAGCAGCTCGACCGGCGCCTGGCGGGGCGCCGCCCCCAGGGGCCCGGGGGGGCCGGCCGCCTCGACCCCTTCCGGCGCATCCCCATCTGCGTGGGGAGCCGCGGCATGGCCCGCTGGTTGGAGCACGAGCTGGCGACGCTCTGGGGTGTGGCCGCGGCGATGGAGTTCCCCTTCCCGCGCGCGGCGCTGGGGGGGGCGGCGCGCTGGGTGTTGGAGGGCAGTGGCCCCGAGGGCCCGCTGGCCGTGGACGCGCCCTTCTGGGACGAGGCCTTCTGGCGAGGGTGGGAGGCTCGACGCGTGGGCGATGCTGGCGAGGGCGCGCCGACGCTCACGGACGAGGACTGGGCTCCGGACGCTCTGGCCCTGCGCTTGCTCTCCGTGCTCAGGCGGCGCCTGGCGGCCGGGTCGGTCGACGGCGCGCGGGGTGAAGACCTCTTCGAGGCCCCCCGCCGCTATCTGGCGCTGGGCGCGGCCGGCAGCGCGGGCGGGGGCGGTGAGGCCGGAGAAGGCCGAGAGGACGATGGCGTCTCGCGGCGCGAGCTGCTCTTCGCCCGGGCCGTGGCCGACGTGCTGGACACCCTGAGCCACCAGGCGCCGCGCATGGCCTTGGCGTGGGCCCGGGAGCCCCTGAGCGCCAAGGTCGTCCCCGGGAGCTCCGGGCAGGGCGGGCGCCGCGCATGGGGCGGCGTACAGTTGGGCTCGGGGGACTATCGCTGGCTCGCCACCCTGGCCGCCGACCTGGGCGTGGGCGAGGCCCCGTCGTCCCCCGCCGTGCGCTTCGAGGCGCTGGAGCGCGTGGGGCCGCGCGTCCATGGGCCTCGCCCCTGGCTGGGCGTGTTCGGGCTGTCCACCCTGGGCCCGGGGGAGCGGGCCCTGCTGGAGATCCTGGGCCGGCACATGGACGTGGATCTCTTCCTGCTGTCGCCGTCGCCCACGTATTGGGCCGAGATGGTGGAGCGGGCGCGGGCCACGGACGCGGACGCCGAGGAACGCGCCCTGCGCGACAACCCCATCCTCGCCTCCCTGGGGCGGGCGTCGGCCGAGATCGTGCGCTGGGTGGCCGAGCGCGACGTCCAGGACACGGAGGTCGGAGGGGAGGCGGGCGGCGGCTCGGAGGCCGAGCGGGACTCCCTCTTGGCCGCGATCCAGGGCTGGATCTATCGAGCCGACGGCGTGGGGACGGCCGGCGTGGGCGGCCCAGCGTCGCTGGATCCCCCGGAGAGCCTGGCGGGGGTTCGCGAGCGGGCCGGGGAGCTGCTGGCCCAGGGGTCCCTACGCTTCCACAGCACGTACGGCCCCCTGCGTCAGTGCGAGGTCCTGCGCGACGAGCTCCTGCGCCGGTTCGCGGCGGACCCGTCGCTGGACCCCCGCGAGGTCCTGGTGATGACCCCCCAGGTGGACGTCTTCGCGCCGCTCCTGGCGGCGGTCTTCGCCCGCAAGGGGCTGGCGGTCCGCCGGACGGTGCCGGACCAGGCGGCTGGGACGGGCGGCGGAGAGGCAGGGGGCGGCTCCCAGGAGCTCACGGCGGTTCCACCGCTTCAGGCGGCCATCAGCGACCTGGGGCTGCGCCAGACGAACCCCGTGGCCGAGGTGCTCCTGGCGGCCCTGGAGCTGGCCGGCGAGCGGGTCACGGCGCCCCGGCTGGCGGCGCTCCTGGGGCTGGACCCCGTGCGGCGCCGGCTGGGGCTGGACGAGGACGACGTGGCGGCCATGGTGGAGGCGCTCGTGGCCTCCAACACGCGCTGGGGGCTGGACGCCGCGGATCGCGCCCGCCACGGCCAGCCCGCGCGGGACGCCAACACGGTGCGCTTCGGCGCCGAGCGTGTGGCGCTGGGGGCGCTCATGCACGACCCGGGCGGGCTGGGGAGCCTGCGGCCGCCGGAGCTGGGCACCGACGGGGATCTGCGCCTGCTGGGCCTGGAGGCCGGGGTGTCCGGGGAGGGGGGAGGCCCCCTCGACGGCAGCCTGGTGCGGGGCGTGGTTCCCCTGGCCGTGGCGGGCGCCGAGGGGCGCGAGGGGGAGCTGCGCGCCGGGGCCTTGGCCGTCCTGGCGCGGCGATTGGCGTGGGTGCGCGAGCTGCTGGCCGGGCCGCACACGGTCGCCGGCTGGGTGGAGCGGCTCCGCGCCGTCATGGACGGCCTCGCCGAGACGAGCGAGGCAGCGACGTGGCTCAAGCTCCAGGTGAACGATGAGCTGGAGCGGTTCGAGCGGGCGGCCGCGGTGGCGGCCCAAAAGTCGCCGGACGCCGAGCTGACGCTGCGGCGTGAGGCCATGCTGGCGTGGCTGGAGGGGCGGTTCGACAACCCCGTGCGGGGGGGCGATCGGGCCGTGACGGGCGCCATCTCGGTGAGCGGTCTGGAGCCCATGCGGGCGGTCCCCTTCCGCGTCGTGGCCTTGCTGGGGATGGACGACGGGGTCTTCCCGCGGGATCCCGTGCGCCCGGCCTGGGACCCTCTGCACGGGGCGCCGGGCGGGCCTCTGCCCCGGCGGGACGTGGACCGGCACCTGCTGCTGGAGGCGCTGCTCTCCGCGCGCGACGCCCTGTGGATCTTCTGGACGGGGCGCGACGCCCGGCACAACGATGAGCGCCCGGCGGCCGTGCCCATCGAGGAGCTGCTGGAGACCCTGGGGAGGGTGACGGGGCTTGGGCGCGCGGCGCTGGTCACCGAGCACCCCCTCCAGCCCTGGAGTCCCCGGGCCTACCGAGCGCTCCGCGCCGACCCAGGAGAGGGGGAGGGAGGGGGCGTCCCGTCCGCGGCGCCCGGCGTGGCCGGCCCGGAGCCAGCGCTGGATGCGCCGTGGGCTTGGGCCGCCGAGCACCTCTCCGCCGTGGCCCTGGGGGAGGCGACCCCGGTGGTGCGGGGCTTGGGGGGCGCCGGGCTGGGTCCCCACGGCCCCGAGCCGCTGGCCCCGGAGCGCACGCCGCCCAGGGAGATCGACATTCAGGGGCTTGCATCGGCCCTGTACCGGGCGCCTCGGGCCTTTATGGAACGCCGCCTCAAGCTCCGGCGCGACGAGGAGCGCGCCTGGCCGTCGGCCTTCGACCCCCTGGGCTTCCCCGACATCGGGGAGCGCGATGGTGACTGGGTCGAGGCGGCGTTGCGGGAGATGCTCGCCGACCAGTCCCTTCTGGATGCGGCCGCGAGCGCCCACGAGCGGATCTTCGTGTGGGAGAACCGGCTCGAAGCCGAGGCGGATGAGGACGACGGAGGGGCTCCGGGCGAGGCGGGGCGAGAGCTCGCGGACGTCGAGGCGTCCGAGGTCCCAGCCGACGTGGAGGAGGCGCAGGCCGTTTGGGGGCGGTGGCTGCGACGCCACGCGGGGCGGCTGTACCGACGTCTGGAAGCCGAAGGGCGCACGCCTCCCCGTTCCATCGGGGTGCACGCCGTGGACGTGATCGTCGCCAAGGCGGCCGCGCTGGCGCTGGCGGTGCGGCGGCTTCTCCTGGAGGAAGGGCCCCTGTGTGCCGAGCCGGTGACCCTCAGCGCGTTGGTGGAGGGCCCTGCGGGCAGCGCGGTCGACATCACGCACGTCCTCGGGGAGTGGCCGCGGGTGCTCTGCGTCCCCGAGCCTACGGACGGGGGCTCGGAGCCGAGTGGGGAGGCAGAGGACGACTTCCCGCTGGGCCCCGGCCGGTGGCTGCTGGACGTCTCTGCCTTTCCAGTGAACGACTGGGCGCGCCTGCGGGCTTGGATCGGTCTGCTGGCGGCTCGCGCGAGTGGTCACGCGGACGTCCAGGGGGCGGTCTTGTTGGGGACCAAGGGGACGGTCGAGGTTTTGCACGCACCGGATCCAGCCGCGGCAGCCCGCTCCCTGGCGGATCTCGTGGCGGTCTGGCGAGCCGGGCGCCGGTGGCCGTTGCCGCTGTTCAAGAAGACGTCGCCGAACATCGCGCAGGCTCTAGCGACACGTGCGGCCATTGGAAGGGACGGTCGGCCGGCGCTGCTGAACGACAAGGCGCGGGGAGGTTTCGTGAGCGCCGTCCGACGCGGGTGGGAGGGCAAGCCACACAATCACCCGCCCACGCCCGGGGACAGGGATGAGGCGGAGAACAAGCTCTTGTTCGCTGGCTATCACCCCTTGGAGGAGATCGAGCGCTTGGGCCTGGAAGCTCCCGTGGTGCGCTGGGCCGTGCGGGTGTGGGGGGGGATTCTGGGGATGGATCCGCGCCTTCGAGCGGCCTTGCTCGGCGTGGACCAGGGCGGGAGCGAGGAGGCGGGAGCATGACGACGACCACGACGACGACACCCACGCCGACCGGCGCCGGCTGGCGACGCCCCGCCGAGTTGGAGCTGGCCCCGGGGGCGCCCGCCCTCATCGAGGCCAGCGCCGGGACGGGCAAGACCTGGCAGATCAGCGACATGGCGCTGCGCCTGGTGGTGGACCACGGCGTGGCCGCCGAGCGGCTGCTGGTCATCACCTTCACCAAGGCGGCCACGGCCGAGCTGCGCGACCGCGTGCGCCAGCGGCTGGCCCAGGCGCGGCGCGTCCTCCGCGGGGAGGAGCCCGTGGACCCGGCCCAAGGTGACGCCACCCTCACCCGCCTGGCGGCGCTCACCGACAACACGGCAGACACCACGGACGACGGCGCGCTCACCCGCACGCTGGCCCTGCGCCGCGTCTCGGCGGCCCTGGAGCGCTTCGACCAGCTCACCATCTCCACCATCCACGGTTTCTGCCAGAGCACCCTCACGCGCTTGGCCTTCGAGTCCGGTCGGGGTGAAGTGAGCGAGGTGTCCACCGACGAGCTGGACCTCCTGGACGAGCTCGTGCGCGACACCCTCCACGGTCTCTACGCGCGGGGCGAGCGGCGCGAGGTCGTCCGGCTCGGGGCCATGGGGCTCGACTACGACGAGCTCATGAGCTTGGGCAAGGAGATGCTCGCCGCCCAGGAGCCGGAGCTGCTCCTGGACGACGAGGGCCCCAGGCCGTGCCACGAGATCCCCGGCGTCGCGGCATTCGATCCCCTGGCCGCGGCGGCCGAGATCGCCGGGCCCGAGGAGGACTTCATCGCCTGGTGGGGCACCGACGAGGCCGAGGCGTGTCGGGAGGCGTTTCGTGACAACTCCCAATTCCGGCGCGGCAAGAATAGTGGGTTTGCTGGCGACAGCGTGGTGCAGCTGTTTGCCTACCTCGAAAGCTGGCTAGCGCCTGGTGGTTGCGACGCGTGGCCCAGCGCCCACAGCGTCGGTGTGAAAGTCGGTTCCGCGAAGAAGTCGCAGAAGGAACCCAAGCTCCGCAGGATCGTGGTCGAGACACGGCTGAAGGACGAGCGGCGAGCCGATTTCGCCGGCTGGCCCCTGGTGGACCGCTTCGAGGCCCTCTACACGGCCCGGGAGGCGTGGCGCGCGCGCGTCGTCCCCCAGGCTCGCGCGTGGTTCGCCTGCCGGGTGCGGCCGACGATCCAGGCCATCCTCCGGCGCCGGGGCCGGCTCACCTACGCGACCATGCTCTCCGACCTGGCCGATGCCCTCCACGAGCAGGGGCCCGAGGGGGCGCTGGCCCGCGCCATGCGCGCGCGGTACGAGGCCGTGCTCGTGGACGAGTTCCAGGACACCGACGCCGCCCAGTGGCGCATCCTGCGCACGGCCTTCGCCCACCCCGAGGCGCGCCTCGTCCTGGTGGGCGACCCCAAGCAGGCCATCTACAGCTTCCGCGGCGCGGATCTGGAGACCTACTTCCAGGCGGCCCAGGCCGCGCGCGAGCGCGGGGCCTTGGAGCGGAACTACCGCGCCGATGGGGACGTCGTGCGGGCGGTGAACCACCTCTTCGGGCCCGCCACGTGGGGCCCGGAGGGGGCGCCGCCCGCCCAGGAGAGCCCCTTCGGCGTCGAGGCGCTGGGCTACCGCGCGGTGGACGCCGAGCACCCCGCTGCCCGGTGGGGGCATCCGGGGCTCGGCCGGGCTGCCATGGAGCTGCGCTGGGTGGACGTGCGGCGGCTGGACGGTGCGGTGGGCGGTGGGGCGTCGGGGAAGGGCTCCTCCAAGCAGGAGCTGGCTCCGGTCGTGTACGAGGCCTGCGCCGAGGAGATCGCCGCGCTCCTCATGGCCGACCCGCCCGTGGAGATCGTCGAGGCTGGGGCCGGCGACGCCGCCACGGCGTCTTCGCGCCCGCTCCGGCCCGGGGACCTCACCGTGCTCGTGCGCACGCATCGGGAAGCGACGGCAGTGCGAGCCGCCCTCGGCCGGCGGGGCATCCCCTCGGTGGCCGTGGAGAACCGCTCGGTCTTCGCCTCGGACGCCGCGCGTTGGACCCTGAGCTGGCTGGAGGCCGTGGCCGACCCAGGGGATGAGAAGCGGGCCCGCGCGGCCGCCGCCACGCCGCTCTTCGGCTGGACGGCGGCGCAGCTCGGCGCGGCCATGGAGGCGCGGGAGGAGGCCCGAGAGGGGGGGAGGGCTGGCGGGCCCGAGGCCGGCCCCTTGGCTCGATGGGAGGCGTGGATCGGTCAGCTCAAGGAGGCCGCCGACCGATGGGGCGCCTGGGGCTTCGCCCGCACCTTCGAGGCGGCCCTGGCCAAGGGGCAGCCCGCGCGCCACGCCGAGCCGTCGCCGGTCGGGCGGGGAGCGGGCCGGCCGACGAGCCCGAGCCCAGCCCCCGCGCGCCGCTCAGCGCCTTGCTGCGGGGGGGCGGACGAGGCTGGGCCCGAGCCCGCGGCGGCGTCCGAGCTCGCGGGCGACGGGCGCGACGAAGGCGGCCGCTGGGTCGCCGGGGTCCCCGCCGTCCTGTTCGGCGAGGACGGCGAGCGCCACGCCACCGACCTCCGCCACCTCACCGAGCTCCTCCAGGCCGAGGAGCGCACCCGCCGGGCAGGTCCCCGGGGGCTGGCCCTGTGGCTGCGGGAGCGCATCCACGAGGCCAGCGCGAAGGACGGCGGCACCGATGAGGAGGAGCGAACGGTCCGCTTGGAGACCGACGCCGACGCTGTTCAGGTGGCGACGATCCACGCCAGCAAGGGGCTGGAGTATGGCGTCGTCCTGCTGCCCACGGTGGGCTTCCGCCGGGGCTCCTCCAACAAGAAACAGGCCTACGCCCGGTTCCGTGGGGAGTCCGGTCCGGTCCTGGACCTCCGCGCGGCCGACACGCTGGGGGCCAAGGCGAGCTCCAGGCGCGCACGAGACGCCGCCCGGGCCGAGGAGATGCGCCTGCTCTACGTGGCCCTCACGCGGGCCAAGCACCACGTCGTGGCGTGGCTGCCTTACTTTGGTGGGGGGAATTCTGGCGTGGTGGAGGAGAGCCCGCTGGGTCGGCTCGTCTTTGGGCGAGCCGGGGTGACCAGCAAGACGCCGCTCAGCCCGACGGCGCCCGAGGGGGTGGAGACGGCCTACGAGGAGGCGCTGGGCCGGCTGGCCGCCAGCTCCGGCGGGACCGTGGCCTGGTCGCTCCAGCGGCGGCCCAGGGTCACCCGCTACGTGCCGCGCAGCGCCCGGGTCCTGCGCCTGGCGACGACGCCGTGGCCCAGCGAGCGGAGGCTGGGCGGCGCCTGGCAGGTGAGCAGCTTCACGGCCCTATCCAAGGGACGGGGGATCCACGAGGACGAGCCCCAGCGGCCCGAGGACTGGATGGCCGCCCAGGCCAGCGCCGCGGGGACCGTCGCGGCCCAGACGGAGGCGGGAGCGGGCGCCCTGTCCGACGCCGCGCTGGAGGGTGAGGAGGCCCCGCGCGAGGCCCCCGGCGTGGGGCTGGAGACGGGCGCGGGGACGTCGCCTTGGGACCGGGACATCGGGCTCCACGGGCTCCGCGGGGGTATCGACACGGGCCACTGGATCCACGCGCTGTTCGAGGAGCTGGATTTCCAGAGCGCCCAGCCGCGGCCCGCCGGGAGCCAAGGGCTGCGCTCGAAGACCGGCGAGCCCCTCTCGGAGCTGGTGCGACGCCTGGCCCTGCGCTTCGGCATCCGGGACGAGGCGCGACACGCGCTGGTCGCGCGGGCGCTGCCGGACATCCTGGCGACCCCCCTGGACGGCGGCGTCACGGAGCTGCGCCCGGGCATGACCCTGAGCGCGCTGGGGCTCCGCGACCGCATGGACGAGCTGCGCTTCGACCTCCGCCTGGGGGCGGGCGCCCGGTGGCGCTACGGCGATCCCGAGCGCGACGTCCGCGTGGACTCACGGCAGGCCGAGGAGGCCCTCGCACGGGCGGCCGCGTCTCCTATCCTGGGGGCCGCGCCGTGGCTGAGGCGCGTCCTGGACACACTGCGCGAGCGCGCCCGCGCCTGCGGCCCGGGGGAGCGCCCACCCACGCTGTTCGGGCGCATGGCGGGGATCATGACCGGCTCCATCGACCTCGCCTTCCGGGCGCCGGACCGGCACGGCCAGCTCCGCTACTACGTGGCGGACTACAAGACGAACCTCATCGGCCCGCCGGGCAACCGGCGCATGGCGCGGTTGGGCCACTACAGCCGCGCCTGGCTCGCCTGGGAGATGGCGGGGCACGCCTATCACCTCCAGGCGCTCATCTACACGGTCGCCCTGCACCGCCTCCTCCGGTTGCGCTTGGGCGAGGGCTACGACTACGACCGCGACATGGGCGGCCACCTCTACCTGTTCGTGCGTGGCATGGTGGGTGCCCAGGCGCCGCGCGACCGCGGGCTGGCCGCCGGGGTGTGGAGCGACCGCTGGCCGCGCGAGGTGGTGGAGGCCGTGGACCGTGCCTTCGACGGGACGAGGCGCGGCGGGCCTCACGGGGCGCACGTTGCAGGGGGGCAGGGATGAGCGCGACGGGAGCGAGCGACGGCGGTGGACGGAGGGCGGGGGCCGAGCGCGCACCCCTCCCGGGCCCGTTGTACCTGGCGAACCGCGCCCTGGAGCGCCGGGCGGCGCCGTTTCTGGCGGCGGGCGTCTTGCGCGAGGCGGACGTGGCCCTGGTGGACGCCGTGGCGCCGCGGTGGGGGGAGGAGGACCCGGAGGTCTTGCTGGCCCTGGCGCTGGCCGTGCGGGCGCCCCGGGCGGGCCATGTGGGCGTGGACCTGCGCACCGTGCGCGCCCGCACCGCCGCCGAGGCCATGGGGCGCCGAGGCGCGGCGGGGGACGAGGACGACACAGCCTCGGTGCTGGAGAACCTCCCTTGGCCGACACAACCCGAGCGGTGGGAGGAGTGCGTGCGCGCCTCGCGGCTCGTGGGCCCCCACGAGGTCACCCCGGCGCACGCCACCCCCTTCGTCTTCCAGCGCGTGGACGAGGAACGGGCGCTGATCATGACGCGGCGCATGTCCGAGGAGCAGCACCGCGTGGCCGCCGCCCTGCGGGCGCTGTCCGCCACGCCACCCGCCTTGTCCTTCCCCGAGGAGCGCGTGGAGCGGGAGGTCCGGCGCCTCTTCGCCGGGGGCCGGGAGTCCGGCCAGGCCGCCCAGGCGGTGCGGACCGTGTGTCGGCGACGCCTCACCCTCGTCACGGGCGGGCCCGGGACCGGCAAGACCTACTCCATCGCCCGGACGCTGGCGGCCCTCCTCACCCTCCACGCCGAAGCGCTCGGAGCGCAGCAGGCGCACGGGGCGGACGGGGGCGCGTCCGAGGGCGTGGAGCTCCGACCCTTGCGCGTGGCCCTGGCGGCCCCCACGGGCAAGGCCGCCGTGCGCATGAAGGAGGCCATCGTCGAGAACATGCGCGACCTGGCTGGGACGCAGGCGCTGCCCCAGGGCCCCGGGATCGCCGAGGCCTTGGAGGGGATGACCTCCAAGACGCTGCACTCGCTCCTGGGCGTCCGCCAGGACGGGGGCCTGTGGCGGGACGCTCGCAACCCCCTGGAGGCCGACGTCGTCATCGTGGACGAGGCCTCCATGATCGACCTGGTGCTCATGCGGATGCTCTTGGAGGCGGTGCCCCCGGGGGCGCGGCTCGTGCTCCTGGGAGATCCCGATCAGCTCGCGAGCGTCGAGGCCGGGACCGTGCTGGCGGATCTCCTGGAGGGCGCCAGGGGCGTTCCAGGGGGCCGCGAGGGCGTCCTCGTCGGGACGAACGTCCCCTTCACCGAGAACCACCGCTTCAAGGACGCCCCCAAGGTGGGCGCCGTGGCGGGGCTCATCCGCCTGGCCGCGCGGGCGGGGGAGGAGCGGGCGCGCGAGGCGCGGGACCTGGGGCGCGAGCTCATCGACGCGGCCACCGAGCTCCTGCTAGGCGAGGAGGCTCGGTTGTCCCCCGACCTGCTCCACGGGCCGGTCGTGCCCTCTCTCCTGGAGGGGGCACGAGACGACGGCGTCCAGCGCATCCGCGCCGTGCGCCTCGACGCCACGAGCGGCGCCGCGGATGGGACGGCCACCAACCGGGGGCTGTGGCGTTGGCTGGACGGGGACGCCGACGGCTGGCCCGGGGCCCTCCCCGGGTGCCCCAGAGCCCGGGGACCCAGGGGCGGGGCGCCACGAGAGCGCGACGTGTTGGCCGCACGAACGGCGGAGGACGTGAGGCGCGCGGTGGCCCAGGGTGAGGTCGTGGATCGCCTGCGGCGGGCGCTGGACGGCGGTCGTCCGCTGCCCTGGGAGCGCGTCGTGGACGCCATCGCCGCGCCCTACCTGGGGGAGCGGGGCTACGTCCAGGCGCTCCTCGCCGCCTTGGTGGAGCGCCGCCAGCGCGGTGAGGCCCCCTTGGGAGCGTGGAGCGCGGCGGAGGTGCGGCCCCTCTTGGACGCCGTGGAGGACTACCGGGTCTTGGCCGTCCACCGCCAAGGGGCGCGCGGCGTGGCGGGGCTGAACCGCCTCCTCCGCGAGCGGGTTCGAGGGACCGTCACCTCCTTGGCGGTGGCTCTCGCCCGGCTCGGCGCGCGGGACCTCCAGCATGGAGACCACTGGCTGGGCGAGATCGTCCTCGTCACGCGCAACGCCTACGACGTCGATCTCCGCAACGGGGACGTGGGCCTCGTCCTGCCGTCCTCGGGGCGCCAGCGGGCCTTGACGGCCTGGTTCCCCAAGGGGAGCCGAGGCGCACACGAGCTGCCCCTGGCGCGCCTCCCGCCTCACGAGCTGGGACTGGCGATGACGGTCCACAAGTCCCAGGGCTCCCAGTTTCGGCGCGTAGCGTTGGTGTTGGCGGCGCGAGCCTCCGCGCTCCAGTCGCGAGAGCTGGTCTACACGGCGCTCACCCGCGCCCAGGCCTGCATCGACTGGTACGGCGAGCCGGACATCCTCCGGCGGGCCCTCGCCAGCCCCATCGCGCGGGCCTCGGGGCTGGGCGCCCTCTTGCGAGGCTGAGCGGGCTCGGCTGGACGGCGTTGGTGAACGGTTTGGGGGGGCCCGAGGAGGACGAGCTCATGGCACACATGATCCCCGACACGCCGCTGGGCGAGGGGGGCGGCGCCCGCGCCGAGGGCGAGGTCTTCGGTGCGCTGCGCGACCAGCTCGACGATGGCTACTACGTGTATCACCACCTCCCCTACGTGGGCCGCGCGCAGGCGAAGGAGGGGGAGGTGGACTTCCTCATCGTCCACCGGAGCCGGGGGCTGCTCTTCGTGGAGGTCAAGGGGCGCGGCGTGGAGCGCCGCCCAGACGGCCGGTGGGCCCGGAGGGGCCCGGACGGCCGCTGGCAGGCACTTCGACGCTCGCCCTTCGACCAGGCCCAGGACCAGGTCAAGGATCTCAAGCGGGAGCTCACCAGGCGAGCCCAGGTGGAGCTGCCTCAGCTCTTGGGGCCCGGCGGGGGGCTCCCCTTCGCCGTGGGGCACGCCGTGGCCTTCCCCCTGGCCTCGCGACGCCAGGCGGGCCTCACCCCCCTGGAGGCCCCCCGGGAGATCTTCTTCGACGCCGAGGACATGGGGCGGCTCGGGGCGCGCGTGGAGGCGGCCATGTCCTTCTGGGCGAGGGGGCGGACCCTGCGCCCGCCGTCGGAGGAGGACTTCACCGCCTTCCGCGAGCGCGTGCTGGCGCCCGCCTTGCGCTTCACCCGGCGCTTGAAGGATGACCTCGCCACGGCCCACCGGCAGCTCGACAAGCTCACCGAGCAGCAGGCGGGCTTTCTCCAGGGGATCTTGGGCAACCCGCGCATGCGCGTCCTGGGGGGCGCTGGGACCGGCAAGACCGTCCTGGCCCTCGCCACGGCGGAGAGGCTGGCGGCGCGGGGGCTGGATGTCCTCGTGCTGTGCTTCACGCGGCGGCTGGGAGAGGACCTCCGTGAGCAGGCGCGCGGGCTCACCCGGAGACTGGCAAAGAGAGCCAAGGGCGCGGTGGCCTCGGGGGCGGGGCGGGAGGCGGCGCCCGCGCCTGGGCGCGTGGAGGCGCGGCACTTCCACGGGCTGTGCGACGACGCTAGCGTGGCGCTCACCGGGCACAAGCTCCGCGCCGAGGGCTCGCGGGAGGAGGTGGCCGCCTTCTTCCAGGAGGAGGCGCCCATCGTCGCCCTGGAGGCTCTGGAGAGCGGTCGCCTGGCGCGCTACGACGCGGTCCTCGTGGACGAGGGACAGGACTTCGCGGCGAGCTGGTGGGACGTTGTCGAGGCCTGCATCGCACCCCGGGGCGGGGCCCAGCCGGGGCGCCTCTACGTCTTCTACGACCCCGGCCAGAGCATCTTCGAGCACGGGGGCCACGTGCCGCGCGAGATGCCGGAGTTCCGGCTCACCCACAACCTGCGGAACACCGCCGCCATCGCCGCGGTGCTGCGGCGCCTCGCCGGGCCGGGCGCGGGGGAGCCCCACGACTGGAGCCCCAAGGGGGCGGTGCCTCAGGTGTTCGCCCAGGGAACGCCCGAGCAGACCGTCGCGGAGGTGGGGCGGTTGCTCCGGCGGTGGGTGGAGGAGGAGGGCGTGCGTTTGGGCCAGATCGCGCTCCTCACACCGCGCACCAAGCGGAACTCCTCGCTCGCGGGCGTGGAGGCGGTGGGAGGCTATCCCCTCACGACTCGCCGCGGCGAATGGGGGCGGGCGATCCTCCACAGCACGATCAGCGCCTTCAAGGGGCTGGAGGCCGACGCCGTGGTGCTGCTGGACGTGGATCCCTCCCACCCCCGCTCGGACCGGCGCGCGCGCTACGTGGGCGCGTCGCGGGCGCGGCACACGCTGGTCGTCTTCGCCAAGGGGGACTGGTTGGCGGACGCTGGTTGACGGGGAGGGGGGCCGGGCGGCTCGGGGGAGAGCGACCGGGCGGACAGGGGGCGTCGACAGGGGCGAGCTGGGGGCGATTGCATGAGAGGGTGGAAACTCCCTATGATTCTTTTGTTGCGGGGCGCAGCGAGGGATCTGCCGAGGTGCACGCCGCCCCAGGAGGGAGTGGGATGAAGCTGAGGGCCGTTGAGTCTGGTGTCGTTGGGTGTGCATCCGGTAGGAGCGCGTGGTGGTCCTGGGCGGGGCTGTTGGCGGCGGTGGCCGCGTTGGCGGGCGCCGCGGCGTGCGGCGGCGGTGGCGCGATGTCGGGGGAGAGCGGCAGCGGCATCGACGCGAGCGGTGTGGAGACCGCGGGGGGCGATGGGATCGTTGGTCTGGACGCCCCGGGCCTCGACGGGCCGGGCGTGGATGCTTCGGGGCTGGACCTCGTGGAGCCGGACGCCCCGGGCCCCGGTGACGCCCCGGCGGGAGACGGGGGGACCGGCGACGGGGTGGGGCAGGACGGGCAGGGCGACGTCGAGGAGCCCTGCGAGGGCTGCCTGCTGGCGCCGTGCGAGACGAACGAGGACTGCAACAGCGGTTGGTGCGTGGAGGGGCCGGGCGGCGATAGCGTGTGCACGAAGGTATGCTCGGACGCCTGCCCCGCCGGGTTTCGCTGCAAGCCCATGGGTGGGGGGGGGGCGGACACGACCTTCCTGTGTCTGTACGAACACATCCCCTACTGCCGCCCTTGCGAGAGCGACACGGACTGCGCCAACCCGCTGTACACCGGCGCCGACAACCGGTGCGTGGACCGCGGTGACGGCTCGGGGTCCTTCTGCGCCACGGCCTGCCCGACGGGGTGGTGTCCCCCCGGGGCCCAGTGCGTGACCGAGGTCTTGGGAGGCGATGAGGTGGCGGTGTGCGAGCCCCAGGGCGGGGCCGAGTGCGCGTGCACCGACCGCTTCGTGGAGGAGGCCGCGACGACCGAGTGCTCGGTGACCAACGACCTGGGGACCTGCCTGGGTGAGCGGGTCTGCGGGGCCGAGGGGTTGAGCGCCTGCTCGGCGGCGACGCCCGCGGAGGAGATCTGCAACGACCTCGACGACGACTGCGATGGCGAGACGGACGAGGGCTTCGCCGACAAGGGCGCGGCCTGTGACGGCGACGACATGGACGCGTGCCAGGACGGGGTCCTCGTGTGCGGCGAGGACGGCAGCCTGGTCTGCGACGACGACGCGGACTCCAAGTTCGAGCTGTGCAACGAGCTCGATGACGACTGCGACGGGGAGACCGACGAGGACTACCCCGACAAGGGCAGCGCTTGCGACGGGAGCGACGGGGATCTGTGCGAGGACGGCGTCTGGACCTGCTCGGGCGGGGCGCTGGTCTGCGACGACGACGACGCGAGCACGGTGGAGCTGTGCAACGACCTGGACGACGACTGCGACGGCGAGACGGACGAAGACTTCACCCTCAAAGGCTGGGCCTGCGACGGTGAGGACGCGGACCAGTGCGAGGACGGCGTCTACGTGTGCGACGCGGAGGGGGGGCTCACGTGCGACGACGACCCGGCGTCGGTGGAGGAGGTCTGCAACGGTCTGGACGACGACTGCGACGGCGTCATCCCCGAGGACGAGGCGGACGCCGACGACGACGGGATGCGGATCTGCGAGGGGGATTGCGACGACCTCGTAGACACGACCTACGACGGGGCGCCGGAGTTCTGCGATGGCGTGGACAACGACTGCAACGGCGCCACGGACGAGACCTTCAAGGCGGGCGGGGACATCAGCTACACCGATCTGGACGGGACCGCCGGGTTGGCCTTGGGCGAGGCGTGCGGGGCGTCGGGGAGCGCGTGCGCGGGCGGGGTCGTCGTCTGCGCGCCCGGGGGCACGGCGCTCACCTGCTCGACGGCCTCCTCGGCGGGGGATGAGACCTGCAATGGCGTGGACGACGACTGCGACGGCGTCGTGGACAACGACTGGGGGCCGGGGGGCACGGTGACCTTCACCGACGTGGACGGCACCTCCGGGCTCGTGCTCGGGGATCCGTGCGGCTTGGGCGCGTGCGCGGGCGGCGTGGTCGTGTGCGCCGGTGACGGGGCGACGCTGACCTGCTCTACGGTGCCCGAGGGCGGTGAGGTCTGTAATGACGTGGACGACGACTGCGATGGCTTTACCGACGAGGGCTGCGACGACGACGGGGATGGGTACTGCGACGCCGCCATGACCACCGACGGCAACCCCGCGACCTGCCCCCTGGGCGGCGGAGACTGCGCGGACGAGGACGGGGAGATCCACCCCGGCGCGACGGAGGTCTGCGACGACGTGGACAACGACTGCCAGGGCGGCGTGGACGAGGGTTGCGACGACGACGGCGACGATTACTGCGACGCCTCCATGGACGTGGTGGGGGTGCCCGCCGTGTGCCCCCAGGGCGGGGGCGACTGCAACGACGGGAACGAGGCCGTGAACCCCGCGGCCACCGAGATCTGCGACGACGTGGACAATGACTGCGGGGACGGCGTGGACGAGGGCTGCGACGATGACGGTGACGGCTATTGCGACGCGGCCATGGTCATGCAGGGGACCCCGGCGGTGTGCCCCAGCGGAGGGGGGGACTGCGAGGATGACATCGCGGGCATCAACCCCGGCGTCACCGAGGTCTGCGACGGCGTGGACAACGACTGCGGTCAAGGGGTGGACGAGGGTTGCGACGACGACGGTGACGGATACTGCGACGCGAACATGATCGTCTTGGGCGCCCCGGTCGTGTGCCCCCACGGCGCGGGTGACTGCGACGACGGCGTGGCGGCCGTGAACCCGGGCGCCACGGAGATCTGCGACGACGTGGACAACGACTGCGGGGACGGCGTGGATGAGGGGTGCGACGACGACGACGATGACTACTGCGACGCGGACATGGCGGTCGTGGGTGTGCCCGACACATGCGGGCACGGCGGCGGTGACTGCGAGGATCTCAACGCCGCGGTGAACCCCGGGCGGCAGGAGATCTGCAACGGGCTGGACGACGACTGTCAGGGCGGCGTGGACGACAACCTCACCGCACCGCTCAACTCCAACCAGCTCGGCGCCTGCGCGGGGACCACGAAGACCTGCACGGGGGCGGGGGGCTGGGTGGACGACTACAGCAGCGTGCCCAACTACGGGGGCTTCGACGTGCCCGACCCGGCGGGCGTGGACGACGACTGCGACGGTGTGGATGGGGACGCAGACACGGCCATCTTCGTGGATCTCTACAAGGGTAACGACGCGAACCCCGGGACCATGACCAGCCCCAAGCGGCACATCCAGGCAGGCATCGACGCTCAGGACGCGGGCTTCCACGTCATCGTGGGCAACCGCACGTATGGGGAATCGCTGACCCTCAAGAACGGCGTGAGCGTCTACGGGGGCTATGACGCCACGAACGGCTGGGTTCGCACGACCGCGCGGGCGCAGGTGCTCGGTGGCACCACGGCGATCGTCGCCCACAACATCAACTTCCCCACCGTCGTGGATGGGCTGTCGGTGGTCGCCACCTCGGCGACCACGCCGGGGGCCAGCTCCTACGGGATCCACGCGGTGTCGGCCTCGGGGCTGGAGCTGTCGCACATGGACGTGACGGCGGGCAACGGTGCTCCGGGCCAAGATGGGCAAGCGGGGAGCACCGGCGCGTCGGGCTCTGCCGGGGCGGCCGGAGAGCACGGCGGCGACGGGACCAGCAGCTACGGCAACGGCGGGAGCGGGGGCGCCGGGTGTGGAGGGAACAATGGAGGTGCTGGGGGGCGGGGCGGTTACGGGAACCAGAACGGCTACCCTGGGGCGTCTGGGAGCGGCACGGGAGCGGGATCCGGCGGCGTGGGAGGAACCGGGCTGGATCAGAGCTGGTATGAGGGGTGCGATCAGGCGGGCACCGGCCACTGGGGCTATCCCGGCGCGGCGGGCGCCAACGGGACGGACGGCGCGGGTGGCGGCAGCGCCGGATCGGTCTCCGGGGACTACTGGACTCCCTCCTCCGGGCAGTCCGGGACGAACGGCAGTGCCGGGGCCGGCGGCGGCGGCGGTGGCGGCGGCGGCGGCACGAACTGCGCCAAGGACGACCGGGGCGCGGGCGGTGGCGGTGGCGGCGGTGGCGGCTGTGGGGGCACGGCTGGGACGGGCGGCGGTGGCGGCGGCGGTAGCTTCGCCCTGTTCCTGGTGAACAGCTCCCCCAACCTCCACCACATCACCCTCACGGCGGGCGCCGGTGGTCACGGCGGTGCCGGCGGAGCCCGTGGCAGCGGCGGCACCGGTGGGGCCTACGGGGCCGGCGGGACGGGGCTCGACGACGGGGGCAACGGCGGTCACGGCGGCCGGGGTGGCGACGGTGGTCGCGGTGGTGCCGGTGGCGGCGGCGGCGGTGGCGAGAGCTGGTGCATCTACCGCTACAACTCGGCGCCGGTCATCGGCAGCAGCGTCACCTACGTCACCGGGACGGGCGGGGCAGGGGGGACCAGCGTGGGGAACCCCGGGGCGACGGGCGCGCACGGGCAGATCAAGTAGCGCCTCGCGGGGCCGGGGCGCCGGCCCCGCGCTCTACCGTCCGCGGCGGGCCAGGGCCCGCTCCAGCAGCGCCGCTACGAAGCCCTCGAAGGTCATCCCCGCCGCGCGTGCGGCCTTGGGGAACAGGCTCGCGGGCGTGAGCCCCGGGAGGGTGTTCGTCTCGATGACGCGGGGCTCCCCCTGGGCGTCCAGGAGGATGTCCGTGCGGCTGTAGTCTCGGCAGCCCAGGGCGCGGTGGGCGGCGACCCCGAGCGTGGCGATGCGCTCGGCCAGGGCGTCGTCGATGGGGGCCGGGCAGAGCTCCTGGGTGGCCCCCTCGGTGTACTTGGCTTCGTAGTCGAAGAAGGCGGCGCTCACGGGGCGGATCTCGATGGCGGGGAGGGCGTGGGGCGTGCCGTCCGGCGCCTCCAGCACGGGCGCCGTGAACTCTCGTCCCGGGAGGCTCGTTTCGACGATCACCTCCTGGGCCTCCTCCAACAGCCGCGTGGCGGCGGCGCCCAGCTCCTCGGGGGTCTCCACGCGCTCCACCCCGACGCTGGAGCCGCTGCCGGGCGTCTTGACGTAGGCGGGGAGCCCGAGCTCCTCGGCGACGTCCCGCCAATCCACGGCGTCGCCCCGGCGCACGACGACGTCGGGCGCCACGGGGAGCCCGGCGTCGCGGAACACGGCCTTGGCACGCCCCTTGTCCATGGCCAGCGCGGACGCGGCCACGTCCGAACCTTGATAGGGGATCCCCAGGAGATCGAGGGCCCCCTGGACCCGTCCGTCCTCGCCGAAGGCGCCGTGGAGCGCCAGGAAGGCCACGTCCGGGGCCCAGGCGGCCAGCGCCGCGAGGCCGTCGACGACCGCGCCGCCTCCTCCACGCGTGTCGCCCCCCGAGGCCCAAGACGCGCCGCCCTCGCGCTCGAGGAGGAGGTCGAAGGGCTCGTGTCCCAGCGTCTCCAGGGCACCTCGGATCGCCCGGGCCGTCACCAGCGACACGTCGTGCTCGCCGCTCATGCCCCCGGAGATGATGGCTACCTTCATCGCTTTCCCTCGCCGTCGTGGCCCCCGTGGCCATGCATGACAGGGGCGCGTCGCGTCCCTCTGGGCGTGTGAGCCTGGGCGTGCGAGCCTCCCGGGGGGCTCGGGGGGCTCCAGCGGTCACGGTACGCGGCCGCGCGTCACGACCTCGTTCTTACCCCGAACGGTTCGCTTCGTCGCAGATTCCCCGCGCTCGGCGCTCCACGCGCTGGCGACCGCGGGCGCCCCGCCCGGACGAGAACGCACGAGCGCCGGGAGGCGAAGTGGGGTACAAGCGCCCTCGTGACTCTCTCGCGCGAGGTGCGCCGCAAGTTGGCGCTGGTGGTCCTGGCGGTGATGCTCTTTGCGGGGCTCCGGTACTTCACCGCCCGCGTCCCTGCCGACGTGGACGTGGCCTTCGAGGTGCCCCCGGTGCTGCGCGCCGATCCCCGGAGCGTGGCCCGAGAGCGCATCGTGCGCATGGAGGCGATCTTCCTCCGACGCGAGGACGCGGTGGAGGTGGCGCGGGCCCGGTTGGCCCTGGGGGCCGGGCAGGAGAGCCCATTGACCGCGCCCACCCGCGTGCGGCTCGTCCCCGGGCGCTACGTGGCCCGGTGCCTGCTGGAGACGGCCGATGGCGTGCGCCTCGTCCGCGTGGCGCCCCTGTCGGTGGAGGGCGACGGGCCTCTGCGCGTGAAGATCCCAGGCGCGCTGCGCGCTGCCTCTCGCTCCGCGGGGCGCGGCGGCCCTTGAGGGGCCGGCGGGAGGTCGCGGAGCGCCGCGATGGCCTGCTGGGCTACCTCGGTGGAGATCCACCGGAGGCTCTCGGCGGAGTCCTCGTTCCCGTCCTTCGGACCCGTTGAGGCGCGCTCCCAGGCGGCCTCCGGGACGGCGGGGAAGTCTCCGCGCTGGCACACCGCTCGCGGTGCGGCGGGCCGGCGGCGGCGGCGAGGTTCCCGGGCCGGTGGCCGGCGCTGGCCCCACCCCACGCCCACCCCGTGGCCTTCGGCCAGGCTCACGGCGGCCTCCCAGGAGCTGGCCTCGGTCTCCAGCTCCAAGGCGGGGCGCCCTTCCCACGGCGGGTAGAACAGACGCACGCGCACCCCCCAGCGCGTGAGGCGCAGCTCCACGTGGACGGCGTAGCGGGGGGTGATGTGGTAGCTGCCCCGCCAGCTCAGGCGCCGATCGAACGCGTCTCTGCCGACCTGGTCTCTCCGCACACCCGCCCGGTCACGCCAGGCTCCGCGCCCGGCGTGACCGGGCGGAGCCATGATGGGGTGCGCGTGGGTGGGCTCGCGGGCGGGCTGGGGTGACCGGCGCATGGCGTCTCCTCCTCGGTTGCGGCCAGGGCTTGGCCGTGGACGGCGGAGGCTGTTCGCAGCATTCGTGCCAACGGGGCTCGTGGCAGCCGCGGGCAGGGGAGGCGCCCGCGGGCCGCGCCGCGCCCGGGAGGGGGGCGTAGCCCGCGAGGGCTGGAACGCGCCCCTCGGGGGTCGTGGAACCCCGGTGGTGGGGACTTGGAAGCCCGGGATGGCCCGAGGCGCTCGGGCGGGGTGGTCTCCACGCTGCGGAGGCTTGGGGATGGCCGTCGTTCTCGGGCGGAGCTGGGAGCTCGGCGACCGGGAGGGACGAAGGCGCTCAGCCGTCTCGCGCTACCCGGTTCCAGATGCTCTTGTGGATGGGTTGGTCCCGGTGCTGGTCCCGGTGGACTGTGAGGAGGTGGTGGAGGCCGCGCACGAACTGCTCCACCGAGCCCGGGCGGTCGGCGGCCCCTCGCTTGAGGCACTTGGAGATGAGCATGTCCGCCTCGTCGGGGAGGCCGCGGACCAGGAACCGGAGCTTCTCCGAGGGGATGCGGCCGTTGCCACGCAGGTAGTCGGCCACGGCGGAGGCCGGGGCATCTGGGAGGTCCAGGGGCGGCTTGCCCGCGATGAGCGTGTAGAGGAGGGAGCCGAGGGAGTAGATGTCTACGGCCGGCCTCAGCGGGGCACCGGAGATCATCTCGGGGGCGAGGTACAGGGGGGCGGCGATGAGCTCGTCGGGGAGGAGGGCGCTGCGGGTGCCGACGATCTCGAAGCCGTCCAGGTCGGCGATCCAGCCGCGCCAGGTTCCGGTCTCCTCGTCGCGGTGGACGATGATGTTCGACGGGCTCAGGTTCACGCGGACGAGGCCCAGCTTGTGGAGTCGCTCCACGGCGAGGGCCGCGTCCGCCGCGACCGCCACCGCGTCGGGGAGGCTGAGCGGGCCTTGTCGGGCGAGGGCCTCGCTCGCGAGCTCTCCGTCGGCGCGCTCGCGGACGAGGTAGTGCTCGCCCGCGGGCGTGGTCCCCACGTCGAGGTGGCGCACCACGAGGTTGGCGCCCACCTCCAGCGCGGCCCGCAGCTCGTGGATGTAGGGGTTGACGACGAGCCCTCGTCCGCGCCGGTAGGCGTCGTGAGGCTCGGTCATGATCTTGATGGTGACCTTGCGGCTGCCCCCGAGGCTGCGTCCCTCGTAGAGGAAGTGGCGGCCCGTGGCGCTGAGCTGCCTTCCAACACTGTAGCTGGAGACGACCATCCCCCGGTGGTTGGTCCGCTTGGCGGGGCGGCCGGCGTCTGCGGGGTTCGGCGGCAAGGGGCTCCTCGACGAGTCGTGGGCCCATGATAGCAACCTGCCCCGGCGTTGCAACGACGCTGGTCTTCTTCCCAGATCCGCCACCTGCTCTGGGATTCGGCTTTGGATCCCGCGTGTGGGCGGCGTCGAGCTGCACGTCTGGGTGCTCGACGTGACGCGGCCACGCCTCCGCGCCCAGCCGCTTGTCTCCTTGCCCAAACGCGGCCTCCTGCGCCTCGGTCCGCAGAGCAGGTGGCGGATCTGGGTTCTTCTGATGGCGGATCGGGGTCTTCTCCCGGGTCCGGAGCCCTGAACCAAGACCCGTGTGCGGCCAACCTCGACCCGCGGCGGTCCCTTGGGTATGGTCCCGCGCGGAACTTGGCCGTCGGCGCCACCCGAGCGGGTCGCTCGGGGGGGGGCGCGGGGGCGGTGGGCGGCGCGCACGCGGGTGGCGCCGGGAGCGAGCGAAGGATGCACGTCATCTCGCTGGACCGGGAGATCCCAGAGGTCTGGAGCATTCGGCCGGCGGTCTCCGCGCTGGAGGCCGGGGATCTCGTGGTGGTCCCCACGGACTCCATCTACGCCATCGCCTGCGACCCCATGGACGCCCGCGCGGTGGGGCGTCTCTACGCGGCCAAGGCCATGGACCGCTCCAAGCGGTGTTCGGTCTTGTGCGCGGATCTCAAGCAGGTCGGGGCGGTGGCGCGCGCCGTCAGCGATGAGGCCTTCCGTTTCATGCGCGGGCACTTCCCAGGTGCCTACACCGTACTCTTGAACGCCTCGTGGGACCTGCCCCGGCGGGCGACCGGCAAGCGCAAGGTCATCGGGGTGCGCATGCCCGATCACCCCGTGAGCGCGGCGCTGGTGGAAGACTTCGGGCGCCCCATCCTGGTCACCAGCCTCCCCGATTGGGTGGAGGGGGCAGAGATCGACCCGGTGGAGGCCGCGCGACGCCTCTACGAGCGCCCGTCCGTCGTGCTGGATCAGGGGCCCATGGTGGCCGAGCCCTCCACGATCATCGACTTCACCGGGAGCAGCCCCGAGCTCATTCGCCAGGGCAAGGGGCCCCTGGACTGACACTGGCTCGCAGAGGCCGGACCGAGGGCGCGTGTCCGTGCTCCCGGAGGGACGGTAGGCTCTCGGTTCCCCGTGTCGAAGGGGCGCCAGGGCAATCGAGTTCTAGGGTCGAGGGCCGGTGAGGACCTGTGTGAG
>CAYZID010000062.1:0-25400 GCA_964478315.1 uncultured Myxococcales bacterium | reverse complement strand
CCCCCGCCCGACATCACCCCGGACGACCGCGCGGCCCTGCTCGCCCTGGCCGCGACGCTGCCCACGCATGGTATCGTGCCCCCGCGGGCCCCGGCCCTGGACGCCTCTCTGGGGGCTTGGCGGCGTTTTGCGCGCGCATTGGGTCGGGCGATGGTCCCCAAGGACGCCTGCCGCGCGCGTCGCAAGGAGCTGGCGGCGGCCTTGGACGCCCGCCCTCTGGCCCCCGCGCTCGCGGCGTTGCTGCCCCGGCACCGGCGCTACGAGGCGCTGCGCGCGCGCCTCGCCCGCTTGCGGGCCGCGTACCGCGACGGGGTCCCCCGGTTGCCGCGCACGCGCTATCGGGTGGCGGTGGGGGTGACGGCGCCCGAGGTCGCCACCCTGCGCGACCGGCTGCTCCTGGATGGCTACGGAGATCCCACCGTCGCCGGCCGCCGCCGCGCCTACTTCGACGCCCACCTCAAGCGCGCCCTGTGGGCCTGGCAGAAGGCCCACGGGTTGCCCGTGACCACCTGGCTGGACGGGCTCACCTGGCGGCGTCTCAACGCCGGCCTGGCGCCCGAGCGTACCCTGCCGCCGCTGCTCGTGGCGCTGGCGCGCTGGCGCGGGCTGACGCTGCGCCAGGACCGGGGACGCCAGGTCTTGGTGCACATCAACACCTACCGCCTCGCAGCGGAGGAGGATGGGCGCGAGGAGTTGTCCTTTCCCGTGGTGGTGGGCGAGGCGACGGAGGACAACGCCACGCCGGCGCTGTCGGCTCGGATCACGCGGGTCGTCGTGAACCCGAGCTGGTACCTGCCCCGGCGCATCGTGGACGACACGCTGCGCCCGCGCCTGGGAGACGACCCCGAGGCCGCCCGGGATGAGGGCTACGCGGTGGACGTGCGTCCCGACGGGAGCTGGCGCGTGCGGCTGCCGCCGGGCCCCAATAACCCCCTGGGGAGGTTGGCCTTCAGGATGCCGGGCACCAAGGGCGTGTTCCTCCACGACACGCCCGCCAAGGACCTGTTTCGCAAGCGGCGACGGGCGCGCTCCCACGGGTGCGTGCGCCTGCACGACGCCCCCGCCTTGGCGCGGTGGTTGTTGGGCGCCCAGGGCGCGCCCTGGTTGGACGAGGCCCTGACCAAGACCCGCACCTTGGGCCGTGACCTGGAGCCGCCCGTTCCCGTGCACCTGATTTACCAGACGTTCTCGGTGGACGAGCACGGCCACACCCACACCTACCCCGACCTCTACAAGCGCGACGAGGCGGCGCTGGCCGCCGCGCGCGAGGCGGCGGAGGTCCTGCTCAAGCGCCCCCCGCCAGGGGACGAGGCGGGGAGCGAAGGCGACGGCCAAGGCGAAGGCGGTAGCGGCAGCGAAAGCGGGAGCGGAAGCGGAAGCGGCGGCGGTGGCGGAAGCGGCGGCGCGAGCGGGAGCGGCAGCGGGGGCGGCAGCGGCAGCGGAAGCGCGAGCGGAAGCGGCAGCGGCCGCGTAGGCGGTAGCGGCGGCGGAAGCGGGAGTGGAAGCGGCCGCGTAGGCGGTAGCGGCGGCGGAAGCGGCGGCGGAGGCGGGAGCGGGAGCGGTAGCGGCCGCGTAGGCGGTAGCGGCGGCGGAGGCGGGAGCGGGAGCGGCAGCGGCCGCGCCAGCGAGCCCGGGAGGAGCGCACCGTGAATCGGCCCCCCAACCCTTCGCAAACCCGAGCATCGCTGGGCCCGGAGGAGGTCTACGAGGTCCTCACGGCGGACGGCTGGACGTTGGCGATCACGCGCTTTCCTGGGCCTCGTCCGGTGCGGGAGGGGGAGGCGTCGCCGGCCGCGTCGCGGGGGGACGACCAGCCTCTCTTGCCCGGCCAGCCCCTCTTGCCCGGCCAGCCCATCCTGCTCGTCCACGGGTTCAGCCAGAACCGGCTGGCGTGGACCTCGGGGGAGTTCATCCCGGCGCTCCACGCCCACGGGTTCGACGTGCACGTCTTGGAGCTCCGCGGACATGGGCGATCCAGCGTGGAGCGTCAGCGCGCCGTATCTCGGGAGACGGGGCGACCGGTGCCCGTGACCTTGGACTATCTGTGGGACTTCAGCGACTACTGGCTCCACGACGTACCGGCGGCGCTGGAGGCCGTGAAGGCGCGCACGGGGGCGGGGCGCGTGGCCTACTGCGGGCACTCCATGGGCGGGCTCATCGGGTACGCGCTGGCCGCGCGGCGAGACGACTTGCTGTGTTTGGGCACGGTGGGGAGCCCGGCGGACGTGGGCGCTGAGTCCGGGCTCTTGCGCGCGGCGGCGCGGGCGGAGGGGCTCGTGCCCTGGGTGCAGCGGGGGATGCGCGGGTATGAGGCGCTGCGGCGGCGGGCGGCGGGGACGCCTCTGGGGCCCTTGGCGCGGCGCCTGCCGGCGGCGACGGGGGGGCACTTCCCCAGCGACGTGCTCTTGGGGACGGTCTATCGGGCGATGTTGTCGGCGCACGAGCGCATGCCCTACTGGGTGCCGCGTGGGTTGAGGCTGTTCAACCCCGAGCGGGCGCGGCCCGAGGACGTGAAGTGGCTGCTGCGGTTCGGGGAGGAGCGGGAGCCGCTGGCGGTGACGCGGACCTTCTTGCGGTGGATTCGGCGCGGGGAGCTCGTGGACTATCGCACGGGTTTCGACATCCGCGCGGGCTTTCAAAGAATCTCCATCCCGGTGGTCATCTACTTCGGCACCGAGGACATCCTGGGCGGCCCCGAGAGCACGCGCTCGGCCCGCCACGGCGTTGCCAGCGAGTACGTCGTCTGGGAGGCCCTGGACGGCGCGGCGCACATCGACATCACCATGGGCCACGGCACCGACCGCATCGCCGCCGGGCTCGCACAGGCCGCCCGCCACGCCCTGCGCGTCCCCGACGACCGCGCTGCGACCCACACCCCATAGGCTGTAACCGCCCGGTCCACCACGAGTTCTCTCCCCCGGCCGGGGGGGCAGTCGCGCAAAGCGATGTATTGGGTGGACCCAATATGTCCAGTCTCGCTTTGATCTTGGTGCTGCTGACTCGTACCGTGCGGGGGTGTGGAGGGCGGTGAGCACCAGGGCCGAAGGGGCGCAGGCTGGGCTTCGACGAGGGCTGGGGTCGTGTGCCCATCGCCCAGTGGGGACGAGGGTGTTCCGCGGGACGACAGAGCAGGAGGAGTCCAACTTCCGCGCGCTCGTGGGTATGGGGTGTGAGAGACACGGGGGGGCCGGGGGGGGGGGGCATGGAGTTCCACGAGCGAGAAGCAAGGGGGGATGCGGTGAAGAAGGGGTCGAAGAAGCTGGGTGAGGAGGCGAGGGCGCGGTTCGCCTTGCGCCGCCGCGTGCCGAGGATGGAGCGATGAGTGTCGCGACGGCTCAAGGCAACCGGCCCGTCAGCGGTTGGCCCTCGCTGCCGGCCGTGGATCCACCGCCGGCACCTCGCCCCGGGCTGTCCTTTTGGGTCGTCACGGGGCCCCATAGATTTCTGGGCGAGCGGTACACGGTGACGCGCGTGAGCGGGCGCAGCTTCTACGTGTCTCACGCGGGCGGGCGAGAGCGGCGGCTGCTCGTGGAGTGGGACCAGTGGCTGGGCGAGCGCTTCGCCCAGGGGCCGGTGCTGCTGGACGGGCACCCCCTGCGGGTGCCACCCCACCACCGACCGCTTTCCGTCAGACACACAGACCAGGGAGGCACGATCATGCCCACACCGGTCAGCAGCACCCCCACCATCGACGTACAGGCCCGGCACCGGCGGTTCCTGCGGGCGGCGGGAGAGGTCTTGAAACGCTACGAGATCAAGAGGCTTGAGGAACGCGACCCGGAGGGGGCGCTGGTGTTCTCGGTGCGCGGGGGGACGCGGCCCTACGAGGTGCGGGTGCACCCCGATTGGTCGGCCCGGCCGAGCTGCACCTGCCCGGACGCCAGCGATGGGGACTGGGCGCTCAACGGGGGGTTCTGCAAGCACATCATCGCCGTGCTCTTGGACAACGACGAGCTGGGTTTCCAGCTCTTGGACGTGCTGCTCTGACGCGCAGCGCCTGGAGGCCCCATGGCCCGTTCTTCTCGCGACGCGCGCTCGCACACCGCGCGCGGGCTGTCTATCGTCGAAGAAGGCTACAGCTACGACGAGCTGCGGCCGCTCGTGGCGCTCACCTTGAAGGCTGGGATCTCGGTCCTCCTGCGCGGCCACCCGGGCGTGGGGAAGTCCTCCCTGGCCGCGGAGCTGGCCGCCCAGATGGGGCTGGAGTTGGTGGACATCCGGCTGGCCCAACGCGAGCCGGCTGAGTTGGGGGGCGTCTACTTCCCCGACCGCGAGCGCGAGGCCCTGTCGCTGTTCCCGCCGGCGTGGGTGCGGCGGGCGTGCCAAGGGCCCGTGCTGGTCTTCTTGGACGAGATCAACGCGGCGGTGACGCGGCTGCACCAGGCGGCGGCGTACCAGATCGTCTTGGAGCGGCGAGTGGGTCCTTTCCGGTTCCATCCGGGGACGCGCGTGCTGGCGGCGGGGAACCTGGAGGAGGATGACGCCATCGTCACCACGCTGTCGTCGGCGCTCGCCAACCGCTTCGCCCACTACACGATGCGCGTGGACGCGCGGACGTGGCTGGGGTGGGCCGCGCGGCACGGCGTGGACGAGGGGATCTTGGCGTACATCGCCCGCTACGGCGAGGAGGCCCTCTATGACCAGGGCCAGCGGGGCCAGCATCGGGAACACGGCCAGGGCGCCTTGGGGGAGGCCGTGGGCGACGGCTACGCCTTCCCTTCGCCACGGAGCTGGGAGATGGCGAGCCGGGTGCTCACCGCGGTGCGGGCCACGGGCGACGTCGCGCTGGAGCGCCGGGCCGTGGCCGCGTGCGTGGGGGTGGGCGCGGCGGACAAGCTGTTCGGCTACCTGCGCATCTACCGGCAGGTGAACGCGAGGCGGATCATCGAGCAGGGCGAGCGGATGGACTTCCGGCGCGGCAAGCGCGGCGAGCCGTCCTTCATCTACGCGGCCATTTTCGCGGTGGCGGCGTGGCTGGTGAACGAGGCGAACGTGGGGGCGCTGACGGCGGAGCACCTCGGGCACATCGTGCGGTTCTTGCGGTCGCCGGGGCTGGACCTGGAGTACGTGTTCCTGTTCCTGCGGCAGCTCAAGCGGCGACCCGAGCTGCTGGACCGGCTCAAGGGCGTCCAGGCGTTCCGCGAGCTGGCGGGCGAGCTGGTGCAGCTCCACCTCCACATGGGGCCCTACCGGTGAGGCTCGGCGGGCCCCCAAGCATCCAGGACGCCGGGCAGGACCTCCTGGACCGCGAGGCGCGGCGCCTGTCGGCGGTGCGCATGCAGATGTTGGAGCTGCACCCCTTCTGGGGCTATCTGCTGCTCCAGGTGAAGCTGGTGGCGGCGCTGGGGCTGGAGGCCTTCGCGGCCACGGACTGCGTGCGGACCATCTGGTACAACCCCCTGCGCACGCGGTACCTGAGCATGCCCCAGCTCGGCTTCGTCCTGGCGCACGAGGTGGGCCACCAGCTCTTCGCCAGCACGGAGCGCCGGCGGGGGCGGAACGCGTGGCTGTGGAACTGCGCCACGGACTTCGCCATCAACCGCATCGTGTCGCAGATCGAACACCCGGGGCGACACCGCGAGCGGCTGTACGAGCCGCCCCAGGGGACGTTCCCCGAGCTGGGCGAGGTGAAGATCCTGCTGGACCGTCGGTGGGACGGGATGATCGCCGAGGCGATCTACGAGTATCTGGCGGCGGAGACGCTGCCCGAGCCAGTGAGCGTGACGGTGGTGCTCGGGGCCAGTCAGGGGGGGCGCGGGGTTGGTGGCGGTGGCGGCGGCGTGGAAGGGGACGACCCGTGCGGCGGGAGGAGGTTGCGGGTCCCGAACGTCACCGACCACCGTGGCGGGGTGGACATCCACCTGCCTGGTGCTCTGTCGCCGGTCGGGCTGTCGCCCGGGGATCGAGACGAGCTGACCCGGCGGATCGAGGCGGCGGTGGAGACGGCGCTCCGGGCGGGAGAGGCGGCTGGCGCCGGGGCCTACGGGTCCGGGTACGAGTCCCAGGAGGTGGTTCGCCGGGGCGTCGGCAACATCCCCGGCGAGGCGCTGCGCCGGGTGGGCCTATCGGGGCGCTCGCGGGTGCCTTGGCGGCGGGTGTTCCGGGGGTATGTGGGGCAGGCGGTGGCGCGCGACGACTACTCACTGCGCCACCCGAATCGGCGGTATCTGGAGCAGGGCTTGGTCGTGCCGGGCCTCTACTCCGAGCGGCTGGGGCGCGTGGTAGTGGCGGTGGACACGTCGGCCAGCATGTCGCGAGAGGCTCTGGGCGCCATCGCCACGGAGCTGGAGCACTTGGCGGGGTTGGTGGAGGAGGTGACGCTCTTGGTGGCGGACACAGAGGTCCGCCAGGTCGTGACGGGCGAGCGTGTGGTGCCGTTCCTGCGGGCGGGGCACCTCAAGGGCGGCGGGGGCACGGACCACCGCCCGGTCTTCGCCTGGGTGGCCCAGCGTCGTCTGCGCCCGGACGTGTTCATCGGCTTGACGGACCTGGAGAGCCGCTTCCCCGCCCGGCGTCCGCCTTACCCCGTCCTGTGGGTCGTCCCCGACCATCGCGACAACGGCGACGACCTTCTTGGCACAGGGGGCTACGGAGGCGCCCCGGCCCAGCGTACAAGGGCCCCCTGGGGCCGCGTCGTCACCCTGCAGGCCCGTTGAGATGCCATGCGGCTGGGGTCAGACCCTCTCACTTCTCACTTTGCCCGCCAGCCCGGAGCAGCATCGTCGCTCCGGGCTGGCGTTCGACCGAGCCTCCCGCGCCTGAACGGCTCGCGCGCCGTCGGGGATGGGCTCGGCGCCGGGGCCCGTGGACGCGCGGCTCCTCCTGTCCGCGCGTGCCGAGGCCGAGGTGGGGGCGCTCGACGGCCTGCGCATGCGTGTGTTGGCCGCCGTCGGCGCCGGGGTGGCCCCCGACGCCCAGGTCACCGGAGACTGCGTGATCCATAGGCCGTCGATTTCGTGACTACGCGCCGTGCTGCTGCGCCGATGAGGGCCGACACCGGTACAGCCGCCCACGCGATCAGCCCTCGCCGACCCCCCTGTGTCAGGAATGTTGCCGCCTCGAGTTGGCGCGCGCGAAGCGCTGCGTCAGGAGCGAGAACCGCGGAGCGGTGCGAGCCTTGAAGAGACCAAGAAACATAGCCGTCGTCGAGCCTGTGGGGAGTGTGGGCAACTGCGCTCCGAGCGTTAGCGAGGACGTAGTTGTCCAAGTGGCTGTGGGCAGGTCGAAGGACGAAGTCCGGAGAGCTGTCCAAGGGGACTGTGGGCAGGTGGTGGGCGGGCGTCTGCACGCAGTGCAGGGCGCGAAGCGCCAGGCCGTCCACCAGCTGTCCATGGGCCCCGTCAGCCACGGCACTGTCCACAGGCTGCCGCGTTGCGGTGTCGGACACACCAGGGGGGCAGCAAGAGCAACTCATGACGAAGAAGTACAGCGAGAAGATCCGCCTTGGGATGGTGCAGCGGATGGTGGGGCGGAATGCGGTGTCGGCCCGGTACCTTGCGGCCGAGACGGGAATCGCCCAGTCCACCTTGTCGCGTTGGCTAAGAGCGGCAGGTACAGTGTCCAGCATGAACGAGGAACAACCCGAAGCGGGTACGGGGGCCAAGAGCCCGGTGGAGTGGACGGCAGAGGAGCGCTTGCGTGTGGTGCAGGAGGCGTTCGAGCTTCCAGAAGACCGTCGAGGCGCCTTCCTCAGGGAACGCGGGCTGCACGAAGCGCAGCTCAACGCATGGCGCGACGCGGTGCTTCAGGCACTGGGCAAGCCCACTCCTCGCAAGCGACGGCGCTCACCGCTGGAGAAGGAGGTGCGGCAGCTCCGAGCCGAGTTGGACCGCAAGGACAAGGCCTTGGCAGAGACTGCGGCATTGCTGGTGCTGCAGGGAAAAGCACGGGCCCTCTGGGGGGAAGAGGGCGCAAGCACAGCAGGGAGCAGCGGCAAGAAGTCCTTGCGCTGATCGAGGAAGCCATCGCCGCAGGCGCGCGTCACCATCGCGCCTGCGCTGTACTCGGCATCGATCCACGCACCGTGCAACGTTGGCGTGCGCAGCAGGGCGGTGACGACCGCCGCCGTGGCCCGCGCACCTCCCCTGCCAACAAGCTCTCGGACGAAGAACGAGCCCGTGTCTTGGAGGTCGCGAACTCACCGGAGTTCCGAGACTCCTCGCCCAAGCAGATCGTTCCCATCCTAGCCGACCGAGGTGCGTACGTGGCGTCGGAGTCCACCTTCTATCGCGTGCTGCGCGCCGAAGGGCAACAGAAGCACAGAGAGACGTCCCGCCAGCCCAGGGTGCGTCCACACGCCCAGACGGCCACGGGGCCAGGCCAGGTGTGGAGCTGGGACATCACCTACCTGCGGGCCAACGTTCGCGGCACGTTCTACTTTCTCTACCTGTTCGTCGATGTGTGGAGCCGAAAGATCGTGGGGTGGGAAGTGCATGAGGACGAGTCGATGGAGCACGCCTCGGTGCTCGTTCGCCGTCTCGCCCGCCAGGAGGGCATCGACCCTGACCAGCTCGTCCTGCACTCCGACAACGGTGGGCCCATGAAGGGCGCTACGATGAAGGCAACGCTCGACGCCTTGGGCATCACCCCATCCTATAGCCGCCCACATGTCAGCGACGACAACCCGTTCTCCGAAGCCTTGTTCCGAACGCTGAAGTACCGCCCTGAGTACCCCCACGACGCGTTTGGTGACATCACGGAGGCTCGTGCTTGGGTCGCCGCCTTTGTCGACTGGTACAACAACGAGCATCGTCACAGCGCCATCAACTACGTCACCCCCGAGCAGCGCCACGCTAGGCGCCATCTCAAGCTGTTGCTGGACCGCACAGCGGTCTATGCCGCTGCTCGACAACGACACCCAAACCGATGGACGGGCCGCTGCCGATCCTGGACTCCCGTCGAGGAGGTGCATCTCAACCCAGACCGTACGAACACCACCCTCTCCCGCCCGAAGAGGGCCGCCTAATGATCCTTCTTTCGGCGACAACTACCTTGACACCTACCGCCGACCGATGTCGGTGAAGGCTGAGGGCGGGTACGGCTAGTCCTCGTAGTACTCGGTGCCGAGGTGGGTGATCAGATCTTCGCCCATCATGTGCCGCAGGTTGTTCTTCATCTTGGTGAGTTGGATGAAGAGATCGTGCTCCGGGTAGACCTCGGGGCAGGTCATCGGGCTCTTCCAGTAGAAGCTCAGCCACTCCTGGATGCCCTTGCGCTCGGCGCGTTGGGCCAGGTTCAGCAGCAGGGCGAGATCGAGCAGGATCGGAGCGGCGAGGATGGAGTCGCGGCAGAGAAAGTCCACCTTGAGCTGCATCGGGTAGCCCAGCCAACCGAAGATGTCGATGTTGTCCCAGCCCTCCTTGGAGTCACCGCGGGGCGGATAATAGTTGATGCGGACCTTGTGGTAGAGGTCCTTGTAGAGGCTGGGGTAGACCGCGGGCTGCAAGATCGAGTCGATCACGCCTAGCTTGGTCTTCTCCTTGCTCCGGAAGGCCGAGGGCTCATCCAACACTTCCCCGTCGCGGTTGCCCAAGATGTTGGTGCTGAACCAGCCTTGAACGCCGAGCATGCGCGCCTTGAACATGGGGGCGAGCACGGTCTTGAGCATGGTCTGGCCCGTCTTGAAGTCCTTGCCCGCGATGGGCACGTTCCTTTCGTTGGCCAGGGCGGTCAGCGCCAACGTGTCCGCCGTGAGGCTGGGCGTGCCGTTGGCGTAAGGGGTGTTCTCCATGATCGCGGCATACGCGTAAAGCATCGAGGGGCTGATGCTCTCGTCGTCGGCGTCGATCGCAGCCTCGAAGGCCTCGATGGTGGCGTGGGTGGGGCCGGGCTCAAGGTAGATCTCGGTGCTGGACGCGTTGATCACCACGCACTGGTCGAGGTTGTTGTCGGCCTTGAAGCGCCGGATGTCCTCACGCAGGGCGTTGGCCCAGTCGCGCCGATTTCCGGGCTTGATGTGCGTGCCGTTGAGCCGCTTGACGTAGAATGAATCGAAGGCGCCGGGCATCACCTTGATGGCCTCGAGCTCGTCCTTGAGCTGAGCCGTCAGACGCCCATCGAGCACCTTGGCGGTCTCGCACGCGTCATAGACGCTGCCGCCGAAGATGTCCCACCCGCCGAACACCAGCCCGTCGAGCTCGGTCAACGGGACGAGGTCCTTGATCAGCGGGTTGCGGTTCTCGGTGCGCTTGCCCAAGCGAATGTGCGCCTTCTGGGTCAGCGACCCGATGGGCTCTCCGAGGCCACGCCGGGCCGCCAAGACGCCCGCGATGAACGTGCTACCGACGGCGCCGACGCCCTGCAGGAGCACGCCGAGGCGCTTGGGTGCGGGAGCGGGTGAAACGGGCTTGGTGTTTGTCATGGGTGGATTTCCTCTGCGCCACGTTGGGCGCCTTCTTTGTTACTCCGTCGAGCGACCCGCGAGTCCATCGCGCAGGCGCTCATCGCTGGTCTTTTCCCTTGGGTTGCAAATGGGCGACCGGCCCCTCAGGGAGCTCACGCGCCTCGCCGGTTCCTGTCTCATCGGCGGCCGGCAAGAAGAGCATCCTTCGCCTCGTGGCCGTCCCCCCTTCTCCGGCCAGCGCCGCGACGTCGCGCGGGCGCGCCACCTCCTGGCGAGCCTTCGACATCCGCAGCGGGATGCCGCTGTCCGCGAAGCGCTGCACCGCTACGAACCGCCCCGAGATGGCCCGAGCCCCATCTGTGCGGGCCGAGGCCATCGGGGCACCGAAGTCCCACTGCAGCGCGAGGGCCACACCCCCAACGAGCTCGTTGTACCGAGCATCGTGGTACGGATCGAGCGCGTCATCGCGCGTGGGAGGCCAGGAGGCGTTGAGGGTCCCCGCCCGCAGCAGCACCGGAGCGTCGGCGAGCCGCTCTGCCTCCGCCGACGACAGCGCAGCCTTGGCGGCGTTGGCCTGGCGGGTTGCGTGAACGCATGTGGCACGCACATCGACTCGCGGCGTCTCGGTCCGCCTCTGCAGGACGGGAACTCGGAAGGTCGAGGGGGTGGTCTTCATCACGTCTCCAGGCGAGGCGATTAGCTCAAAGCGAGCTGAGCCGCCCACAGGAGCAGGCCCGCGAGCAGCCCCGCCGCGACGTCGTCGCCCATCACCGACAGGCCCCCACGGTGAGCGCGGTCGATGAGGCCGATGGGCCAGGGTTTCGCGATGTCGAACAGTCGGAATAGGAGGAAGGCCGCCAAGACCCAAGGCCATTCGAAGGGCACGAAGGCGAGCGCGATGAGGCAGCCCGCGAGCTCGTCGATGACCACCTCGTGGGGATCGAGATCGCGCTGACCGCCGACGTAGCGGTCGGTGGCCACGACACCCACGAACGTCACGGCGGCCACCACGGCGGCCCACACCGCCCCGGAGTACGGGGCAAGCAGCCAGCCGATGGGCAGCGCGACGAGGGCGCCCAACGTCCCCGGCGCCACCGGAGACAGCCCCGCCCACCCCACGGTGGCCACCAGCCCCGCGATCGTCTTTGGCTGCGGTCCGCGCAACAGAAGCACCAGGGCCGGCACCACGAGCGTCGACAAGACCAGATTCACCCCGAGGCCCACGAGCGCCAGCGCGCCCAGGGAGCGCAGGCCAGGGTGATCGGCCAGCATCAGCGTGCCGAAGCCGAAGGCGGTGGTGAGCAGCGCCCCGGTCACCGCCCGCCCGGTCTCCGACAGCGCGGCCTCGATGGCCTCGGTGGAGCGGAGGCGCGTGGTCATGTGCACGGCGCCGTCCACGCCGAGCCCAAAGAGGACCGGGATCATCACAATGTTGAGATAGTTCAACTCGACACCGACGATCGGGAGCAGCCCGATGGTCACCGCCAGCGAGGCCAGCGCCGCGCCGAAAGAGACCAGCGCCCAAGGCAAGCTGTCGAGCAGGAGCCACAGCACGAGCAGGCCCAGCACCAGGGTGAGCCCCAGGACCAATGGAGCCTCGGGCGCCACCATGTTGAGGATGTCGGCGAGGATCATGGCCTCACCCGCCACGGGGACCTCGACGACGTCGCGCACCTCTTTGGCGAAGCGCACCACCGCTGCGCCGTCGGAGAGGCTGATGGCCGGGAAGACCAACGCGAAACCGACGTCGGCCGAGTCCTTCGGGCCTTGGAACTGTCGTCGCACCTCGGGCGGGAGGCTGGCCCGATCGAAGGGTTTGGCGCGCACCAACTTGCGGACCTCGTCGAACTGCTCGCGGACGTCCTCATCGAGCCACTTGGGCTTCACCCGATCCAAGATCCTGCCGATCTCGGCCAGCAGCACGGACTTGGCCTTCTGGTCGGGGGGGACGAGGTCGGAGACCGTCGCGACGAAGTCGATGGTCGACTCAGCGCCGCGCCGCCGCTGCTCGTCTCGCAGGGTTTGGGCCACCCGCCGTTCGCTGGCCACGTCGTCGGTCAGCAGGATCACCGGCGTCTGCGAGTAGCCGAGGATGCGGTTGACCTCTCGATCGAGTTGGAAGGAGGGGAGATCGCTGCCCTCGATGGAGGAGAAGTCGTAGTCGAAGCGTGCCTGGCCGCCGTTGGCGGCAAAGCCGGCCGCCCCCAGCAGCCCTAGCCACAGCACCAGCGGCGACCAGCGGGGCAAGGTGCGTGCGAAGGGCCCGGGACGACGCGGACCCGACCGCTTCCCCGAGCGACGCAGGGGCACCACGAGGGTGAGCAGCGCGGGCAGCAGCGCGGTGTAGGACAAGATCACAAGGACGGTGCCCAGCGCCGCGATGACGCCAAACTCTCGGAAGGCGCGGAACTCCGACAGGGCTACGCCAGCGAAGGCAACGGCGGTGGTGATCCCCGCGACGATGACGGCCCGCCCGGTGCGGCCGAAGGTCCGCTCGATGGCCTCACGGTGGTCGCGACCTGCGGCGCGCTCGGCGTCATAGCGACCGAGCAGGTGCACGCCGTGGTCGATGCCGAGGCCGATGAGGATAGCGCCCACGAAGCCCGTGAGCAGGTTCAAGGTCCCGTAGGCGTAGCCGGTGATGCCGAAGGTCCAGCCCAGGCCGATGGCCAGGGGCGCGATGAGCAACACCACCGAGCTGACCCGTCGAAAGTGAAAGGCGAGGTACAGCAGTACGAGCAGGAGCGCGAGCAGCGAGGCGAGCTGCAGGTCAGCCTGGATCTGCCTCTGCTGGTCGATCTTCTTCACGTAGCGGCCGGTCAGCTCGAACTTGAAGTCGGGGCCGTAGGCGCTGGGGTCCACATCGGCGAGGGCTTCCTTCACCCTGGTGACGAGCTGCTGTGCGAAGGCGAGATCGCTGGCGCGGTGGGTGGGCCGAGCCAGCAGCACGATCATCCGCGCGTCCGGGTCGATGTAGTAGTCACCGGCTGACTGCTCCTGCACCCAGCGCTGATCGGACCGCGCCTCGTAGGTCTCGATGATGTCGGAGAAGTCGATGGATGGCGGTTCCGACTCCTCGAGATCGACGTACATCGGGTTGCGGCGCTTGCGCTCCCAGCGCTCTCGGGCCTTGACCCGATCACGAATGGTCTCGAGATCGCTCAGGTCCAGGAAGTAGAGCCCGTGCTCCTTGAAGAACTGGGATGGACGCTTCACATCCACGTAGCGGATCTCGTCGACCTGCTCGATCATCGGCGCCACATCGGTGGTGAAGCGGCGAAGTGCCTCCGGCTCCGCGCCCTGGCCCACCACGACCACGAAGCCGACGGATCCAAAGCGATCCTGTAGCGCATCCAGCGCTTGCACCGACTCAAAGGAGCTGGGCAGCAGGTGCGTGAGGTCCGCGTCGAGGCGCAGCTTGGACGCCCCCGTGAGCGCCAGCGCCAGGGTCAGCGCGGCCAGACCCAGCGTCTTGAGTGGATGCTGGCTGGAGCGACGGGCCAGCCCGACGAGTAGGACCTCAGGCCGCATGCGCTGAGGTCTCCGAAGACAGGAAGACGTAGTCGCGCTGCAGCGGGTGATTCCAGCCGAAGAAGACGGCGCCGCGCACGAGCGTCCAGGCGATCCGATAGTCCAAGCCCGGGAGCAAGAGCAGCAGGCTCACGCCCCCCGCGTTGAGCACCGAGCTGCCCGTCCACACGACGCCGTAGCGCCAGGCCTGAGGACCGCGAGGATCCGCGCCGCCGCGGAACGCCCAAGCCCGACCGATCGAGAAGTTGACCAACGCACCGATGCCACAGCCGAGGAAGGTGGCCAACCACGGGGGCAGGCCCAGCGCGGAGATCATGACGATGACGCTGGCGGCGTCGGCTGCCGTCGCGGCGGCGGCGGCGGCCCCGGAGCGGAAGGCGCTGCCGCGGCCGACGCCAAAGGTCCCGCGATGGCCGGCCCCGCCGTCGAGGCTCGCGAGGAGGCGATAGAAGCGCAGGCCGGCGGTGATGGTGGCGCCCACCGCGACGATGACGATGCCGCCCACTGCGAGCCAGTGCATGGGGTGCAAGCGGGTGGGCTCTTGCAGGGCGGCCAGGGCGGGGCTCAGCGCCACGCTCAAGCCGAGGATGACCACGCGCTCGGGGCGGGCGAGCCAGCCGCTGCGGATCGACACGCCGAGCCCCTCACCGCGAGCGCGGACGTAGGAGACTAGCTGTGAGCTCACCAGCGCCAGCAGGACCGCGAGTAACACCCAGCCTTCACGGTAGTACCAAGCCAGCCCCACCAGCAGGGCGGCGTCGCTCAGGCGATCGAGCACCGAGTCCAGCGCCGCGCCTCTGGGGCTCGCGGTGTGGGTGGCGCGGGCGAGGCGCCCGTCCAACATGTCGAGGACACCTGCGGCGAGAAAGAGCCAGCCGCCGAGGGAGAAGCGCCCCGCAGCCACCGCGACGCCCGCGCCGACCGAGAGAAACACCGAGAGCGTGGTCAACGCAGCCGGTGGTAAGGCCGTGGCGCGCACGCCACGCCACAGCGGCTGCAGCGACCAGTCTACGGCGCGGCGCAGAGGCAGGCCGAGCAGCGGGCTGGTCTTGCGACCCTCGACCTCGGGGTTGAGGTGTGGACCGACCCGCCGCACGTGCACCGCGTAAGCGACGAGGGCACCGAGAAACCAAAGCAGCGGCAGCATGGCGGGGGCCAGCGACGTGATGACGCGGGCCTCGGTGGAGAGGTCGCCGGAGAGCCAGTGCGAGAGGTCGTTCATGCTTCACTCCTGCTCGCGGTGAGTCGCCTTTGGGCGCCCGCGACGATGAGATAGGCCAGGACCGCGAAGGCGACGCCCGCGAGGACATCCAGTACGTAGTGGTGGTTGAGGTAGAGGGCGCTGAAGCCCACCAGCGCGGCGAGGGCGGCCGTGGGGATGAACCAGCGCAGGCCCAGCCCAGCGCAGGCCAGCGCCGCGAGCACCGGATAGGCGACATGCAGCGATGGCATCGCGCCGAAGATGTTGACGTTGCGGCTGTAGAAGTTGGCGAAGTAGGACACGCCCAGGGCCGCGTCGAAGCGAGCCGCACCCGCAGCGCTGGGAGCCGCGTCCATGACCGCAGGCCCGAGGCCGTACTGGTCGACGTACCAGGGGGGCGCGGCGGGCCACAGGAGCTGGGCTGTGAACCCAGCGACGTTGACGACGACGAAAGCCCAAGCGAGCCGATTCGCGCGGGTGGTCTGGCCGCGCCAGGCCCAGAGCAGGACCAGCCCGAGGGGAACGAGCACATAGGCGATGTAGGCCAGGCCCGTGACGACATCCAGCACCGGGTGCGTGTGCTGCTGCAGGGCCGAGGTCAGGGTGATGCGGGCGCCACCCGCGTCGGTCACTCCGAAGAGCTGAAGGTCGGCGGCGAAGAGGTCGCCAATGTGGATTTCACCGCGTAGCGGCAGCAGGAGCTTCACCGCCTCGTAAGCAAAACCCGTGAGCCAAAATGGCAGCAACACGAACGCGATGGCCCTGACCCGATGGTACCTCGTGCCCAGCGCCACCAGCCCGAGCAGGGCGCCATCTGCGAGCACGTGCTCCACGCGCAACCCGACGGCCATCGAGACCACAACGAGGTGGCTCACCACCAACGCTAAGGTCACCGAGACGAGGCCAGGCTTGGACGGATATCGGGACAAACGTTCACCTATGCTGCGGCCGTCTGGAAGTGAGTGCTCACTTGCTTCGGCGGATGCTATTGCTCCGGTTGGGAAAAGTCAAGCGCTGCTCTGTATCGCTGTATCGTATCTCTGTATCGTCTGTATCGTCCGTATCGCCGCATCGCTGCAAGGCGATCCCAAAGTCGCGAGCGTCCGCGGCTTGGGTGGGCCAAGCTGCCGTGAGGCACCGGGTGGTGAGGTGATGCCATGGAAGGGGGGGCAGCCGGGCAGCCGGACGTGGACGACGGCGGGCTCCGGCAACCCCACTCTTTGATCTGGACGGCGAGGGCCATGGTCCTTGCGAACGTCGCTGTGTGTGATGTTGCTCGTCGTGCACGGCCCAGCCGTGCTCGCCGTGGGCGTCTCGCGTTGGTGACGTTCGCAGGGGAGCAGGCCAGCGGCTGCCGCTCTCGAGCAGCCCGCCGCGTTTCGTGGCGAACTTCGAGAGGTTGACGGATCCCCGTGTTCACGATCTCTGCTGGGGGGCGCGGCGTGGCAGCCCCGACGGGGAGAACTGCGGTGACGCACTCGACGACGGTGGACTCGGTAGTTCCCATCCTGAAAAGGCGGACCGAGCCACGGCGAGTCGATGTGCGTGCCAGGTGCGTTCACGCAACCCGCCGGAGTAGCAGCGCTACTTCAAGTGGTTGCGGGGACGCGCATGGTGCGTGCAGCGGCCGTCGCGGCGACGGGAGGCTTTTCAGGATGGGAACTCGGTAGGGGGCGAGGGCTCCGCGGGTGGGACTCGGCCGGACATCTTGCCGGACATCTTGAAGGCGCTGCTGCGCCACTTCTCTGTGCTCGAAGACCCAAGGGCGCGACGTGGGCTTCGCCATCCGCTGCTGAACGTGCTGTCGATCGCGGTCTTCGGCACGATGTGTGGCTGCAACGACGCGGAGGCTCTGGAGGACTGGGGCAAGAAAGAGAAGTCATGGCTCGCAAGATTCCTGGACATCAGACACGGGGTGCCGAGCCAGGATATCTTCCTGCGGGTATTGGCATCCCTGTGCGTCGTTCGACGGCAAGGCTCGCGGTGCACATCAACGACGTCAACGCCAAGGGGTTCGTGCTTTGAGGCGGGCCGACCGGCCGGTCCGATTGCAAACAACCTGTGCGTGCGAGCAATGGTCGGTGAGTGGCACGTGGTGGGCCGTTGTCCACCGTGCGATCGGTGCTCCCAGCGGGTGCTCCTGCTGCTGACCCGCCTGCACTTCGACCCCGCGAGGGTCTCGCCGCGGCCCCGACGGTCCTCGGCCTCGACCACACCGACACACCGACATGTAACCAACACGTCGACTCGTTGGTGTACTCGCCGCAGCTCATGGACGAGGCCCTGTCCCGCTTCTCCGTCCGCGGGCTCCCGGCCCGGGTGACGGCCCACGAGTTGGACATCCGGTTCTTCGTGGCGGCCGGCCAATTTGGCGTAGTCGTTGGGTTCTTTGGCGAGGACACGCTGGCCGAGCTTGACCGCGTCGCGTCCGCGCTGCTGCGCCCACCTCCGCAGCCGAAGCCTGGCCTGCCCTGGGACCGTGAGGGCCTTGGACAGCCCTTGCCCCGCCGCGGTGGCTGCAACGGCATCCTGTACTCTCATCCCGGGCTGCGCTATGCGCATCCTCAGCACCTCGAAGGTGGAGCAACCTTGAGCGACCCTGCGACGACACCGCCCGGACGGGGCATCACAGCGCACATCGAGCGGTCGCTGGGCGCCCTCGCCGTTGCGAGCTTCCGGCGCCCCGGCGCGACCTTGCTGATCGTCGCCCTGCTGTCGGTCGGGACGGGGGTCGGCCTGCGCGGGCTTCGCCTGGACACCGACCTGATGAACCTCCTGCCCAAGTCGTTCGCCAGTGTCCAGGCGCTCGAGGCGTTGGGCGAGCGCTTCGGGTCCGTGGGCTACGTCGCCGTCGTGGGCATGGGCGCCGAGCCCGAATCCCTCGTTCGCTTCGCCAAGGACGCGACCAAGCTCATCGAGCCCGTCGAGGGGATCCGCTACGTCGGCGCCAGGCGCCCGGTGGAGTTCTTCGAGGATCACGCGCTCTACTACGCGGACACCGCCGATCTCCAGACCGCCCTCGACCGGCTCAAGACCCGCGAGCGCTGGGAGAAGAAGCGCCGCAACCCAATGTACCTGGACCTCGAGGACGAGCAGCCGCCCGAGGTGACCTTCGACGACCTGCTCGCCAAGTACAGGACCAAGGGCGACAAACGCTGGCTCATCGAGCAGATGCGCGACCAGTGGTACATCGACCGCGACCGCCAGATGATCGTCCTGCTGGCGAGGCCCACAGAGGGCACCATGGACGTGGACTTCGCCGTGGACATCGTGCGTCGGGTCGAGACCGCCCTGGCCCCCCTGGACATCAAGTCCTACGGTGACAAGTTCAGTTGGCACACCACGGGCCGCTTCAAGAAGAAGTCCGACCACAAGGTGCAGCTCTCCCGGGACCTGCGGATCGCCTCGATCCTGGCGCTGATCCTGATGCTCGGCTACCTGGCCCTGCACTTCCGACGCCTGGGCGCCATCGTGCTGATCATGGGGCCGCTGACCGTGGGGCTGGTCTGGACCCTGGGGCTGGTCGGCTTCATCTACGGCGTCTTGAACATCCTGACCGGCTTCATCGGCGCCATCCTCCTAGGCATCGGGATCGACCACGGTATCCACCTGTTGGCCCGCTACGACGCCGAGCGCGCCGCCGGGGCCGCGCCCCCGGACGCCGTCCGCGCCGCCTTCGGCGAGACCGGCCGCGCCGTCGTCGTCGCCGCCCTGACGACCCTTGCCGCCTTCATCGGCGTCGCCTTGTCCGAGTTCCGCGCCTTCCGCGAGTTTGGCGTCAGCGCAGCCCTGGGCGTCGTCCTTGTCGCGCTGGCGTACTGGACGCTGCTGCCGGCGATGCTGGCCTACGCCGAACGACGCGGGAGCCGAAAGAACGCCGCCCCGGTCCGCATGTCCCCCTTCGCCTTGCGGCTCAACCGCTGGGCCAAGGTCACCGCCCCGGTGGGGCTCGCCCTGGCGGCGCTGGCCATGTGGCAGGTCAAGGACGTGAAGTTCAACTGGGACTTCGCGGCCCTAGAGGACTCGGAGATGCCGACCTTCGTCCTCGACAAGAAGGTCAACCGCATCCTGGGCTATCACCAGAACCCCATCGTGGCCCTGACCAAGGACGAGGCCCAAGAGCGCGAGGCCGCCGACGCCCTGCGGGCCAAGAAGGCGGAGCTCAGCGACCGCTCCACCATCAATATGGTCGCCAGCGTGGCGGACCTGGTGCCCACCGATCAGGAGGCCAAGCGCAAGATCCTCCGCGCCATCGGCAAGACCCTCAAGCGGGTCAAGCCCGGCGGCCTCACCGACGAGCAGCGCGAGGCGCGCACCAAGGCGCTGCGGATGACCGCCGCCGAGCCCTTCACCCGCGCCGGGCTGCCCGTCGAGGTCAGGCGCCAGTTCACCAGCGTGAACGGCTCCGGCGAGGAGGGCTTCGTGATGATCTTCCCCAGCATCGACCTGACCGACGGGCTCGCGGTGGAGAAGCTGGTCGAGGAGGTGCGCGGCGCAATGATCGGCGACGGGAAGTGGCCGATCTACGCTGGCGAGTCCGTCATCCTGGCGGACATCCTGAAGTTGGTTCGTGACGAGGCGCTGCCGGTGCTCTCCGTGACCCTCGGCCTGGTCGCCTTGAGCTTGCTGATCTTCCTTGGCTCGCTGAGCTCCGCGGTGCTCTGCTTTGCCGCCGCCTCCATATCCCTGTTGGCCACCCTGGGGCTGGCCGCGGTCGCTGGCCTCGACATCAACTACATCAACATGGTCATGATCCCCGTCCTGTTCGGCCTGTCGGTCGACGGCGCGGTCCACCTCGTCGGGCGCCACGCTGGCGACGGCGAACACGCCGCGGTGTTCTCCGAGGTCGGTCGCTCCATCGCGGGCGCCGCCCTCACCACCATCCTGGGCTTCGGCGTCCTCAACCTCGCCGACCACCCCGGCCTCAACTCCTTCGGGCTCCTGGCCGTCCTGGGTATGAGCGTGAGCCTGGTGGTGAATCTGGTCATCCTGCCCTCCGTCCTGACGCTGCGTGCGCACCGCCGCGCCGCGTCCTGACAGACTCCCCCGCCCCGACAACACCGACGCCCGCACCCCGCGGGCCGCGCGCCTCACAAGGAGAACCCTATGCCCCGTATCACCCTCGCCCCGCTCGCCGCGCTCACCGCGCTCACACTGGGCGCCCTGGTCGCAACCGCACCTGCCGCCGCCGCCAGTGCCGACCCGATCGCCCGCACCCAAGCCCTCATCGCCGCCTTCAAGCAGGTCACCAAGCCCGCCGAGGGGGCATCCCTGACGCCCGCCCAGAGGGCCACCAACGCCAAGGCGTTCACGGCGCTCGACGCCTACTTCGACCGGGCCACGCTGACCTCACGCCCCATCGCGCCGAACGTCGCCAAGTTCAGTGCCGCCCAGAAGGCCGCCTTCAAGGAGACCTTTTGGAGCCTCATCCGCCTGGTCGCCTACCCCGACTCCGGCGCTTTCTTCAAGGAGGCCAAGTGGAGCCTCAAGCCCGGCAAGGCCCCCCTCACCGTGGATCTCCTGGCCGAGCTCGAGGAGGAGGACATGGAGACGACCGTGACCTTCTATTGGCGCGAGATCGACGGCGCCCTCCGCCTGGTCGACGTCGGCTTCGACGGCGCCTCGCTGATGAAGGACTACACAGCGCAGTTCAGCCGCATCATCGCCAAGTCCGGCGTCGAGGGGCTCATGAAGAAGCTCGACAAGCGCTTCAAGGCCGAGAAGAAGGCCCGCGCCGGCCTGCTCCCCTAGAGGCCGGCCGTGCACGCCCTCTCAGCCCGCGCCGGGGTCCACGCCATGCGCACGCTTCGTCTCATCGTGGCCGCCGCGGTGCTGGCAGCGCCCAGCACGGCCGCTTGGGCTGCCGCTCCCGCACCCCAACCCGGCACGGCGACGCCGCTCACCGTCGAGCGCTGCGTGTGGATCGCCCTCAACCGCAACGCCAAGATCGCCGAGGCGCGTGGCTCGGCGGCCCAGTACGTCGCCCTGCTGGCGGAGGTCGAGGCGAACTACTACCCCAAGCTCAGCGCGTTGGGCTGGATCGCGCCTATGTACTCCATGGAGGGCGGCGCTCTCGATCGCAACGTGACGCGCAAGTGGAAGCACCTAGGCGACTGGGGCCCGTACACCCACCTGGAGGCGCTGTTCGCCCAGCCGCTCTACACCTTCGGGCGCCTGTCCGCAGGCGTGGATGCCGCTGAGGCGCGGCTGCGGGTGGAGCGGGCCCGGGTGCGCCAGGCGCGCCACGCGGTGGCCGCCGAGGTCCGCAAGCTGTTCTACACGCGCCTGTACGCCCTGAGCCTGCTGCCGACCCTGCGCACCGCGGCGAAGATCGTCGACGAGGCGATGGAGAAGGCCCAAGAGGGCTACGACAAGGGCGACGGCAGCGTGACCCAGGTCGACCTCATGAAGCTGAGCTACGCCGACGCGGAGGTGACGCGCTACCTGCGCTTGGCCGAGGACGGGGCCCGCCTGGCCGAGGCCGCGCTGCGCCACACCATGGGGCTGGCCCCGGACGCCGACGTCACCTTCGCGGGCAAGCGCCTCCGGGGGATGCCGGCTCCGGCGCCACCGCTGGCCGACGCACTGGCCGAGGCCTCGCGTCGGCGGCCCGAGTGGACCCAGCTCCGGGCCGGGGCCAAGGCCGCGCGCTCGCTCCAGCGGGCCGAGGTGCTGGCGAACGCCCCCATCCTGCTGCTGGCGGGCTCGCTCCAGGCGTCCTGGGCGCCCACGGTCGACGACACGCGCAACCCCTTCCATTACGACCGCTACAACGACCTGGAGGGAGGCGTCGCGTTGGCTATCAAGTGGGACTTCGACCCCGCCAAGGCCGCCGCCAAGGCCGACTCGGCCAAGGCTCAGGCCGCCCAGGTCGAGGCCCTTCGGCGCTACGCAAGCAGCGGCATCCCCACCCAGGTCTTCCAGGCCTGGCAGGCCAGCCGACAGCACTGCGAGTTGGTCCCCGTCGCCAAGCAGGGCGTCAAGGCGACCACCAAGTGGCAGGCCTTCGCGGCGGCCGCCTACCGCATGGGCACCGGCGACGCCAAGGACCTGCTGGAGGGGCTGGTCATGGCGCTGAAGGCCAAGGAGACCTACTACGGCCAGCTCCGTGACTGCTACATCGCCCACGCCGAGCTGCACCGCGCCATGGGTCGCGACGACGGGGTCGAGGCCCCCGCCCCCAAGCAAGCCGCGCCCGCATTCGCGCCCGCTCCCGCTCCCCCTTCCGCCCCTGCGACCGCCCCCGCAGTCGCGACCGCCCCCGTGCCCGCAGCCACTACCGCTCCCGCAACGGAGTAGGGCTAGGCGCGCTGGGTGAGGATCTGCACGGAGGCTCGGTGGGACTCGAGGGCGGAGGTGAGGGCGCCGCCGGTGCGTTCGAGGTAGGCGGGCCACGCCTGGGCCGTGAGCGTCTCGGGCGCGGGGAAGGGGACGTGGGCGATGGTGAGCGTGACGTCTCCCGAGGGGTCTTTGGGCCCGTGGACCGCGCCCGGGCGTAACTTTGGGCAGGACACTGAGGCGCGGCGGGTGGGGTGTCATGGCCGCCACCAGCACGAGTGGGGACAGGGTAGACCAGGGCGGCGCGACGCGTCGTGTGGTCCGTGGCGACCAGATGCGAGTACGTGAAGAGCTGGTATTGGTCCGCCTTGCTGGGCGTCCCGAGCTTGTACTTGGCGTCGAGGACGTAGGCAACGCCGTCGCGCTCAGCGAACAGGTCTACGTTGGACTCTTCGCCCAGCTCCTTCGAGGGGCGCGGGACAGACTTCTGGGGACTGGGGTTCCAGCCTCGGGCGCGGAGGGCTTGCTCCAGGATCCCCTCCCAGACCTTCGGCGTCTGGACCACCCACACGAGGCCGCTCTGCCCCCGCGTGTGGTCCGTGAGCTCCAGCGGCAGGCGCTGGAGGAGCAGCCTGGCCATGTCCAGCGCGGTCTGCCAGCCCCGCTGGAGGCGGGAGAGGCGCACGCGCCCCGCGTGGTGGGCGGCCACGGCCACCGGCAGCGACGGGATGTGGGCCAGCTCGCGCCGCACGCGCAGGGCGTCCTCGCGCAGGGCGCGGGTGAGGTCCTCGACCAAGGGCGGGAACGCGGCCCCCGACGCTACGTGGTCCAGGGCCGTGACCAGCACCTGGAACAGCGTCACGCCCGCCGTGAAACGGTCGTACTCGCACTCCACCCGGGGCGCGCCGGTGAGCGCCACCCGAGCCATGCCTCGGGCCGTCATGCGCCCCCGGATGACGTTCATCCACTGGGTTGTGGGGACGTAGCCCTGGCGCACGTCCCGGGCTCGGCGCTCGACCTCGCGCACGAAGGCGTGGGCGGTGAGGAAGCGCAAGGGGTCGTGGCGCGCGCGTTCTCCTTCGCCGACCAGGTACCCGGGGCCGTCGTCTCGCGGGCTGTGGAGCTGCCGCTGGGGCCTCCAGTCCCGCGAGAAGACCACCAAGCGGAGCAGATCGGACAGCCGCCCCGTGAGCTCGTCGGGGTCCGTACGCCAGGGCTTCGGCACGTGGGGAGTGCCGGAGGCTACGGACAGCAGCCCGCGCAGGGACCTGCGCGTGGCGGCGTCCAGCTCGCCGTCGTCCTCGGCCTCGCCCTCGCCGGGTGCGTCACCGTCTCCGCCCGTCTCGTCCTGGCGCTCCGCCAGCCACTCCGCGCAGCGCTCTAGAGGAGTTCCCATCCTGAAAAGCCTCCCGTCGCCGCGACGGCCGCTGCACGCACCATGCGCGTCCCCGCAACCACTTGAAGTAGCGCTGCTACTCCGGCGGGTTGCGTGAACGCACCTGGCACGCACATCGACTCGCCGTGGCTCGGTCCGCCTTTTCAGGATGGGAACTAGAGGAGCTGTTGAGCACCTTGGGGGCATCGAAGTCACCGCCAGCTGCCTCCTTGACCTGGGCCGTGATGGGGTCGTGCGCCTCGGTGTCCCCAACCTCAGCATCTCCACCAATCCCCCGGCCCGAGCCGCCCGCCTCACCCTCTTCGGTGGCGCGCTTTAGAAGGGGCCCACCCTGAAAGGCCTCCCGTCGCCGCGATGGCCGCTGTACGTACCCATCACGGCGATCGGCGCGTTCCCGCAACCACTTGAAGTAGCGCCGCTACTCGGGCGGGCTGCGCGAACGCACCTGGCACGCACATCGACTCGCGGCGTCTCGGTCCGCCGTCTCAGGAATGGGGACTGGTTTGTGGTGTGGCGGTGGTCCCTGGTTCGTGGATCGTCCACCCCCAGAGTTTCCGGAACCCACACTGGCGCGCCGTCGGGGGGCGGTTGCTTGGACTTAGCCGCCCGGGGGCTCGTCGGGTTGGGATGAGGCTCCCATCAACTCCGCCAGTCGCGCCTCCAGGTCGCGGCCACGGTCGTAGCCTCGCGCCTTGATGGTTCGCACGGCGCTGGCGGCCCGCGTGCGCTCCCGTTGATCTGCGACCTGGAGCAAGGACCGCAGGTCCGGGGCGTCCTGTGGGCGGTGTAGATCGTCGCGCGCCAGGAGCTCTAGGGCCAGCAGGTGGCCGATCATCGCCACCGGGGCGGTGACGCCACGCATGACCTCCATGCGCTGGGCGGCGGCGGCGATCTCGGGTTCGATGCCGGACGACGCGAACAGCAGGTCCACGACCACGCCGTCGCTGGTCTCACTCGGCGGGATGACTCGGACCATGGCCATGCGGCCCACGGCGTCTTGCTCTAGGACCGTCGCGGGCTGGTAGCCCTCGCGCATGAGCCCTCGCACCAGCTCCTCGGCGGCCCCATCGTCCGCTACCGCCACTGCCACATCCAGGTCTCGTGTGAACCGCGGTTCCGCGCGGGTGGAGACCGCGAGCCCGCCCACGCGGCCCCACGCGGCCCCGAGCGTGTCCAGGTCAGCGCCCAGGCGCTCCAAGACCCGAGCAAGGCGGTTGCCGCTCATGGGTCCTCGGGGCGCGTGAAGATGTTGAGAGGCAGGCGCCGGCCGGGGTGCGTCAGGGGCTTGTCGCGCAGCCAGGCCACCAGCAGGCGCTCGACCTCCTCGTCGGAGGCCTCCGGGTGCTGGCGTCGAAGCTGGGCGCGCTTCACGTCCTCGCCTGCGGCGAATAGCTCCAGCGCTAGCCGTAACCGGCGTTGTGCGGCATCTCGCTCTTCCTCCGTCACGCCGCTAGCCTATCACGTCTCCGCGGAGACGCTTCCGGCCTCCTCACCCGCTGGGGCAAGACAGGCCCACGACCTGTCGCGCCCGCCAACCGGACGCGGCGACTTCCCCGACACAGGGGGGCACTGTCACACGGGGCCAGACGGGGCAACTTTCCCAGATCCGCCACCTACTCTGGGATTCGGCTTTGGATCCCGCGTGTGGGCGG
>CAYZID010000061.1:23926-25496 GCA_964478315.1 uncultured Myxococcales bacterium | reverse complement strand
GGCCGGGGGCGGGCCGCCCCGACTCGCGGAGGGCTTGCGTCTTCCGCGAGCGGTGCCCCAGGAGCGCCTGCGGGGCGCCCCGGGGCCCTCCGGTTGTAAAGCGGAGCGTCGCGGAGCGCCACCTCCCGCCGCGGTGCTTCCCCCAACGTGAGGGAGGGCCATGCGCTGGACGCCCGGTGGGACGCCCAGCGCCCACGCGTCACAGATCGCGCCGATCGCGTCCCGCTCATCACCCTCGTCGAGGCCAGCCACGACTTCGGACCGACCATCGCCGGTCCGCTGGCGTAGGGCCACAGTGGCTCCGTGGAGGGGGACGATTCCGGTGCGTTGGGCATCCAGGGTCGTGCGGGCCGATACCGCACACACGCGGGATCCAAAGGCGAATCCCAGAGAGGAAGGTCGGAGAGGGCGACGTGGCTCGGCGGGCGGGAGATCCGCGTCGAAGGTGGAGGCCTGGTGCTCGCGGGGATCGGGGGGCCGACGAGCCCCTCGGAGGAGCGGCCACGTCCTCTTCCATGCGTTGGCTGGCATGGGCGTCACCTTCCTGCGACACGAAGGCTGTGAATCGAGCTTCCCGGCTTCGCCGCGGCCGTCATGAGCTGGCGTCTCCGCCGACACGCGCGCCCGCTTACCCGCCCGGAATGTGATCCAGGTCTAGGTGGCCCATCGCCCGTTGCGGTAGGGTCCGCGAGCTTGGCGCTGGCCGCCACGCGCTGGCGCGCCGGTCGGCAGGGCCCCCCGCCGCCCCCGCCTCGTCCCGCCGCCTTTTCTGACCCCTTCGTTCCGAGAGAGGTGCCTGTGCCCACGGATCTCGCCCTTCGCTTCGTCCGCCGCCCGCCGTCCCCGGCGACCCGGGGCGGGTGGCTCGGTTGGGCCGCACTCACGCTGGTGCTCGCGCCAGCCTGCTCCATGCAGGATACGGACGTGCGCCACTACCAGGCCCCCAAGGAGGCCGTCGCCAGCAAGAACCCGGCCGCCCCCCACGGGGGGAAGTCGGCCGCCCGCCAGGCCGGCGCCCCGACCAAGCTCGCGTGGACCCTCCCCGACGGGTGGAGCCAGAGCGAGGGGCCGCGATCCATGCGGCTGGCGACCTTTCAAGCCCTCGCACCCGCCCCCAAGACGACCGGTGGGGGAGAGGCCGGCGACGCAGCGCCCGCCACGACCAAGGCGGAGTGCACGCTCATCGCGCTCTCCGGGACGGCTGGCGGGGTGGCCGCGAACGTGAACCGTTGGCGGGGCCAGATCGGCCTCCCAGCCCAAGACGCGGCGGCCATCGAGGCCGCTGGGGAGAGGCTTCCCACGGGGCTCGGCGAGGCCCGCGTGTGGCGGCTCGTGAACGTCGAGGGCTCCGATAGTCTCATCGCCGCCCTCATCCCTCCCAAATCCCAGGGGGGCATGACGTACTTCGTGAAGCTCAAGGCGCCCACGGCATCCATCCAGTCCTTCGCGGAGGGCTTCGAGGCGTTCACGAGGTCCTTGCGGCCCCAGGGCGCTCCGGCGGCCAAGCCGACGAAGGGCGCCGCCAAGGCTGACGGCAAGCCTGACGCCAAAGGCGCCGCCAAGGCTGACG
>CAYZID010000061.1:0-23826 GCA_964478315.1 uncultured Myxococcales bacterium | reverse complement strand
GGCGCCGCCAAGGCTGACGGCAAGCCTGACGCCAAAGGCGCCGCCAAGGCTGACGCCAAGTCCGACACCACCCCGCAGCCCAAGCCCTAGGGAGGCCCCATGACCGCGAACGCCGCCGCCGCCCCGGCTCCTGCGAGCCTCCCACGCCGCCTCTGGGGCGTGGGAAGGAAGCTCGGAGACGCCGGGATCTTCTTCTACGCCGCCGCGTGGCTCATCGTGCTGGTCGTCTTCGGCACTCTGGCTCAGCGCGACCTGGGTCTGTACATGGCCCAGCAGAAGTACTTCGGCTCGTGGATCCTCTGGGTGAGCGGCATCCCGCTGCCCGGTGGCCAGCTTACGATGACCGTCATCACGCTGAACCTCTTCGCCAAGCTGGTCTTCGACACCCGCTGGCACGTGCGTCGGGCGGGGATCATCATCGCCCACGTGGGGTCGCTGCTGCTCTTCGTCGGGGGCTACGTCACGGCCTACCTGAGCCACGAGGGGAGCATGTTCATCCCCGAGGGCGAGACCACCTCGTGGGTCGAAGACTACAACCACGTGGAGCTGGCGGTCATCGACACGAGCCCCGCTGACCACGACGACGTCACGGCCTTCCCCCAGCCCCTGCTCAAGGCGGGCGCCACCCTGGAAGACCCAGCGTTCCCCGGGAAGATCGAGATCGTCGAGTTCTACCGGAACGCCAAGCCCGTGACGCGGACCGCCCCGGCGCCCCCGGACTATCACGATCCGGCCACGCGCTTCTTGCTGAACGAGGCGCCGCTGGAGACCGAGTACTCTCGGAACATGGCCGGCGTGACCATCCGGCTCACCGGGTTCGGTCCCAAGGCCGACGGTGTCTATCTCCTCGTCCAGGGGATGCGCATCCCGGTCACCTTCCAGGCGGGCGGGAAGACCTGGCGCCTGGCCCTGCGCCGCCAGCGGACCCAGCTCCCCTTCGCCATCGAGCTCATCGACTTCCAGCGGCAGATGCACGCGGGCACGGGCATGGCAAAGAGCTACAAGTCCGTCGTCAACCTCCACGAGGGCGGCACGAGTCGGCGTGTGGTCATCCAGATGAACGAGCCCCTGCGCCACGAGGGCTACACGTTCTACCAGTCGTCCTTCGTGGACAGCGGCGGCGAGCAGGCCACGGTCCTGGCCGTCGTCAACAACGTCGGGGCGGCCTTCCCCTACATCTCCAGCATCATCATCTGCATCGGCTTGCTCCTCGATCTCCTCCAGCGCGTCCCAGCGCTGGTGCGGCGCAAGGAGGGAACGGCATGAAGCGCGCGCCCCTCATGGCTTTCGGACTCGCGGCTCGGCTCTCGGCCCTCGCCCTGCTCGTGGCGGCACCGTCCGCCCTGGCGGCCACCCCGGCGCCTCCTGCGGCCCCCGCCAAGGTGCCCGTCGTCGACGTCTCGGTGTTCTCGCGCATCCCCGTCCAGCACGGTGGACGCGTCAAGCCCTTCGACACCTTCGCGCGGCACCACCTGCTGCTAGCGCGCCAGTCGGATTCCATGCCCGGCAAGTCGGCCGCCCAGTGGCTCACCGGCCTCGTGCTGGGCACGCCCGGCGCCACGGGCGAGCGCGTCTTCAAGGTCCGCAACCCCGAGGTCCTGAGCGCCCTCAGCCTGGAGACGCGCCAGGACCACCTCTACAGCATGGACGAGCTCCTCGCCGCCATGCGCCCTCGCGCCCAGATGCTCGCCGAGCTCCACCGGCGCCCCCGCGAGCAGCGCTCGCTGGCGGAGGGGCAGCTCGTGGATCTCTACACCAAGGTCTTGACGGTCATGGACCTGGCGGGCGCCTTGAGCTGCGTCACGCCGGACCTCCGCGTGGACGACCCCACGCTCGCCAAGGAGCTCGGGCTCCAGCCTGGGCAAGGCGTCTCCTACTACCGCCTGCTCAAGCAGCGCGCGGCCATCGCCGCCATGGTGAAGCAGGCGGACTCCGCCACGGACGCTCGCAAGAAGGCGCTGGGCGCCTTGGGCCGCATGCTCCAGGCGCGCCAAGCGGCGGCCACCGGCGGCGGTTTCACGATCCTGCCCCCCAAGGATCCCGCCGGGACGTGGCTGAGCCCGTGGACCGTCCTGGACGGGCGCCCCCTCACCCCTACCCAGACCAAGGCGTTGGACGCGCTGGACGCCGCCGTGGCCTCCATCGCGGCCGGGGACACCGGCGCGTGGAACCAGCACCTCACGGAGTACCTGGACGCCGTCTACGAGGAGATAGCCCCCGTCGTGAGCCGCAGCACGCTGTCGCTGGAGGTGAGCTACAACGCCGCGAAGCCTTTCGTATGGTCCAACACCTTCTACATCATCGCTTTCTTGCTCCTCGCCCTGAGCTGGCTCGGCTGGCACGCCGTGGGGCTGCGGCGTGTGGCCCTTGGGGCCCTCGTCGTGGGTGTCCTCCTCCACGCTACGGGGATCGTCCTGCGCGTCATCATCATGGACCGCCCGCCCGTGGCTACCCTCTATGAGAGCGTCGTCTTCGTGGGCTTCATCGCCGCCCTGAGCGGCCTCATCCTGGAGCGAGCCCGCCGCACCGGGCTGGGCATCCTCATGGGCGCCGTGGCGGGCTCGGTCTTGCACTTCTTGGGGTTCAGCTACGCCGCCGAGGGCGACACCATGGGCATGCTCGTGGCTGTGCTCAACTCCAAGTTCTGGCTGGCTACCCACGTCGTGACCATCGCCATCGGCTACGGGACGGCTCTCGCCGCGGGCATGGCGGGCCACTTCTACCTCTACGTGCGGGCCTTCCACCCCGACCAGCCCGAGCGCCACGACGAGGTGGCCCGCAACATGCGCGGGCTCACGCTGGTGGCCATCTTCTTCACGACCCTGGGCACCATCCTCGGGGGGATCTGGGCGGACCAGAGCTGGGGCCGCTTCTGGGGCTGGGACCCCAAGGAGAACGGCGCCCTGTTCATCGTCCTGTGGCTCCTCGTCATCGTCCACGGGCGGCTGGGCGGCCAGCTCCGCGACCTGGGCTACGCCACCTGGCTCGTCCTCGGAAACGTCGTCGTCGCCGTCGCCTGGTTCGGCGTGAACCTCCTGAACGTGGGGCTCCACTCCTACGGTTTCACCGCGGGCGTGGCCAACGGGCTGCTCGCCTTCGGGCTGGGGGAGGCGCTCATCGCTGGCGTGGGTTATGGCCTCGCCCGGCGGGCCACCGCGCGGCTGGCGCGCGACGACGAAGGCGGAGCTTCGGTCTAGTCGCTCCCCGCTGTGTGGAGATAGTTCCCACTTCGGAGGGGGGCGACCGCCCTCTGGCCTGAGGCCTCCCGTCCGCATCGTCCGGGGCCTGGGGCCCGTGCCCCGCGCTCCCGCGCGCTGGCCCGATTCTTGCGCGTTCCCACCGCCGTGGACCTCACCCACGGCGCAGCGGAGGACGGGATGCGGGGCGGCAAGGGCGTAATGACGAGGGGTTGGCTCGGCGCGGTGAGCTTCGCGGGGGCGCTAGTCGTCCACGCTGGCGCCGCCCCCATGGTTCAGAACGGAACAGGTCCCAGCGCGTGGGCGGGCCTCGTCTGGACGCTCGGTGCTACGGCGCGGGCCGAGATCGGCGCGGGCTGCGCGGCGGGCGAGCGGTGCGGGGCCGGGGAAGTCTGCCGCGTGGGCCTGTGCATGGAGGCGTGCCTCGGGGACGCAGCGTGCTTGGAGGGCATGTACTGTCTCGACGGCGCCTGCGTCCCGGATGCGGTCGCCTGCCTGGAGACGGCGCACTGTGCGGACATGGGCGGAGAGCGCGTGTGCCACGAGGGCATGTGTCTCTTGCCCCAGTGCGACTCGGACGCCGCCTGCGCCCCGGGGTGGGTCTGTGTGGGGCAGGTGTGCGAGGACCCCAACGCCCCGGACGTCGTGCCGGGGACCGACGTGGTGTCTCTCAAGCAGCGTCTCCGCGAGCAGTACCTGGGCTGCGGCGCCGCCGGTGAGGGGGGTGGGGGGCTCGGCCTCACCATGGGGCTCGCCGTGCTCCTCTGGCTCGGTTGGGCCGGGCGACAGCGGGGCGCGGGCGCTCCTTGACAGCGATCGCGGGCGTTCGGATACTGCGCCGGCTCGCGCCAGGGACGGCGCGGGGTGGATCCTGCTCCGGACACGGGAGAGGCGCTCGCGATGAAGGTCCTCGAACACTCCCTCCGCGCCGCCGTGGCGCTCGGGCTGCTGGGTACGATCGGCGTGGCTGGGGCCGCGGTCGTCGGTCTGGCGGGCTGCGACATGGGGCTGCAGAAGCAGCTCGACGAGAAGAAGGCCGCGCGGTTCGCTGAGGCGCGCGCCGCCCTGGAGGCCATCGAGAAGGCGCGCTACGAGGCCATCGCCAAGAGCTTCCCCAAGGACGCGAAGAAGCCCGAGGGGAAGGCCAAGCACCCCTACGTGCTGTGGCGCTTCCAGGTCCCGGACATGAAGTACCACTACGTCCACACGGCGCCGGACGGGAAGAAGACCGAGGCCGACCTGTCCTACGAGGAGGCCCTGGACAAGCTGGCCGAGGACTACGCCGGGACGCCTACGGAGGCGGCTGCCCACGACGCCGCGGCCTTCGCGAAGAACAGCGCCGAGTTCTGGGCCGCCGCGCGCAAGAACAACTACGGGCGCATGTCCGGGACGGTCTCGCGTTACGTGAAGTTCCTCGAAGGCTACATGGCCGAGTCCGCCAAGGAGGCCGAGGCGGCGAAGAAGGCCGGGGACGAGGACTTCGTGCCCAGGCCCTTCCAGGACGAGGCGGCCTTCGATGTCGTGTTCACCCACGTGGGGCGGTTCTACGCCGGCACGAACCCCATCCCCTTCTGGGAGCTGGCGTTCAACTTCCCGGCCCAGGGGGCTGGCACACCGTCTCGGTACGTCATGCACCTGTGCCGCGAGTCGGAGATCCGCGACCAGTGCAAGTCCGTCCCGGCGGAGTTCCGCCCGGCGGCCATCCAGAAGCCCTACTTCGAGTGGCTCGTGGCCCACGCCAAGGCCTTCGACAGCGCGCACGACGTGGCGGTCTTCGACGAGGTGATGCGCACGGCGGTCAAGGACGTCACCGCGGCCGAGGCCGCCCTGCCCAAGCTCATCGAGGATCCGGTCATGCCCGAGAGCTTCGCCGACCGGGCCGCCTCGCGGGGGTTCCAGTGGGTGATGAGCAAGCGCGCGGGGGTCCTGCTCACGGCGCGCGGGATGGGGAACCTGGTGCTCGGCGAGAAGTACGATGGGAAGCTCCCGGCGGGGGCCGCGGCCAAGATCGCCAAGCGCATCGAGGAGCTCAAGGCGACGGCTGGCAGCACCGTGTCCTACGAGACGGTCGTCCTCGAGGCGGAGCGTGACATGCCCGGTTCCACTTTGCGCGCCGTTCTCCGGGCCGTCCCCTTGACGGACGTGCGGAAGTTCGATCTGGTGGGGCGCCGCCGCGCCGACGAGAGCCTCAAGCGCGTGGGCTTCCTGCTGCGCCTGCCCGACAAGCCCGCCACGGAGTCCTACCAGCTCCAGGGGCAGGAGGAGCGGACGAAGTGCCCGTACATGGGCCACGGCGGCAAGCTTGGGCGTCGCACGAAGCCCGGGGCGGTCCTCGTCGTGCGCGGGGACAAGGTCCTGGGCGCCACGTTGAGCCGCGAGGCGCCCGACGCGCCGCTGGTCGCGGGGAAGCTGACGCTGGACGCGGCTCGCTCGGACACGGCGGCCATCGACGCGTGGGCGGACAAGAACCACGGGATCGTGCGGCTGTTCGTGGACAAGAGCATGTCCTACGACGACATCATGCAGCTCGTGACCCGCGTCACCTACAAGTGCATCGACATCGACGTGAAGTACGGGCCCAAGCTCGACAAGACCCTGCACATCAAGTGCGGCAAGACCGAGCAGCGCGACATCGATCTGGCGCTGTCCATCTGCGGAGAGTAGCCACGAGAGGCGCCTTGGGGCCTTCGGCTTCCTGCCGGGCGTCACGCGGCGCGTCGGCTGGACGGGCGGAGGCGGGTGCGCCGGAGGGCTTCGCCTCCGGCCGTTGACATGGGCTGGGGGCGGCGTCGATACTTGGGGCGCGTCGGGGGGCCTTCGGGTCGCGCGGCGCGCGCCAGTCATCAGGAGCTTGTGAGTCGTTCGGGGGCGTCGGGTCGGTCGCAGCTCGCCATCGTCTAGGCCACAGCCTGGGCCATCGTCCGGGAAGGAGGGCACCGTGGCAGATCAGTCTCGCTTGGGCGACATCGGGAAGGTAGACGCGGACGCACACGGCTGCCCGGCGTGTCCGCACCCCTGCAAGGGGCCCATCATCGCCGGCTCGCCCGACGTGTTCGTGAACGGCAAGCCCGCGTCTCGCAAGGACGATCCGGGGATCCACATGGCCTGCTGCGGGCCGAACACGTGGACGGCCACCGCGGGGTCGGGGACGGTGTTCATCAACGGCAAGCCCGCGCACCGCAAGGGCGACGCCCAGCAGCACTGCGGGGGCGCTGGCGAGATGACGTCCGGCTCCGGGGACGTGAACACCGGCGGTTGATCCGGGCGCGGTGTGCGGGGGGGTGAACCGCCGGGCGTAGCAAGCCCAGATCCGCCACCTGCTCTGCGGACCGAGGCGCAGGAGGCCGCGTGTGGGCAAGGTGGCAAGCGGCTGGGCGCGGAGGCGTGGCCCCGTCACGTCGAGCACCCAGACGCGCAGCCCGACGCAGCCCGCACGCGGGATCCAAAGCCGAATCCCAGAGTAGGTGGCGGATCTGGGGCAAGGCCCGCCGGTCGCCAACGAGCCCCAGGGCTGGTATGCAGGCTGACGGGTGCGGTGGGCGCAAGCTCCAGGAGCGGGCTGCGTCTGCGCGCGCTGCTGGGGGGCCCACGCAGGGGGTCGCCCGGGGACACGAGACCAGAGACACGACGCGCGGAGGGTGCCCGTGCCGGACTTCGAGAAGGCGGGCTATCAGGGACAGTGGATCCCGGGACAGCGGCTCAGCGGTGAGACCGGGATCACCTTTGTGCTCAAGCGGCGCTTCACGGTGGATCTCGCGAGCGCGGACTGCGTCCCCGCGGAGGAGACGCCCCCGGTGGCCATGGCGCCGGAGTTCTACGACGAGGACAACCCCGGCGAGTCGGACGTCAAGGTCCCCGGGGAGCTAGCCATCGCCAAGGAGCGGGTGGACGTCATCGTGCGGGGGACGGCTTTTGCGCCCGGAGGTCAGCCCACGCCCGAGTTCGAGGTGGGGGTCCGCATCTCGGGCGTCTTGGACCAGCGGCTCCGCATCGTGGGCAACCGCGTCGCGCGCTGGGTGGAGCCCGAGCGCTGGGTGAGCGACAAGGACAAGGCGAAGGGGGTTCGGCAGGAGTATCCGCCGCCCGTCTTCAGCGAGCCCGCGCCCCTCACGAAGCTCCCGCTGCGCTACACCTTCGCCTATGGGGGGAAGGCGCCCATCATCCTGGACGAGGAGACCGCCGAGCAGGCGGCCGAGCTCCAGGAGGAGGCGAAGATCGTCGAGGAGCGGAACAAGCGGAAGAAGGAGATCGAGGAGGAGCTTCTGGCCGAGGAGGAGGCCAAGGCCCAGGCTGAGGCCAAGGCCGCGGAGCAGGGGGGCATCGCTGACGACGAGGCCAGAGCCAAGGCGGCGGAGGCGTTCGCCGAGGAGGAGGGTGTCGTCAAGGAGGGGGGCACGCGCGTCCTCGACGCCGAGACTCTGGCGCGGCTGGAGGCCGAGGAGGCGGCGGACGACGGGATGGAGGTCGTGAGCGCCTTGCGGCTCGGCAAGGACCTCCCCGACCGTCCGGACGAGGCGGCGCCGGAGGCGGAGGCGGCCCAAGGTGTGGGCGAGGGGGAGGAGGGAGAAGCTGGCGCGGACGGCGAGGACGATGAGGCGGGGGCCCCCGCGGAGATCGAAGGGGACCTCAAGGACTTCTTCTCCGCGGACTCGGGCTCCACGAAGGCCATCGATATCGCGGCGCTGGAGGGGGAGGGAGATGCCAGGGACGAGCTCCGTGAGGTGCTCGACGAGCGAGAGCGGGCGCGCCGGCAGCGGCTCCGAGAGCGGGACGGCGCGCACCTGCTTCGGACCGCGGACCGGGGGGACATCCAGCTCCACGACGACCAGTGGATCGACGAGCACGGGGCGCGCCCCCAGGAGGAGGCGCCGGAGGAGGCCCCTGAGAGCGAGCACCCTGAGATGCCCTACCCGGCGAACCCGGCGGGCCGTGGGTTCTGTCTGAGCCCGCTGCGGGAGGCCGTCGACGGCCTCAAGCTCCCGAACATCGAGTGGCCCGACGCGCCGCTCCGCCCGGAGGACGTCGTCGTGGAGCTCTCCGAGGACTTCGACCTCAAGGCGCTCCCCGAGGCGGCGGGGTTTGGGCCTTATCCCATGGGCTGGTTCCCCCGAGCCGGCTATGCGGGCGTGCTGCCTTGGGACCTGGACGAGGCGGAGGCGGTCAAGCGCAAGCAGCTCGAAGAGCTCGACGAGGATGACCCCGAGGACCAGCAGGCCATCGAGCTCCTCCGGGAGATGGAGATCCCCGTCATGCGCCCGCCCTTCTATCAGGAGGCCAACCCGCGGCTTCAGGTCCCGCGCCTGGATGGGGACGAGGAGGTCATGCTTCAGAACCTCACCCCCGATGGGGCGCTGTTTCTGCGGCTGCCCGCGCGCCACCCCAAGGTGACCCTCGACGTGGGGGCGGGGGCCAGGCCGGTCTCCATGCGGCTGGACTCGGTCCTGTTCGACCTGGACGAGCCTCAGACGCCGGCCGTGGAGATCCTCTGGCGTGGCTGGTACAAGCTCAAGAGTTTTGATGAGATGGAGTCGTTCACGACCTTTGATATCGGCGTGGACGACGTGGACCAGGAGGACTGGCTGGAGCTCATGCGCGAGGCCGCGCGGGAGGAGCGCAAGCCCCGGTCCGAGGGGACCGTGGCCATCGCCGCCATGGACGATGAGCAGGCCGAGGCCATCTTGGGCGAGGAGGCCGACCGCCGTTACCGGGAGGACATCGGGCGCCGGGACTACGGTGAGGTGGGTGAGGCCGTGGATGAGAGCGGCACCGTGGTCTTCAGGCAGGACCTCAACCGGCGGCTCGCGGATGACGAGTGGGACGAGGAGATCCGTGAGGAGAAGGAGGAGTGGGTCGCCGAGCAGCTCGCGCGCCAGGAGGCCGAGCGCAAGGCCAAGCTCAAGGCGATCCGCAAGAAGGCGCGCGAGCAGGCCGACGAGGAGTTCGGCATCGAGCGCGTGAAGGTCGACGCCGATGGCAACGAGATCGTCGACGAGTAGGGGACAAGGACGCGCTCGGGGTCTCGCGACGGCGGGGCGCGCGGGGGCGAGGGGCGCGGGCGCGCCCTGGGAGCGGACCATGATCATTGGACTGACGGGAAAGTACGCGGCCGGCAAGGGGACCGTGGCCGAGGTGCTGGGCGCCTTGGGGTTCGCCTACCACTCGCTGTCGGACGTCATCCGCGAGGAGCTGGCCCGGCGGGGGATCCCCGAGAGCCGTGGGGCCTTGCTGGAGACGGGGAACGCTCTCCGGGAGGCGGAGGGGCCCGCGGCGCTGGCCAAGCGCATCCTCGGGCGGCTGGCCCAGGGGGATCATCTCGTGGACTCCATCCGCAACCCGGCCGAAGTGGAGGTCCTGCGGGCGCTGCCGGGCTTCGTGTTGCTGGGCGTGGACGCCGACCCGCGCGTGCGCTTCGAGCGCCTGCTGGCGCGGGGGCGCCAGGGGGATCCCAAGACGTGGGAGGAGTTCCGCGCGCTGGAGGGGGCCGAGGAGGACAGCGAGGACCCCACGCGCCAGCAGCTCAACGCCACCTTCGCCCTGGCGGACGTCGTGATCTCCAATGACGGTTCCCCGGAGGAGCTCCGCGTGGCGGTCGAGGCCTTCCTCACCGAGCGGCGCGCGTGAGCGGGGCCTCGGCGGGAGATGGGGCCGGGCACCTCTCGGCGCCCCTGCGCGAGTGGGCGCGGCGGGCCGGGCGAGAGGCCGACGCCAGGCACGGGCTCAGGGCCGCCTCGGCGGCCTACGCCGCCCATGCGTATCGCCCCGCGATGGGGGACTGGCCCACGCTGCACCTCGACGACGTCAGCGGCATCCCCTTCCTGGACGACATCGCGGCCGTAGAGTTCTACCAGCTCCGGGCGCGCGTCCGGGCCCGCTCCGGCGACCTGTTCGCCGCGACCTGCCCGGACCTCCCCGCCTACGAACGCTACAACCGTGAGATGCTCGGGTTGGGCGACCCCTCCTTCGTTTACGCGCCCCCCTCCGGGCCTGCCATCGAGGTGGCCGAGGCTTGCCGCCACGGGGCGGCTTTCGCGCAGATCGTGGCCTTCGCCAAGGAGGCGGGGCGGCTGCTCATCCACCCGTACATGGGGATCGAGGCGGTCTGGGAGCTGGCCGCCGACGTGGCCCGCGCCGCCGAGGTCCCCGTGGGCGTCCTGGCGCCCCCGCCGCCGGTGACCTGGTTCGCCAACGACAAGCGCCATCTCACCGAGCTCGCCCAGGCCGCCGTGGGGGACGTGCTGGGCTTCCGCGTGGCGGTGGACACGCGCGTGGGGCGAGGTCCCGACGAGCTCGCGCGGCAGCTCCGCGCCCTGGCCGGGGAGCACCGGCGCGTGGCCCTCAAGATGACCCGCTGCGCCTCCGCCATGGGCAACGAGATCCTGCCCAGCGCCCAGGTCCAGGCGTGGACCGACGACACCCTGCGCGCTCGCGTGGAGCGGTTCCTGGCGGTGAAGCAGTGGGTCCCCGGGGAGCCCGTGCTCACGGTCGCCTGGGAAGACGCCGCGATCTCGCCCTCCACCCAGCTCTGGATCCCCCACCCGGCTGAGGGGCCACCCCGCGTCGAGGGGGTCTACGAGCAGCTCCTCGTGGGGGACGAGAAGGTCTTCCTGGGGTCGGTGCCCGCGGACCCCGCGCGCGTGCCCGTCGCGGCCCTCGAGCGGGCTTCGTTGCTGGTGGCCGAGGCCTATCAGGAGCTCGGCTACGTGGGCCGCTGCTCCTTCGACTTCATCCTCCCCGATGGTGCGGCCACCGACGACGACCCGGGGTTCCGTTTCGTCGAGTGCAACGGCCGCTGGGGCGGGACCTCGACCCCCATGGCCCTCGTGGACCGGCTGTTCCCCAACGGGCGCCCCTGCTACCGGGCCCGCGACGTGGCCCACGAGACCCTCGTAGGGGAGAGCTTCCAGGCGCTCGCCGCCCGCCTGGGCGACGCCTTGTACGACGCCCGCACCGGGCGTGGGCGCTTCATCCTCTACAACCTGGGCTGCCTCGCGCCCGCCGGGAAGCTCGACGTCATCGCCCTGGGCTCCGACCTGACGGCGGCCACCCAGGCGTTGGAGGAGGAGCTCCCGCGGTTGCTGGGGCTCCCGTGAGCTCCCGCCAAGAGGCGGCGCGTGCCGGAGGGATCCTGGCGCGCGGGCTCACCCGCCACTTCGGGGACCTCACCGCGGCCCGCGAGGTGACCTTCAGCGTGGCCCCGGGCGAGATCGTGGGCCTCTTGGGCCCCAATGGGGCGGGGAAGACCACCACCCTGCGGATGCTCGCGACCCTCCTCCAGCCCAGCGGCGGAGAGGCCTGGGTGGCCGGCCACGACGTGCGCGCGGCGCCCCTCGCGGCGCGCCGCCGGTTGGGCTACCTCACCGGGGACACGGGGCTCTATGGGCGCCTGTCTCCGAGAGAGATCCTCGCTTACTTCGGCGCGCTCCACGGCCTGTCACCCCACGTCATCGCCACCCGCACGGCGGCCCTCACCGAGCGCCTGGGCCTGGGAGCCTTCCTCGACCGGCCCTGCGAGAAGCTCTCCACGGGGCAGCGCCAGCGGACCAGCATCGCCCGGGCGCTGGTCCACGACCCGCCGGTCCTGCTCCTGGACGAGGCCACGAGCGGGCTGGACATCCTCGCCGCCCGCGACGTCCTGGGCCTGCTTCGGGCCGAAGTGGACACCGGAAAGGCCGCCCTGCTGTCCACCCACATCCTCGCCGAGGTAGAGCTCGTCTGCGACCGAGCCGTGATCCTCCACCACGGTGAGGTGCGGCACGACGATACCCTGGAGGCCCTCGCGCGCGCTGGCGGGGCTGCCTCCCTGAGCGCCGGGTTCTTCCGGCTGCTGGGCGAGGAGGACGCGTCGTGAGCCCCGCGTGGATCATCTTCCGCAAGGAGGTCCGGGAGACCCTCCGCGACCGCAAGACGCTGGTCATCATGGTCGTGCTGCCGCTGGTCCTGTACCCGCTGCTGTTCCTGGGCCTGAGCCAGGCCACGCTCATCCAGCAGGGGAAACTCCAGGCAGCGCCCATGACGATCGCCCTGGAAGGCGAGCTCGCGCCGGGGCTGGCCGCGGCCGTGGCGGCGGAGGAGGCGACGGACGTGGAGCCCTCCGAGGACGCGCGGGCCGCCGTGCGCGAGGGGCGCTGCCAAGCGGGGCTGCGAGCCAAGCCCGGGGGCGCCACGGCCTTCGCCGCGGGCGGCGGGCTGCCCGTGGAGGTGCTCTTCGACGGCGGCAGCGACGCATCGCGCGAGGCCAAGCGGCGCGTGGACGAGGCCCTGGAGCGCTGGACCCACGAGGTCGTGGAACGACGCCTACGCGCCAAGGGGCTGTCGCGGGCCTACGTCGAGCCCGTGGTGGCCGAGGCCGTGGATGTGGCCCCCCCGCGGCGGCAGGGGGGGTGGGTGCTGGGGCAGATCCTCCCCATGCTCGTGAGCATGTTGCTCATCGGGGCCGCCTTCTACCCCTCCGTGGACCTCACCGCGGGCGAGAAGGAGCGGGGCACCCTCCAGACCCTCCTCACGGCCCCCATCTCGCCCCTGTCCATCGTCACGGGGAAGTACCTCGCCGTCGTGACCCTCACCCTCCTGAGCGGGGGCATGAACCTGCTGTCGCTCGCGCTGGTCGCGGGCAACATCCCCCTGCCCGACGAGCTGGCCGGAGGGGCGTCCTTCTCGGTCTCCCCCGGGGCGGCGGCGGTCCTCCTGCTGTGTCTCCTGTTGCTGGGGATGATGTTCGCCGCCGCGATGATGGCCGTCGCCGTCACGGCGCGGAGCTTCAAGGAGGCTCAGAACTACGTGACGCCGCTGTACATGGCGAGCCTCGTGCCCCTCATGGTGGCCGGCCTGCCGGGTGTGGAGCTCACGGCCACCACGGCCGCCCTACCGGTGACGAACCTCGCGTTGACCATGAAGGCGGCCCTCGTGGGCCCCGTGCCCGTCCACCTGCTCCTCGTGGTCGTGGGGTCCTCCGCCGCCTGGGTCGCCCTGGGGCTCGTCGCCGCCACCAAGGTCTTTCAGACCGAGTCCATCCTCCTGGGTGACGAGGGACTCCGCGCGGCGCTCCGCGCCGTGGCCCCCGCCGGGCGCTCCGCACCCTCGCGCGGCGCCTCACGGGGGGGCCGGCTGCCTTCGGTGTCCCAGGCCGTGACGCTGCTGGCGCTCGTGCTGCTCGCCATGTTTTACGGGAGCTTGGCGGCGCAGGGCATGCCCCTGTTGGCCCAGGTGCACCTCACCCAGTGGGGGTTCTTGCTCGTCCCGACCGTGCTCGTCGTGGCGGTCTTGGGGCTGGACGTGCGGGAGACGCTGTCCTTGCGGCGCCCGCCCCTGTGGGCTCTAGGGGCTGGTGGCCTGGTGGGGCTCGGGTCGTGGGTTGCCGTTTCCCTCGTGTCCAAGGGCTGGCTCCCGGCGCCGTCGCCAGCGCTCGAAGAGCTGTCGTCGCAGATCGTGGGCCTGGCCGCCGACCCCACGACGGCCGTCCTGGCCTTTGCTGGGCTCGCCGTGGCGCCCGCCATCTGCGAGGAGCTGCTCTTTCGGGGCGTGCTCCTCACGGCCCTGCGGCGGCGCATGTCGGACCGGGCGGCGGTGGTCCTCCAGGCCGCCCTGTTCTCGGCCTATCACCTCAATATCTTTCAAGCCCTCGGCACCTTCTTGGTAGGCCTCGTCCTGGGGGCGCTGGTCGTCCGAGGTCGAAGCCTCCTGCCCGCGAGCCTCCTCCACGGCCTCCACAACGGGCTCGCGGTGGCCGCGGCGGCCTATGCGGGGGAGGGGCTCTCGGGCGCTTGGACCGCAGCGCTCTTGTCTTTCACCGTGGTTGGGGGGATTCTCATGGCCGTCGGCCCGCGCCTGGAGCGCGGCGCGCGGCGCACGCCCAACGACGCGCAGCGAGGCTCATGAACACACGGTTCTGCCCCACGTGCCGGCGGCACTTCGGCAACCTGTCCTCGTGTCCCGAGGACGGGGCGCCCCTGGTACCCATGCCCACCAGCTATCCCGAGCTCGGGACGGTTGTGGACGAGACCTACCAGCTAGAGGTGCCCTTGGCCTCCGGCGGGATGAGCCGGGTGTATCGGGCCCTCGCCCTCAAGGGGCGTGAGCCCGTGGCGGTGAAGGTCCTCGACCCGCGCCTGGCCGCCCATCCCTACGCGATCGAGCGTTTCTACCGCGAGGCGCGGGTGTCGCTCCTGCTGGACCACCGGAACGTCGTGCGGGTGCACACCTTCGGCCCCACCGCGGTGGGGCACCACGTGATCGTCATGGATCTCCTCAAGGGGGAGTCGCTGCGTGACCGGCTGGACCGCGAGGGGAGCCTGGAGTGGCGAGAGGCGCTGCGGATCCTCGTGGAGCTCAGCGATGTCCTGGGACACGCCCATGGGCGCCGCGTGGTCCACCGCGATATCAAGCCCGAGAACATCCAGCTCATCCCCCACGCGGATGAGCACCCGGATGGGGACGCGGGCGAACCCGACATCCGTCTGCTGGACTTCGGCGTGGCCTATGTGAGCGCCGACTCCGAGTTCCGCGAGCCCGCGCCGGGCTCCACGGGGGTGAGCGGCACCCCGGCCTACATGAGCCCCGAGCAGATCCGTGGGCTCCCCCTAGACGGTCGCAGCGACGTCTACGCCCTGGGCGTGTTGCTGTTCGAGATGCTTACGGGCGTGCGCCCCTTCGCGGGTGACGACCCCATCGACGTCTGCCGGGCCCAGCTCTACGAGAGGCCGCCCAAGCTCTCGGACTACCTCCACGGGCGCTCCGTCCCCGCGGAGATTCACTCGCTGGTCCGCCAGATGCTCACGAAGTCGCGCTCTAGCCGCGTGGCCAGCGTGGGGGCGTTGCTCGGGCGCCTCATGAGCATCCTCCCCAAGGACCGCTGGCCTCGGGGCGTGGGGCGTCAGCCCGCGCGGGCGGAGCACACGGCGCTGCGCCCGGCCACCAGCCGGCTGCTCCGCCGCCCCACCGGAGAGTTCTTCCACGCCCCGGCGGATCTCTCCGTGACCGTGCTCCAGATCGGGATCGACGCGGGGGACCGGGAGGTGTCCGGTGTGGCCGGGTGGCCTCCTGAGGTGGACTCGCTCCTCGCTGGCTGGCGGGGCCTCGTGGAGGAGAGCGGGGGGCTCGTGCACCAGCCCGAGCCGCACGAGATGCGCATCATCTTCGGCCTGTTCCGACCCTCGCGGCGGGCGGCGGACGTCTGGGAGGCCGTGCTCCACGCGTTCCGGCTGCGGGACCTCTGCCGGCGCAACCGGGACCTCTTACCAGGGTTGGCCGCCCGGGCCGCGGTCCTTCGGGCGCGCACCGTGGACGTGGACTCCGACGACGAGCGCGAGACCGGGCTCGACCCCCAGGACATCGCGTTGGTGTCGGCGCTCGTGCGCGCGACGCCGCCAGGGGCCGTGTCGGTGGACGCGGAGGGGCGCGAGCTCCTCGAGGACTACGCCTACTTCTCGGAGGCGCGGACCGTCCTCGCTGGCACGCGGGGCGAGGTGCCCGCGTACATCATCACCCGGGCCAAGGTCTGAATCGCCCCACGGGGGACGTGGAGAGGGGGGCGAGCGCCGCCCGCGCTCAGGGTTCGGCTCACCGAACTTGCCCTGAGCCCCCCTAGACTCCTAATGTGGGCGGGCTACACGCTGGATGTAGCTCGCGCGGGAGGCGGCGGCGGCATGTTGGCAGGTTCTCAAGAGCAGGTAGACGCTGGGATTGGACGCGCGTTCGACCGCGTCGGATTGGTGGGCTCGGGCCTGCGCGAGCGGCTTCGGCACGATCTGACGGCGAAGGTGGTCCTCCGCGGCGCCGCGGATGGGGTGGCCCTCGTGGGCCCCCGGGGGAGCGGTCGCTCGCTCCTGGCGGAGGCGGCCCACGCGGTGGGCGCCGAGGTCCTGGGCCGCCCGGGGCGGCTCGTGGAGTTCGACTGTGGTCTGTCCCACCTGTCCCAAGGGGGGCTCGAGCGGGCCTTGCGGGACGCCAGCCGCCAGGCCGCCGAAGGCACCCTCGTGGTGGAGGGGGTCGAGGCCCTGGGCCCGGCGGATCGCAGGGTCCTCACGCGGACGCTGGAGGCCGTCGCAGGCGACGCGTTGGTGTTGACGCCGACGGAGCCGGGCGCCTCGCGCGGGGCGCACGCCCGCACCGAGATCCACGTGCGCGCCCTGCACGAGCGAGAGGACGACGTCTGGGAGCTCATCGACCACTTCTTCGCCTCGACGGTGGAGGCTCTGGCAGCCCCCCAGCGGGCGAACTGCCGCGGGTTCACGCGCCAGGCTCGCGCGGACATCTTCTCGGTCGTCCAGGAGACCTCCCTCGCGAGCGTGCGCCAGCTCCGCGACCTCATCCGAGACGTCATCTACGAGGCCCTCGCGGACGGTCCGCTTCCGCTAAAGCTCACCAGCGAACTGGTCCAACCCGTCTTGGAGCGCGCCCATGGCTCCATCGCCGCGCGCCGCCGGGCCGTGGACGCCGAGCTCGTCGCGGGCCGGTTCGACGACCTGGCGCGCCGCTCGCTGGCGGCCCGCCTGGCGGAGATCCACGGTGTCCCCGTGGACCTCTTGCAGCGCCAGGCGGCCATCATCGAGGAGGTGGTGGGGGCCATCGACGGTGTCCCGCGGAGCTACCGCAACATCCTGGACAAGGCCGAAGACATCGAGCGCGCCGCCCTGTGGCTCGTGACCGGCGCCTCCACCCAGGCCGAGTTCCGCCGCTTCTTCGGTGAGGAGCGCTTCATGCGCCCCACGAAGAGCGTGGCGTGGGCCTTCTACAACCGCGTCTTCAAGCGAGATCCTGGCGCATGACGTCCCCCTCCTCCCCGCACCCCACCGCCCCGCGGTCGGTCGCCGACGAGGTCCTCTACGACCTCCTGCGTGACGAGTGGGAGCTCCTCCTCGCCGTGGGCGACGGTCCCACGTCGTGGGAGGACGCCGCCGCTCGGGCCGGGATCGGGGGCGAGGAGTGCCGCACGCGGTTGGAGCTCTTGGTGGACCATGGGCTGCTCGCCCGGGATGAGGCGGGCTACCGCTTGGTACCCGTCATCCACGAGCGGCGAGAGGGGATGTCCTCGTTCTTGCGGGACCTCGTCATCCGCAGGCTCGAACTCGGCGGCGAGGAGCCGCTGTACGGGGGCGTCCGGGGTGGGCTGGGAGACGCCGCCGCCATGGAGGCCCTCATCGCGGAGGCCGACGCAACCTTGCTGCCTGCCGTGTTCGAGGCTGCACGGCCCGCGCCGGGGCCCCACGGACGCCGCTACGCGCTGTTTTTCACGGCCGCGGCCGACCCAGGCGAGGTGGTCGCCTCGCTCGAGGACGAGCCGCTTGGGGCCCAGCCTGTGCCCGTGGCGCCCCTCCTCGCGGTGCTCCGGGCCGCGGCCTCCGAGCGGGCCCAGGACCAGACGGCCGCCCACGCCAAGCTGTGGGTGGCCGACATGCGAACCGATCCGGAGGTGGCCGAGCGCATCGCCGGGCTGTTCTCCTCGTTTCTCAAGACCGCCCCGGTCCCAGGCCCAGGCCATGAGGGCCCCGGGGCGGCGGCCTTCGCGCTCCTCGCGAGCGATCCCCTCACGCCCCAACGAGAGGCATGAACACCATGTTGACCCACTCCCCGTTCGTCCTCCCTCGGCGCGCTTCGCGCTGGGCTGGCTTGGTCGCTGTAGCTGCCGCGGCGGTGGTCGTCCTCGGCGCTGGGTGGCTCGCCACCGCCCGCGCGGACATCATCGTGGTCAACGGGCGCCTGGCCGCGCACGCCTCGGTCGTGAAGACCGTGGCGGGGGGGCCGAGCGTGGCCCCCGCCGCTGCGCCCGAGGCGCCCGCCGACCCCGCCGCCGGCCCCGGGGGCTCGGTGGAGGGCGGCTGCGACAGGGGGGCTTGTCGGCCCACGGACGACGGCGCGGACGAGGCGGGTGAGGACGGCGCCGAGACCATGACCGTGGCGCTCGACGATCTGGACACCGTTCCAGAGGGGTGGCTCTGCGTGCCCCTGGGTGGCGGGCTGGAGCTCTGCGCTCCGGAGGACGACGCCGAGACCTTGAGCGCCTTCGGGCCCCTCCCGGATGAGCCGGTCGAGGTGGACCCGACCGCTGCAGGCCAAGGTGCCGCAGCGGGCTGCGCTGGCGGAGGCGTTCCGCCCACGGGCGCCGCGTTGGGGCTCGCGTTCCTGCTCCTCCTCGTGGTGCTGCGGCGTCGATAGCCGTGGCGAGATCCCGCGGTCGGGGCGGCGACCTCGACCTCGGTGCCCGGGCGTGGTAGGGCCGGCGGCCCTGGCCCGGTGGGCTGCGCTGCGGGGTGCCTCGCGGCCCGGCCGGCGGGGGCGCGGCGAGAGGTGGACGTGATCAAAGCGCGAGAGGTCGAGGAGTTCGAGCACGTGACCGTGCTCCGCTCGGGGGCGCGGACGTTCTACATCGTGGGCACGGCGCACGTGTCGGAGGAGAGCGTCGACGAGGTGCGACGCGTCATCGAGCGCGTGCAGCCGGACACCGTGTGCATCGAGCTGTGCCCGGCCCGTTACGAGGCCCTCACGGACGACGCACGCTGGAAGAAGCTGGACATCTTTCGGGTCATCCGCGAGGGCAAGACCTTGTTTCTGCTCGCCAACCTGGCGGTCAGCGCCTACCAACGCCGACTGGGAGACCGGCTGGGTGTGCGACCAGGCGCTGAGCTCCTCGCGGGGGCCGAGGCGGCCGAGGCCCAGGGGGCCAAGCTAGAGCTCGTGGACCGAGACGTGCACGTGACCCTGCGTCGCACCTGGAGGAGCCTGTCCTTCTGGGACAAGGTGAAGCTCCTGGGGGCCATCGGGGCGTCGCTCTTCGAGGGGGGGAACGACGAGGTCGACGCCCAGGCGATCGAGCGGCTCAAGGAGAGCGACCAGCTCTCGGAGATGATGGACGAGTTGGCCAAGGTCATGCCGGCGGTCAAGGTGCCCCTCATCGATGAGCGGGACCAGTATCTCATGAGCCGCATCGAGGAGGCGCCGGGCGAACGCATCGTGGCCGTGGTGGGCGCCGGGCACGTGGCGGGGATGGTCCGCTGGTTCGGCAAGCCCGTGGACCGGGCTGCGCTGGAGGTGGTACCGCCCAAGTCCCGCTGGACGAGCGCCCTCAAGTGGCTCCTGCCGGGGCTCATCTTGGCAGCCTTCGCTTGGGGCTCGGGGCAGGACAGCGACGGCTCGCTCACCGACATGCTCGCCGCTTGGATTCTCCCCAACGCCATCTTCTGCGCGTTGCTGACGGCCGTGGCGCTGGGCAAACCGCTGAGCATCCTCACGGGCTTCGTCGCGTCGCCCATCACGTCGCTCAACCCGCTGTTGGGGGCGGGGATGGTCGTGGGGCTCGTCGAGGCGTGGCTGCGGCGGCCCACGGTGGCCGACGCCGAGCGAATCCACAGCGACGTCCAGTCCATCCGCGGGTTCTATCGGAACCCCTTCACGCGCGTGATGCTGGTCGCCGTGCTGGCGAACGTGGGGTCGGCCATGGGCGCCTGGGTGGGTGGGGCCTGGGTCTTTAGCCTCCTGGGTTGACCCGCGTTGGGCTGAGACGAGGCCGCGAGGGCTCAGACGCTTCGGTCCGCAGAGAAGGCCGCGGACCTGGGCTGGACACAAGGCGGCGGACCTGGGCTGGACACGACGCTTTGGGTCCACCAGGCATTCTTGGGTAAGATGCGCCCACGGTCGCTGGTGGTCCCGCCCCGTGGGCGTGGCGGGTGGGCGCCGAGACCTCTGGAGCCAACGGCATGCGCATCTGTCCGCACTGCGAGACACCCACCTTGGAGGAGGTCTGCCCCGACGACGGCTATCAAACCGTCGAGGCGGCGCTCTACATGGATCCCGACCAGGATCCCTACGTGGGGACCGTCTTCCAGGGGCGTTACCGGATCGATTCGCGGATCGACATCGGCGGGATGAGCACGGTCTATCGGGCCACGCAGATCGCCGTGGGGCGTCCGGTGGCGCTCAAGATCATGAACCGCGAGCTGGCCGCCGACCTCAAGAGCGTCGCTCGGTTTCAGCAGGAGGCGCGGGCCATCGCTGGGCTGCGCCACCCGAACACGATCCGGCTGTTCGACTACGGCCAGACCGAGGACGGGCACTTGTTCCTGGTCATGGAGCTGCTCGTGGGGCGGTCGCTGGCCGAGGTCATCGACACCGAGGCGCCCCTGGACGCGGATCGCACGATCCACATCGCCAAGCAGATCTTCGACGCGCTCGCCGAGGCCCACGCGAATGGGATCGTCCACCGGGATCTCAAGCCGGACAACATCTTCCTCACCGAGGTGGGGCTCCAGACGGACTTCGTGAAGATCCTGGACTTCGGCATCGCCAAGGTCACGCGGCAGGCGGGCAAGCAGGAGCTCACCGGGTCGGGGCTCATCTTGGGCTCTCCGGGCTATATGGCGCCGGAGCAGGTGCAGGGCACGGCGTCCACCGAGCAGACGGACATCTACGCCGTGGGGGCGCTCATGTATGAGATGCTCTGCGGACATCAGCCGTTCCAGGGAGACACCCCCATCGAGTTGGCCGTGCGCCACGTCCAGGACGAGGTCCCGCTCCCGTCGCTGGACGGGGCGCCGCTCCAGGGGCCGCTCGTGGACTTCATCCTCCGGTGCCTGGAGAAGCTCCCCTCGCGGCGCCCGCCGGGGGCCGAGGGGGCGCTTCGCGAGCTGCTGGACTTGGAGGCCGCGCCGCTGCTGGACGGCTGGCAGCTCGCCGTCGCCAATCGACCTCGTGGGGGCGATGACAGCCTCATGGCGAGCCCGGCGCTGACCCCAGGTGTAGGCTTCGAGGCGGCCCGCCCTGGCCGTCGCACCATCGAGCGCATGCAGCTCGCCGAGACGGTGGACGCGCCTCGGGTCCCCTCGCACCTCCAGCGCGGGCCCTCGGACCTCGGCGTGGAGGCGGCCGGGGAGGACGAGTTCGACGACATCCTGCCGCCCTTGCACCGCGGTGGCAGCCATCGGGCGTGGCTCGCCCTGTTGGCCGCCCTGGTCCTGTTGGCGGCTGGGGCGTCCGCATGGGCGGTGCGCTCTGCGTCGCGCGCGCCTCGCGCGGTCGTGCGCCAGGGCCAAGGCGAGCCCCTGTCTCGGATCCGGGGCCCGAACACGGCCCCGGTGCCCATCCCCGCGCCGATCCCGCCCAAACCGGCCGCGCCGCCACCCACAGCGGCGAAGCCTGCCGCGGCGGTCCCCCATGCGCCCCCCTCGGCCGTGCGCGATGAGCCCAAGCCCCCCAAGGCCGCCGCGGTTGCCGCGGTGGCCGCGGTGGCCGCCCCCGAGGAGGTCTTCATCGAGCTCCGCTCGCGCCCCGGGGGCGCCAAGGTCGTGCGAGACGGCAAGGTCATCGGTAAGACTCCGCTGCGGGTGAGCTGGGCCAAGGGCACATCCCCGCCCTCTCTCGTGCTGCGCCGCTACCACTACGAGACCGCGCGCGTGCGGGTGCGCCCCTGGCAACTGGGGCGCCGCGTGACCGTCCAGCTCGAGTACGATGACACCTTCTGAGGGCATGGTGGACGACTCGGATCGAGCGGGTGGGCCCTCACCGCCCGCCCTCTGCCGCTACGCCAGGCCCAGGTGGCGCAGCCCAGTCGTGATGGGGAGGCGGTCGTAGTCCGTGCGCTCGTAGGCGGTCAGCTCGCCCACGAGGGCCGCCACGAGGTGATCCAAGCGGGCGCGCTCGGCGGCGGGCACGCCCTGCCGCACGCGCCCCAGCCCTTCCAGCAGGTTCCACCGCAGGAGCCAGGCGTCGGGCCGCGAGCGCACGGCGTGGGCGATGGCCTCCAGCTCCTCCAGGGCGTCGCGCCAGGGGAGGGCGTCAGCGCCTCGGAGCTGCGCCGTGACCAGCTCGTACCGCTCGTACAAGGGGAGCAGCTCCGCGTCCCCCGAGGCGTCGCCGCCGCCCTGAACGCCCCCGGCCACAGGCGCCTTGGGGCGGGGTACCGTGCGGCCGGGGAAGGTGCTGGGCGGGTAGTAGGCGGGGTCGGCCGCCCCGGCGAAGCACCGGGCCACGCGGTCGCCCATGGCGAGATCGTAGGGGCCCCAGGCGGGGTCGAACAGGACCTCGTCGCCGCGGCGCACGGAGCAGCCCTCCAGTGTGAGCACGAGGAGCCGCCCCGCGTCATCGCGCAGCTCTCCCACGGGGCGCCCATGGACCACGACGCCCGTTGCGTAGCGGAGCGTCAGCGTACCGTCCTGGGCCGTGCGCTCGCGGAGCTCCGCGGGGGGTAGCGTCCAGGGCCCGACGCCATCGTCGAGGCGCCCCAGCGGCAACCCGAACCCTTGGGGATGACGCGCTCGCCCGTGCCCCGGGAGCTGGCGGTCGGCGAGCGACAGCGCGCACGGCCCCTGGAAGCGCAGATAGGCGGGAACCTCCTCGCCATCGAGGTGGAACGTCTCCACGGCTGTGAGGACGCCCGTTACCTGGAGGCCCTCGGTGAGCTCTGCGGTGCCCACCTCGCCGGCCCGCTCCATGGTCCGCAGGGCGTCGAGTCCCCCTACCCGCTGCGCCAGCGTCTCGGCGAAGGCGTCCAGCACCTCGTCCAGGTGGGCGAAGTCCCGCGCCACGTAGAGCTGCGGCTGGGGGCGGGTGATGTCGTAGGGCTGCTCCGTCGCCTGGAGGGACAGGGGGAGCTTCCGCACGCGCTCGTCGTCCACGCACGAGCGGGACTCTCCCAGAGACGACAAGAGGCCCGCGCCGTAGAGCTTGTAGTCGTGGACGTCCCAGCCCCGACGTCCGACGGCCCGCGGCGTGGCCACGAGGCCGTACTCCACGGTCCACCAGTGGAGGCGGGCCAGCCGGGCCGCCTCGGAGGCTTCGCCCAGGCCCTCCGTCACACGCGCCAGGGTCTCCTGGGCCGCTGCGATGGCCTCTGGCGTCGCGCCCCGCTCCTCCTTGATGTCGGAGAGCGCCCGGATCGCCTCGTAGACGGCGCGGTCTTCGGGCGAGGCGAAGGCGCGTCGGCCCACCTCCCCGAAGCGTTGCAGGAAGGCGCGATAGGTGGGGTCTGGGACGATGGGAGCGTGTCCGGCCGACTCGTGGATGATGTCCGGTGCCGGCGTGTAGGCGGTGTGCTGACGCTGGCGGATCGACGCCGCGATGGTCATGATCCCCAGGGCCTGGAACTCTTGGAAGGCGCGTGGCGGGATGAACCCGTCCACGGCCACGGCCCCCCAGCCGTAGGCCGCGAGCTTCTCGTCCATCTCCTCGATCCGCGGGATGTGGTCGATGGCGATGCCCGTCTCAGCCAGCCCACGAGCGTAGGCCGGGTGGGCTACATCCTTGAGGTGGTCGTAGGTCTGGAGCAACACGAAGCGCCACACGGCTTGGTCGATGGCGTCGTAGGCGGCGTAGTCCTGCTCCACGACGAACTGCCGGAGGTGGGCTGGGATCCGTTGACGTGTAAGGGACATGGGGACGCTCCTGCCTGCCGGGGGGGCTCGCTGGGAGGGGGGCGATCACGGGGTGAGCGAGCCCGAGGGACGGCCAGTCGCCTCCGCGACTGGCATGGGACGAGCCGTGGTCAACGAACCACACCCGGTGCGCGGCTGTGAAGGTTTGGACGAGACAACGATTGGGCGAGGGGCGGCGCTCGGATGCGCCGCGGTCCGCGACGGGAGGGGAGGGGGATCCAGGGCAATCGAGTTCTAGGGTCGAGGGCCGGTGAGGACCTGTGTGAGGTAGC
>CAYZID010000060.1:14293-25559 GCA_964478315.1 uncultured Myxococcales bacterium | reverse complement strand
GCTTGGGGCCGGGGGCCCCTCGGCCGTGCCGCCGCAGGAGCGGGCCGTCCACGTCCAGCACCGACACGGCCTCCGCAGCGTCGCGTGGGCGCTGAGAGGGGAGCTTCTGGAGGCACCACAGGGCGAGCTCCACCAGGGGGCCGCTCACAGCCTGGCCGTCTACCTCGGGAGCGGGGGGCGGGAGCTGGGCGTGGGCGCGCGCGAGCTCCGTGGGGTCGCCCATCTGGAAGGGCCGATAGCCAGTCACCATCTCGTAGAGGAGCACCCCGAAAGCGTAGAGATCGCTCTGGGGCGTCGCGGCCTGCCCCGCCAGCTCCTCGGGGGAGCGGTACAGCGGGAGGTCCACGGCGCTGGGCGACAGCGCCCCGGCCTCGCCGCCCGGCGCGATGCGGAACTCCAGGAGCTTGATGTAGTCGCGGCTCTGGCCGATCTGCGTGACGAAGACGTTCCAGGGGTTGAGGTCGCGGTGCACGACGCCCTGGCTGTGGGCCATCGCCAGGGCGTCGAGGATCTGTAGGGCGATGTGCGCCACCCGCGCGGGCCTCAGCGGGGCCTCGCGTCGGATGAGGTCGTGGAGGCGCTCGCCCTCCAGGTACTCCCGGACGACGTACAGGCGGCCTTGGCTGTCCTGACCGAAGTCGATGAGGCTCAGGATGTTGGGGTGCATGAGGCCCGCGATCTGCTGGGCCTCGCCCTTGAACCGCGCGACCTCAGCCGGGTCGCCCACCTTGCGCGGGTTGACGATTCGGATCGCCACGGGGCGCTGGACGGCGATCTGCGTGGCCTTGAACAGGGTCCCGGTCCCCGAGGCGCTGAGCACACGCTCGATCGTGTAGCGACCCTCGAAGACGGCCCCCACGACCTGATCGATGGTCTCCGTCATCTGAGCCAAGCGTCCCTCCCAGGCTCCACGCGAGCTAGCCCCATTGAACGGGAAAGCCGTCGTCCTAGCAAGGTTCGCCTGGCCCACCCCGCTTCCGGTTTGCTGGTCACGGCGATCGCCGACCGCTGTCCGGCGCGCCGTGAGCGTCGCCGTCGGTCGCCTTCTCCCCTGTAACCCCTTGGGGGCCGCTCGCCCCTCCCGCGGTCACGCCGGCGCCTCGTGGGAGAGGCGGCGCCACGGGACCGGCGGGGAAGACGACCGTCTCCTTGCCGTCGGCGGCTATGCGCACGAGGCCACGGGGCGTCGCCTGGAAGACGGCCCCTCCGAGCTTGGTCGTGTCGTGCGGGGGGGGCGGGGGGACCCCAGGGTCTCCGCGCTTCCAGCGCAAGCCCGAGCTGTTCGTGCGCCAGACCTGCCCGCCCGCGCCCCAGACGTGGAGGCGATCCACCGATCCCGCCACCCGGGCTACGTCCGTGAACGACGGCCCCTCCTCGCTGGGGAGTCCGGCCTCGGGAGGGAGCGTGAGGTGCTGCCACGTGGCGCCCCCATCGCGGGTCGCGTAGATCTGCCCGCCGTAGGCGCCCGCGGGGGATGTGCACCGCGCCGAGAGCACCACCAGGTAGCCCCTGCGCTTGGCGTCCGCTCGGATGACCGCCGCGGCGGTGGACATGGCCGCGTCGGACGCCACTACGCGGACGGGCCGCCAGGTGGTCCCGGCGTCGTCGGATCGGAAGATGGTCCCCGGGGTCTGGGCGTCTCGGGGGCCGGGTTCGTCGCATCGCCCGGCGTCCCCCACCCACAAGCGCCCCGCTGCGTCCGCCACGACCGTGGAGGCTTGGTGTACCGGCGCGCGGGGGCTCTCGGTGCCTTGGCTGGGGTCCAAGAGCCACACGGGCGTGGACACCCAGGCGCCCCCGTATCCGCAGGGCGCGCCACGCTCGACCAGCAGCGCGCCCGTCTCAGGGTCTACGGCCCGCACCACGTCTCGCCGGGCCGCGAGGGCGGCCTCGTCGCCCGCCAGCCAGCAGCCCACATCGAGCTCGGGTGGGGTCGTGAGGCGCGTGGGCGTCGTCGGATCTCCGTCGAGGTCCAGCGCCCAGGCCCCCTGGGCGTCGGTGAAGTAGAGGGCGCGGCCATCGGGGGACTCCACGGCGGCCCCGAAGTCGGCGCCCGGGCGCTCCATGAGCACACGGGGCGGAGGGAACCCGGCGCAGTGGGCCTCGTAGAGCTTGCCCTCGGTGACCGCAGGGGGGCCTGGGGACGTGGCGCGACGGGCGAGCAGGATCCTCCCGGGCCCAGCCGCGAAGGTCGTGAGGGCGTCCTTGTTCGGGACCTTCAGGCCCACGCTCGAGCCGCCCACGGTGACCTCCCCGTCCGCGCCCACGGTCGCCGTGCAGGTCGGGGTCGAGGGCGGGCGTCCGGCCGCGCGGGGGGCGTCACTCGCCGGCATCGTGTCCACCGCGGCCGCCGGGGCGCGTTCGTCGCTGTCGCCGCAGCTCGCCAGGGCGAGGGCCGCGACGACGGCGGGCGCGAGCGCCACGGAGCGCGCACCTCGCCGCCGTCGCCGCCGAGGGCGCGGTGTCTCGAACCAGGCGCGCCGAGACGGTGGGCTCGGGGCCCGGTCGATGGAGAGGCGGTTCGTCATGGTGACGCCCGCCCTCCTACCGAAAACCCGTGCCCCCGGCAACGGCGGGCCGCAGGCCGGGCGTCACCGGGGGCTCTCGGGCCGCGCGCCCAGCCGGGGCTGGGCGGGCACCCTGCGAGGTCTCGGGATCACTGGGCGGGGGCGGGCTCCGTGCCCGTGCCCTCGCGCACGGCGAGGTTCCCGGCCGTGATGCGGTCCCGGATGGCGGCCAGGGTCTCCGTGGTCCCCACGCACTCGTAAGACGGCGTGACTCCAGGCTTCACCGCGTCTCCGTAGAGCTCGGCGATCTTGGCCTTCACCGCCGCCACCCGATCCTCCGTGGCCGGGTGGGAGGACAGGAACGTCGGGATCTGCACGCCCCCGCTCGCCTTCTCGAGATCCAACAGGCGCTGGAAGAAGTCCGCCAGCCCGTAGGGGTTGTAGCCGGCGTTGTGGGCGACCTGGAGCCCGTACTCGTCGGCCTCGGCCTCGTGCTCCTGGCTGAACTGGGTGTTGCTCAGGAAGGCGTAGATCGTCGTCGCCGCGTCGCCGGCCAGGCTGTCACCCAGGAAGAAGTCCGCGATCTCGCTCACGGCGAACTGATCCTCGATCTGCTTCACGCTGTGGCGGAGGATGACGTGGGACAGCTCGTGGCCCATGACGCCGCCGATCTCCGCGCAGGAGCTGGCCTGGAGGATGAGGCCCGTGGAGATGTAGGTGAACCCGCCGGGGGCGGCGAAGGCGTTGACCAGCTCGTCGTCGTAGATGACGTGGACCTTGTAGCCTCCGAAGTTCTCTGGGTCGCGGAACTCCTTGGAGCCGTCGGACAGGGGCGCCACGAGCTGCCGCGCCCAGACGGAGACCGGGTCGTCGTCGGTGAGGATCTTGTACTGCTTCTCCACCTCCTGGGCGACGCCCTGGCCGATCTCCACCTCCTTGGCGTCGGAGATGAGGAACCCGCCGAAGCCGTCTCCGCAGCTCGCGAGCGCAGGCGTCAGCAGGGTTAGGGCGGCGAAAGTGGTGAGCGCGCGGCGCATGGCGGACCTCCTCGGGCGGCGTCTCCCTCGACCCCTCGGACAGGGAGGCAAGAACCCAGGGACGATACACAACGCGAGGTTAGGAGCAACCTCCAGGGTGGGCAGCCCCTGCCCACGCGAGGCGCGCGTACTCCGCGGCCAGGGCGGCCCCTCCCCGGGCCCGGCCGTCTCCCAGAGCCAGCGCCTTGACGAGTCGGCGGGAAACTGGGCCGTCCCACGTGAGCGGCGTCGCCCCCTGGCCCCGGAGCAGCGCGTCCAGCAGCCGGCGGGCGCTCGGCGGGGGCGCCAGGGCCTCGAGAATGGGCCGCCGCGCGACCCCAAACCAGCGCTCCACCACCACCGCGCCCACCCACAGCGCCGTCCCCACACCCCAGCGCCGGGCCCGGCGGACCAGGGCGGGGACGTTCAGCGTCGGAGAGGACAGCGCAGCCCGGAGGTCCCACCAGGTGCGCAGCGGGACCCGCAGCCCGTTGCCCGCCGCGTGGAGCGCCGTGTGCAGCGCCAGGTCCTCCAGCGACACCAGGGCCATGGGGGCGCCCGGAGGCCGCCGCGCGCGCCCCAAGATCGCGGCGTGGTCGATGTTCAGGTGGCGGGGCAGGGCCAGGCGCCGGTGCAGGTCACATTCGATGGTCGCCGCGCCCAGGGCTCGCGAGGCGGCCCACTCGTGGCCCACCCCGGCGCGAGCCCACCACGCCCGGCCCGGCACCGGGCGCCACGCGGGGAGGGCGGCCAACGCCTCCACGGCGCGGTGGAAGTGTGCGGGAGAGACGAGGACGTCCACGTCCCGGCGCTCCCGCTGGTTCGGGCGCTCGTAGAGGAGCCAGGCGGACGCGCCCCCTTTGAGGAGGGCGGCTGGGATCCCCACCGCCGCCAGCGCCCGGGCGACCTCCCCCGTGGCGAGCTGGAGCCCCATGTCCCACCGCGCCAAGGCCTCGCGGAAGGGGGCGAGCGCGGGCGCGAGCCACGGGGCGCGCGTGGCGGTGAGCTCCACGACGCCTCCCAGCACCGCCGCGTGCGCGACCGCGCGCGCGCTCGGGGCGCCCGAGTCGCTCGGTCCCCGGCGCTCGTCGCCTGCGAGCGAGGCCCGAAGCCGCACCCAGGCCGCGCGCGGCGGGGCGGGGAGCTCCTGGGTGGGGGCCGGGGCGGGCCGCACGGGCGCCTCCTGGTCAGGACACCGCGTCAGGACATCGGGGGCGCGATTGCCCCACGGGCGACCGGAGCTTAGCATACGACCTGCGCGATCCACGCGATCCAGGGGGTTGGCGCGATAGACGCTGGAGGCAGCGGGCCGGTCCGTCGTCGGCGCGGGCTCGGAGCGAAGGGAGCGTGTGCACATGGCGGGTGGATTCGGGGAGCTCTTCGGGGCCGTGTTCAAGGCGCTCGGGCTCGCCTTCGTAGAGACTTTGGAGGGGCAGGCTCGCGAGCGCATCGTCCAGGCCCTCGGCGGGCGGAACCTGCGCCGGCGCAAGGCCATGCAGGAGCGCCTCGCGGCCGCGCTCGCGCGCCCCGACTTCGCCCTCGCGCCCGAGGACCGCGCGCGGGTGGACGCCGCCGTTCGCGAGGCGCTGTTCAGCGCGCGCGGCGAGCCCGTGGGGAGGGCCTTGGCGGAGGCGATCCAGCGAGCGCAGTGGGGAGCGATGCAGCGGCTCGTGTTCTACCAGACCGTCGCGCCGAGCCCGAACGTGTCCATCGAGGTGGGCTCTCCCTCGGCGTCGGAGGCCGTGGTCGTGGATCGCAAGACCGGCGAGCGGCGCCACCTGCGCCTCGTGGAGCCTCTCGCGGAGTCGGCCGCAGAAGGGACCGCCGCGTCGGCTGCCGAGCCAACCGCCGAGCCCACCGCGGAGCCGGCTGCGAAGGGGACCAGCCAGGCGGGCGGAGGCCCGGAGGGAGCGTCCCCGAGCCCGTCACTCCCGCCAGCACCCGGAGAGGGCACATCCCAAGAGAGCGGGCCGGAGGCGCCGCACGTGGGCGGGCCGCCTGCGCGGCGGGGGGACGGTCCTGGAGAGGACCCCGCGTAGCCTCTCGGCGCTGCGCCTCATCAGGCGCCGCGAGTTCGCGCGATGTGTAGAGATTCTCCACATCCAGCGGGGCGCGCGCGCCGCGCAGGGCACCCGGGTTCGCCCCGGAGGGAGAGCGCGACTCTCGGAGATCATGGAGGTTGTCTTCCGTGGCACGGCCGTTGCTTTGACCGTCCGGCGATGGACCGACCTCGCCCCGAACGCCCCGCCTCTCGCCCGCTCCGCGCGCTGCTCTCCGCTCCGTTCGCGCTCGCCTTGACCTGGGCGCTGGCGCTCGGCGGGGCCGCGTGCGCCGACAGCGCCGCGAGCGCCTCGCTGTCCGCGGTGATGGGCGCGGACGGCGGGGGCCCGGCGCTCGTGGCGGCGTCCTCCTGCGAGGAGGCGGAGGCCGCCGTGCGGGCTCAGGCCAAGGCGTCCTTGCGGTTGGAGACCGCACGACTCCGCCAGGCCGTGCTCGAGGGGCGCCTGCTCCCCGGGGCGTCTCCGCCGGCGCGCGCGCAGTCGCCTCTCACGCCCACGGGCGGCGTGGCCGCCACCACCACGCCCCGCGCCCCCAGCGAGCTGAGCGCCCGCGTGGGGCGTATCGCCGTCGTCGCCGACCGGGTGTACGCCGTGACCCCCCACGGGCTCCACATCGTGCCCCGTCCGGTCGGGGAGGAGGACCTCACGGTGGACGCCGCCTTCGTGCCCATCACGGGTGACGCGTGGGGGGTCGTGGCCAGTGGGCCGTGGGCGCTCGTGTTGTCGTCGGTCGTGTCCGAGGTCGTGGAGGGGGGCCCCGCTCCAGGGGCGAGCGCGCCTCCCGAGGTGGTCGTGCTCACGCGGGTGGACGCGGCGGACCTCTCCGCGCCGCGCGTCGTGTACGAGGAGGCCCTGGATGGCCACGCCTACGCGGCGCGCGCCGACGGTGGGGGAGCCTCGCTCGTCGTGAGCGCGCCCTGGCGGGTCCCGGGGACCGCGGCGACCCCGGAGGGGTTGTCTCCCGATGCCACGGAGGCCGAGGTCCTCGCGGCCTTCGACGCGCTGGACGCGCGCAACGACGCCGCGGTGGACGCGGCGCCTTTCGGCTCCCTCATGCCCCAGCGGCGCGGAGTTCTCTGGTCTGGTGCGCTGGACCCAACGAGCGTGCGCCCCGCGACGAGCTGTGCTGCCTTGTACTATCCGGCGGGGCTCGCGGGGAGCGAGGCGGGGCCCGCGGGTTCCGCGTCGAGCGACGGGGCTCCGCGTGGCGCGCTGAGCGTGGGGGCCGCGGTCACCTACGTGGTCACGGTGTCGGCCGCGCCGACCGGCGGGTCGCGGGAGGCTCGCGTGCAGGGGGCTCTCGTGGGGGACTGGCACCACGCGGTGTGGGGCGTGGACGGCGTGTTCTTGGGGGCGGCCGCGGAGCTGCTGGATGGCGCCGAGGCCCCCTCCGACGGCGAGGACGCCGCGGGTGGGGACGAGACGCTCGTGGCGCGGGTGGGCGTGGGCGCGGCGACCGCCGCGGAGAGCGAGTCCTGGCGCCTGCAGGCGGTGGCCCTCGTGGCGGGGGCGCCCTTGGGAGAGCGGGCCCTGGCCCCCGTGGAGGGGGGCCGGCTGCTGGTCGCCACGGCGCTCGCGGGGGGGGGCGCGCGGCTCACGGTGCTGAGCGCGGGGCGCGCGGAAGCACGGTGGACGCCCTCGTCGCTCGCGGTCTGGGGGACCTGGGTCGCCGAGGGCGCCCACGGGGGCGCGGCCGTGGTCCACACCGACGGAGCGCGCGCGTATGTCCAGCCCTCTGATCCTCGCGAGGCGGTCGCCGTCGTGAGCTTGGCCGACCCGGGCGGGGAGGTGGGTTGGTTGGGGGCGGGGAGTGGCTGCGCGTGGGTGGGGTTGCTGCCCCAGCGTGACGGGCGACTCGTGGCGTTGCGTCGCTGCGGGGAAGACGGCGCGCGGCTCTCGTGGGCCTCCTTCGAGCTGGGCTCGCTCGGGGACGCCGGAGACCTGGGGACCTGGAGCGCCGAAGCGACGCCCGTCGTCACGGGGGTGGCCGTGGAACCCAAGGGCGGCGAAGCGCAGGACTGGACCGACATCATCTGGGCTCAGCAGTCCCTTTGGCCTCTGGACTCGGTGGGGCTCATCGGCGTACCGGTGACCACCCGGATAGAGGAGGAGGGGGGCTGGAGCTCGGTGCGGTCGGCGCTGGCGCTGTTCCGGTCTTCGGAGGGCGGCGTGAAGCCCGCGGGGCTCATCGTCCACCCCTCCTCGCCCACCCAAGAGTCGGCGCGCATGCTGGACGCGCGGGAGCGAGATGGGCAGGTGTGGAGCCTCTCCGCGGCCGGGTTGGGGGCCACCCCGGTCCCTGGTGGTGCCTGGACTTCACCCCAGCGTGAAGGTTCGCTCGGCGCCCGCGGCGAGGGAATGCGCTCGTTCGTGGGGTTCGACTGCCAATAGTCGTGGGATCGCAGCCTCCTGGGCCGGCGGACGGGGCCGGGGGCGACAGGGCGTCACGGCGAAAGCGTCACGGGGCACCGCGCGCACGTGCGTCCCGGGATCGGGTCTGCTAAGCTCGGTCTATCCAGGACAGACCACATGCCCGAGCTCTCCTCCCAACAGGGGGCGTCTTCCACCGGCGCCCCTCCAGCGAGCGCGTCCGTCCCCGCCCGCCGAGGCGGTGACGTGGCGCGTCCCGGCCACGAGCCCCCATCGGGGACGGCCGAGGGCGACGCCCAGCGCGAGATCCGCGCCCTGCGAGAGCGCGTGGCCGCGCTGGAGCGCGCGGTCCGCGGGGGACAGGACGCCTTCTTTCAGGCCCTGGACTGCACGCCCGTGGGGGCCTTCGTCCTGTCCGTGGCGGAAGAGTTGCGCGTGTTGCACGTGAACCCCGAGTTCACGCGCCTCACCGGGTACGCGATCGAGGACATGCCCACCTTCGGGGCGTGGGCGCGTCGGGCCTTCCCGGACGAGGCCTACCGCGCTGAGGTGCTGGCGCAGTGGACCCAGGACCTCAACCCCGAGGACCGCCGGGAGGCCGTCTTCAACGTCACCGCGCGGTCGGGTGCGGTGCGGCGGATGTTGTTCCGGTCGGGGACCATCGCCGCCGACCGCGTCGTCGTCCTGGCGATCGACGTCACGCGGCGGTTTCGGGCGGAGCAGGCGCTGCGCGAGAGCGAGGGCCGCTACCGCGGGGTCGTGGAGAACGCGCCCTTCGGGATCTTGATCCACACGGGTGGGCGGGTGTTGTTCTGCAACGAGGCGGCCACTCGCATGGCCCAGGTAGATGCCTCCGAAGCCATCGGCGCGAACGTCGCCGACTTTCTCCACCCGGACGACCGGCCGCGGGCGCTTCAGCGTATTCGTCGCTCCTACGAGACCGGGGAGGTGCAACCCCCCATCCTGGAGCGGCTGTTGCGCCCGGACGGCACCACCCTCCCGGTGGAGGTCACCAGCGCACCGGCTCGCTTCCAGGGGCAGCCGGCGTCCCAGGTCATCTTCGTGGACGTCACCGAGCGCCTCCGGGCGGAGCGGGCGCGGCGCGAGTTGGACGCCCGCGTGCAGCACGCCCAGAAGATGGAGAGCCTCGCCATGCTGGCCGGCGGGGTGGCCCACGACTTCAACAACCTCCTCATGGGCATCCTGGGGAACGCCGAGCTCTTGTCACTGGACATCCCCGAGGATTCGCCCCTCCAGCCGCTGCTCAAGGACATCTCGGTCGGCGCCGAGCGGGCTGCGGACCTCGCCCGCCAGATGCTCGCCTACTCGGGGCGTGGTGAGCGCGTCGTGGAGCCCATCGATCTCGTGGCGCTCGTGGGGGAGATCGGGCGCCTGTTGGGCGCCGCGGTCCCCAAGGGGGTCACGCGCAAGTTCGACCTCTCGGCGTCCACGCCCAGGGTGCTGGGAGACGCCACCCAGCTCCGGCAGGTGGTCATGAACCTCGTGACCAACGCCGCCGACGCGCTGGGCGACGGGCCGGGGACGGTGACCATCCGCACAGGCGCCGTGGATGCAGATGCCGAGCTTCTCTCTCATGCCTACCTCGACGATGGGCTCTCCCCGGGACGCTACGCCTTCTTCGAGGTCCAGGACACGGGGCCTGGGATCACGCCCGAGGCCATGCGCCGGATCTTCGATCCCTTCTTCACGACGAAGTCCACTGGGCGGGGCTTGGGGCTCGCTGCCGTGCTCGGGATCGTCCGCGCTCACGGGGGCGCCATCATCGTGGACAGCGGGCGTCGTCGAGGCACGCGCTTTCAAGTCCTGCTGCCCGAGCTCGACGGGACGGCGGATGGAACGCCCGCGCCTTTGTGGGGCGGTGCGGGCGCCGAGGGCGAGGGCGCGGTCGAGAGCACGACCGAGGGGGGGGGCAGCGCCGCGGACGCCGCGTATCCGGCCAACGCGGGAGACGACCAGGTGAGCCCCGATCCGCCGCTCGTGCTGCTTGTGGATGACGAGGCGACGGTCCTGGACGTCGCTTCGCGGCTCGTGGAGCGGCTGGGCCTACGCGTCGTGGCCGTGGGCTCCGGAGACGAGGCCGCGGCCTTGGTGGAGGCGAGCCCATCGCGTTTTCGGGCCGCCGTCGTGGACCTCCACATGCCGGGGCTCAGTGGTCTGGACACCTTGGCGGCGCTGCGACGGCTGGCGCCCTCGTTGCGGCTCGTCGTGTCCAGCGGATCGAGTCGCGAGGATCTCGCCGAGCTCGTGCGCACCGGCGCGGTCGACGCTTGCCTCCAGAAGCCCTTCCGGCTGGGGCGCATGCGGCAGGCGCTGGAGAGGCTGGAGCTGCTGTAGGTGCCTGGAAGCACGCGGCAGGCCCTCTGCCCGGGGGCCCGCCGGGCGGCACGGGCGTCGCGTTCGAAGCTCGGGACGCGACCGATCCGGGTTGGAGTTGGGGGGTGGCGCGGTGGTAAGGTGCCGCCTCGCGGGTCGAGGGACCGGGCAGTGCGCCTGCGTCCTGGCCGCGCCGGGCGGCTCGCGTCGCCCGTGAGACACAGAGGCCATGGAGGTGACGCGATGACGTGGCGGTTCATCGGGAGCGCGGCTTGGGTTGTCGCAGTGGGGAGCGGGGTCGTCGCGGCTGGCTGCCAGGGGAGCGACGTCCAGGGCGCGGTGGGGGCCATTGGAGCCCTGGACGCCGGGAGCGGGGTGGCGCTGGATGGCGCGGGTGATGGCGTCGGCGATGGGCTGAGCGCGGACGGCGCCGCGGGCGTGGCCTGCGCGACCATGGACGACTGCGCTGGAGCGCTGGACGGACTGACGGCATGCGAGATCGCCGTGTGCGACACGGCCCTGGGGCGCTGCGTACCCGTGTCCCTCCCCGATGGAACGACCTGCGACGACGGCGACGCGTGCTCCACCCTGAGCACCTGCCAAGCGGGGGTTTGCGTGGCCGAGCCGGACGCGGTCATGGAGTGTGATGACGGCAACCCATGCACGCGCGATCTCTGCTCGAGCGAGTACGGCTGCGTATACCAGTTCGACGATGAGGCCGCTTGCGACGACGGCGACGCGTGTACGACGGAAGATCACTGCAACGCCGGGCAGTGCGTAGGGATCCCAGGTCCCTGCGAGCCCATCTGCGGGGACGGCGCGTGTGATCCTGGTGAGAAGTGGGCGTGCCCCGAGGACTGCCAGGGGGGCACGGGTCCCACCTGCGGGGATGGTGTGTGCGATCCCGGCGAGAAGTGGGGCTGTCCGGAGGACTGCGAGGGCGGCGGCGGCGGCGGGAGCTGCGGCGACGGCGTGTGCG
>CAYZID010000060.1:0-14193 GCA_964478315.1 uncultured Myxococcales bacterium | reverse complement strand
GCGGCGGGAGCTGCGGCGACGGCGTGTGCGACCAGGGCGAGCAGTTCTTCTGCCCGGAGGACTGCGAGGGCGGCGGCGGCGGCGGGAGCTGCGGCGACGGCGTGTGCGACCAGGGCGAGCAGTTCTTCTGCCCGGAGGACTGCGAGGGCGGCGGCGGCGGCGGGAGCTGCGGCGACGGCGTGTGCGACCAGGGCGAGCAGTTCTTCTGCCCGGAGGACTGCGAGGGCGGCGGCGGCGGCGGGAGCTGCGGCGATGGCGTGTGCGACCAGGGCGAGCAGTTTACGTGCCCGGAGGACTGCGAGGGCGGTGGCGGCGGGAGCTGCGGCGACGGCGTGTGCGACCCGTTCGAGAAGTGGACGTGTCCGGAGGACTGCGAGGACGGCGGTGGCGGGATCTGCGGCGACGGCTACTGCGATCAGGGCGAGGAGCTCACGTGCCCGGAGGACTGCCAGGGCGGCGGTGGGATGTGCGGGGATGGCGTGTGCGACCCCAACGCGGGGGAGGACCCCCAGACGTGCCCTGACGATTGCCAGGGTGGCGGCGGTGGGGGATGCGGTGACGGGGTGTGTGACGCGGTGACGGAAGACGAGCAGAGCTGCCCCGAAGACTGCGGAGCGGACCAGCCGGTGTGCGGCGACGGGATCTGCGGGGCTTGGGAGCAGTTCACCTGCAAGGACGACTGCTGCGGGGATGGGGTGTGCGCCACGGGCGAGAAGTACGTCTGCCCCGACGACTGTCCGTAGCATCCTCCGCGCATCCTCGATCCGCCGACGGAGGAGATCCAGCGCTGGCCATGGGCCGCCGCGATCCGGGGGGCGAGGGGGCCGAACGGCGTCCCTCGCGACCCCATCCTTGTGCTCTCGCCGCGCGTCCTTATCGTGGCGCAGCTTCAGCCGCGCGGGCACGCCCCGGGCCGCCGCTCTTGGGGACCGCGTGCGCTGACCGAACATCTTCATCGAGCCCAACACGCGACGCGACGTCGCAAAGGAGCACACCATGCCGCTCGTCGGAAGCAACGCCCCCGCCATCCAGGCCGAAGCCTACTTCAAGGGTGAGTTCACCAACTTCAACCTCGAGGACTACAAGGGCAAGTGGGTCTACCTGCTGTTCTACCCGCTGGACTTCACCTTCGTGTGCCCCACCGAGATCCTCGCCTTCTCCAAGGCCGCCGAGGACTTCCGTAAGCTGAACTGCGAGGTCGTTGGCATCTCCGTGGACAGCAAGTTCACCCACATGGCCTGGGCTGACACCGAGCGCAAGGACGGCGGCCTGGGCGGCGTGGACATCCCCCTCGTGAGCGACCTCGACAAGAGCATCTCCGAGGCCTACGGCGTCCTCGCCGGGCCCGTGGCGCTCCGCGGCCTGTTCCTCATCGACCCCGAGGGCACGGTCCAGCACGCGATCATCAACAACCTCTCCGTGGGCCGCAGCACCGCCGAGGCCAAGCGAATCCTCAAGGCGTTCCAGTACGTGGCCGCGCACGAGGGCGAGGTCTGCCCCGCCGACTGGGATGAGGGCGCCGAGACCATGGAGGCGAACCCCGAGGGCATGCACCAGTTCCTGGGCAAGCTGTAGAGCAGCCTCTCGCCCTTACGCCTGCGGGGACCGGCCCCGCAGGCGTAGGAGGGCCTGTCAGTCCGCGTCGGCGTGGGCGTCGCTTCTCTCGGCTGTCGTCGCGGTGGGGCCATCATCGGCGGTCGCGCCGCGCTCTCGGGCTGCCCGGCGGATGGGGTCGTAGTCCGCGTCCTCGGCGGGTCGGAAGCCGCTGATGACCGCGTCCTTGGGGATCTCACCCGCGCGCGTGGCGGCGATGAGCCCGGCCACGCCCCGACGCACGGCGTCGCGGTCTTCCTGGGGCAGATCGTGGCGCATGATGACCGCGTCCCCCGGGATGGGGGCGCTGGTGGCCAAGATCCGCACGGCTCCCAGGCGCACGCCCTCTCGCCGCGCCCAGCGCGCGAGCTCGCTGGACGCCACGGCCGCCGCGTCGCAGCGCCCCTGCTGGAGCTCCGTGAGCGCCTCGGTGTGCTCCCCGGCGAAGCGCACGCCGCCCAGGTCTCGGTCGGGGTCCACGCCCGCCTCGCGCAGCAGGATGCGCGGGTAGAGGTAGCCTGACGTGGAGGCCGGGTCCACGTAGCACAGCCGCTTGCCTCGGAGCTGCTCCAGGCGTGTGATCCCCGAGGTCTGCATGGTGAGGATGAGCGCCTGATAGTAGGCGCCGCCGTCGATGAGGTGCCGACCCAGGAGCTGGAGCTGGGGGTCGCGCTCCTTGGCGAGCACGTACGAGTTGGGGGAGAGGCTGCCGAAGTCCACGGCGTCGCGGAGGACGAGGGAGATGGCTTCGTCGTAGCTGTCGGGCATGACGAGGTCCACGGGGCGGCCCGACGCGCGCTCCACCGTCCGAACGACCCACTTGGCCTCTCGGCTCAAGGCTTCCCGGTCGCTGTAGGGCGTCCACACCATGCGCAGGGTGCGACCGTGCGTGGCGATGGGGGCGCTGGCGGATGCCGCACCTGGCTCGGCTGTCCCGGGCGCGCGCGCGTCCCCTTGGGCGTCGGGTGCCGATGAGGCTCCGGCGACGCCCTGGGAGGGAGATGTGGCGTCGCGCGTGGCGCTCGACGGGACGCTGCCGCCGCTTCCGTCGGGCGACTGGGCGAGGAGCCAGGCCCCCGCCCCGGTGGCGAGGAGGGCGACCGCCGCGGCCGAGAGCCAGACGCCGCGTCGGCGCCCCCTGGCCGTGCCCTCGCCCGCCTCTGGCGCGTTCGCCCGCCCGGCGTCCGAGGAGACGCCCGTGAGCAGGCTCCCGACGCCCAGCTCCTGGGGGCTGGCGCGCAAGGTTTCCAGCGCCTGGTGATGGCCGCCGTCGGCGCCCGCGGCGCCGGGTCGGGCGAGGCCCGCGTCGCCGAGCTGGTCCACGAGCACTTGGAGGTCCTCCAGCATGTGCTCGGCGCTCTGGTAGCGCTCGTCCGGGGACTTGGCAAGGGCGCGCGCCAGGATGGTGTCGGCCACGGCGGGGAGGGCGGGGTTCATCGCGGACGGTGGCGTGTGGGGCTGCATGAGGACCTGGGCGTAGACCTCGACGCCGCTCTTGCCCACGAAGGGACGGTGCCCCGTGAGGATGTAGTAGAGCATCACGCCCACGGACCAGAGGTCGGTGGCGGGCCCCACGGGGTGGTCGCCCTTGGCCTGCTCGGGGCTGATGTAGTACGGCGTCCCCACGACCGTGGCGCGGTCGGTGAGGTCGGGCAGGCGGTCGCTCACCGAGAACGAGCGCGCGATGCCGAAGTCCAGGATCTTGGTGCGCACACCGCCGCGGACCGAGAAGTCGCAGAAGATGTTCGCGGGCTTGAGGTCGCGGTGGATGATGCCCCGCGCGTGGATGAAGCGCAGCGTCTCCAGCACATCCATGAGCGCGGCCAGGCCGTCGCCCAGGGAGAGGGGCTGGTCGGCGCGGAGGAGGTCTTGGAGCGTCTTGCCCTGGAGGTGCTCCATGACCAAGAAGGGCACGCCTTGGTCCGTCTCCGAGAAGTCGATGACGCGTGCGATGCCTGGATGGTCCACGAGCCCCGCGGCCCGCGCCTCGCGCATGAAGCGCTCCAGGGCGTCGGCGCTGTCCGCCTCCAGCGGGTGGAGGAACTTCACGGCGACCCGCCGCCCCAGCGTGACGTGCTCCGCCTCGAAGACGACCCCCATGCCGCCCTGGCCCAGCAGGCTGCCGATGCGCCACTTGCCGCCCACGACCTCGTCCAGCCCGGGGAGGCTGTCGAGGAAGGACGGGGACGGGCTGGTGGGGCCAGCGTCTCGGGGGTCAGCGGGCAGGGGAGTGCTCCAGAGGGGGGGATGTGGGGTGGATTCATTTGCAGGATGCTCCTTGGGTTCGTGGCGGGTCAAGGCGACCGGGTTCCCCCAGATCCGCCACCTGCTCTGCGGACCGAGGCGCAGGAGGCCGCGTTTGGGCAAGGAGGCAAGCGGCTGGGCGCGGAGGCGTGGCTGCGTCACGTCGAGCGGCCAGTCGCTTGTGGGGCCGCGCAGCCCGACGCCGCCCACACGCGGGATCCGAAGCCGAATCCCAGAGTAGGTGGCGGATCGGGGGCTCCGCCACGGCCCAGGGGGCGCGGCGTGGGCGGCGGGGAAGATGCGCGCGGTCCGCTGCGATGGGGACAACGAGGGCGTTGCGGTGGGGCTTCCGCGGCGCTCCATCCTTGACGCGGGTGGGGGCGTAGTCCTTGCTGGCGGCCATGTCTCCGTGGGTTCTCGGCTTGGTGGCGGCCTCGTCGGTCGCGGCGGTTGCCTTGGTGTGGCGGCGCTGGCTGGGGCGGCGCAGCGAGGCCGGCCTGCACGTGGGCGCCACGGTGCGCACGGCGCGGCTCGCGGGGTTCGTGGGCCGCTCGGTGGCTCGGCGGGCGTGGCTGGGGCTGCGGGGCGTTGTCGCCACGCGGCGCCGACGGCGGGCGCTGGCCCACCGGCACGCGGTGCAGACGGCCCAGGAGGCTGCGGCCCTCATGGGGAACATGAAGGGTGTAGCCATGAAGGTCGGGCAGATCGTGTCCTTCGCCAGCGATTCGCTGCCCGAGGAGGCTCAGCGGGCCCTGCGCACCTTGCAGCGGGACGCGCCGCCCATGGCCTTCGGCGTGGTGCGGCAGGTGTTGGAGGCGGAGCTGGGGGGAGATCTGGGGCGTCGCTTCGCCCACGTGGAGGAGCGGCCCCTGGCAGCCGCGAGTATCGGGCAGGTGCATCGGGCGAGGTTGCGGGACGGGACGCGGGTGGTGCTCAAGGTCCAGTACCCGGGCGTGGCCGAGGCGATCGCGAACGATCTCAAGTTCGCCAAGGGGATGGCCGCGCTCATCCAGTCGTTCCACAAGAACGCGGACGCGCCGGCCATGGTGGCTGAGCTCAGGGAGCGACTCCTGGACGAGGTGGACTACCGCAAGGAGGCGGCGAACCAGATGCTGTTCCGCCGGCTGTGGGAGGGACACCCGCTCATTCGCGTGCCGCGCGTCTACCCCGAGCACTCCACGGGGCGGGTGTTGTGCCAGGAGTACGTGCGGGGGTTGGGGTTCTACGACTTCGTGGACGCGGCCACCCAGCGCGAGAAGGCCGTGGCGGTGCGGGTGCTCAACGACTTCGTCTTCGACTCCATGCATCGGTTCTTGGCGTTCAACGGGGATCCACACCCAGGGAACTACCTGTTCCAACCGGACGGCGGCGTGACCTTCTTGGACTTCGGGATCGTCAAGTACTTCGACGAGGCCTTCATCGACCGGGTGCAGGGGTTGAACCGTGCCCTCGTGGAGGAGGATCACGCGGCCTTCGAGGCGGCGGTGCGGGCGCTGGGCATCGTCCTGCCCGACCGGCCCTATGAGCACGACTTCTTGTGGGAGTTCTTCCGCTATCACGCCGCGCCCTTCGCCGAGGATCGCGTGTTCACCTTCACACCCGAGTGGGTGCGTCGGGCGCGTGAGGTCATGTCGCCGGGGAACCTGCGGCGGTTGAACCTGCCGCCGGACCTCATCTTCTTCAATCGGATCACCTTCGGCTTGAACGCCATCTTTCTGAAGCTTGGGGCGTCGGGGAACTGGCATCGCCAGTACCGTCGCTACCTGTACGACCCGTCGATCCCGCCGTCGCTCGCCGAGGTCGGTGTGGCGCTGCCGCCGCGTTTCCTCGACGGGGCCCGGGCACCCGCGCATCCGGAGGCGACCGCATAGGGCTGCCAGGCTCCTGGAAGCTTGATTCCCAGCCTCCCGCCGCCGCGGACCGGTCACGAAACCACCCTCGCTCATACCCCCTCGGTTTGGGTTCTGGACCATGCCGAAGGAGGACCAGGAACGGGCGCATATATTGTCTTTGGTTACTCGTGTTCCCCGGGGTGTGCCAAAAGGCACTATTCCCGGAAGCGCCCAACGCCCGAGGGTCTTCCGCGGCGAGCCCATGGAGGGCTCCTGCGCGCGCTGCGGCTACAGCGTGGAGACGGGCCCTCGGGGGCCTCACAGAACCCACACGGAGCAACGATGCGGATCACAAACTACCTCCCGCGTCTGTGGAGCAACTGGATCTCGCTCACGGGGACGATCCTGGCGACGGTGGCGGGGTGCGTGCTTCTCCTGGCGCTGGCGAGCAGCCTCATCTTGGGGGGAGACAACGTCTACTTCGCCACCTTCGCGCTGCTCATCGGCCCTGCCATCTTCATCGCCGGCCTGCTGCTCATCCCCATCGGTCAGTGGTTCGAGCGACGGCGGAAGCGGGATGAGACGGAAGACGAGGCATCGCTGCGCGAGGGCGTCGCGAAGCTCTTGGAGAACCCGGTCCTTCGCCGGCGTATCCTGTTCATCGCCTTGATGACGGTCGGGAACATCCTCCTGTTGGGTACGGTCGGCCACCAGGCCGTGGAGTTCATGGACACGCCGCGCTTCTGCGGCACGGTGTGTCACAACGTCATGCAACCCGAGTACACCGCCTATCAACGGTCCCCCCACTCGCGCGTCCCCTGCGTGGCCTGTCACATCGGGTCTGGGGCTTCCGCGTTCGTGAAGTCGAAGGTCGACGGGCTGCGGCAGGTGTGGGGGGTGCTCACCGGGGACTTCGCGCGCCCGGTGGAGACGCCGGTGCGCAGCCTGCGGCCTTCTCGGGACACGTGCGAGCGCTGTCACTGGCCGACGAAGTTCCACGGGAACCGGATCCTGCACACGGTCCACTACGACACCGATCGGGACAACTCACGCACGGACACGGTGATGCTCTTGCATGTGGGCGGTGCCAACCCGCGCGCGAACACCATCGAGGGGATCCACTGGCATGTGAACCCGCGCATCGAGATCCGCTATGAGGCGCTCGACGCGAAGCGCGCGAAGGTCGGAAAGGTGAGCGTCTTCCGTGACGGGAAGCTCCTCGAAGAGTTCGAGGCCCCGGCCGCGTCTAGCGAGGACGGCGATGAGCAGGCGGCGGAGGCCACCGTGCACGAGCTGCGGACGATGGACTGCGTGGATTGCCACAACCGGCCCACGCACCGATACGATGGGAGCCCATCGGACGCCTTGGACCATGGCCTGAGCGAGGGTCTGCTGGATCCCAAGGTGCCCTTCTTGAAGGCCATGGCCCTGCCCATCTTGTCCAAGGAGGACACGCCCCGTGACCAGGCCGAGGTGCTGTTCGAGCAGCAGCTCCGGGCGGCCTACGAGGCCAAGCACAAGGACGCCATGCCCTCGGACGAGGCGCTGGCCGAGGCCGCCAAGGGGATGGCCGCGCTCTACCGTCGGAACGTCTTCCCCTACATGCACGTGGGCTGGGACACCTACCCGCGTCACATCGGCCATCGCGGCAACGAGATGGACACCTTTGGGTGCTTCCGGTGCCATGACGACGAGCACGCGACGAAGTCGGGCAAGACGATCAGCCAGGACTGTGACCTCTGCCACACCTCCCTGGCCGAGGACGAAGCGCTAGACGAGCTGAGCGATGAGGTGAAGGCCCTCATCTCGGGCAGCGGGGGGCTGTAGAAGCTCGATACAGAACCCGAGTCGAGGGGGCGTGGAGGTGGCTGCAGCCGCGTTTGCGGTCGCGGTTGGGGAAGCGGCAGCGTCCGCGGCCGCGTGTGGCCGCGGGGCTGGCTCGCTCAGTCGATGCGGAATGTCTCCACGTGGAGGTCGGCGTCGGGGGTCACTTGGATCTCCACGTTGTACTGGGACTCCAGGCGCGCGAGCGCGTCGCCGTGCTCCTCGACGAGGGGGCTCGTAACGTTGGGGTGCGCGGTCACGTGCAAGATCCCGGTGGCCCCGCCGGAGAGGCGCTGGGTGAGGTTGCCCAGGAGGCCGTCGATGATGAGACGCACGGAGCGCAGGTAGCCCTTGCCATCGCAGTAGAAGCAGGGCTCGGTGAGGCTCTGGACGATGGAGTCGCGCACGCGCTTGCGGGTCATCTCGATGAGGCCCAGGGCGCTCATGGGCAAGACGTGCGTGCGCGCCTTGTCTCCCGCCAGGGCCTCCACGAGGGCGGCGTGCACGCGCTGCCGGTGGCTCTCGGCGTTCATGTCGATGAAGTCGATGACGATGAGGCCGCCGATGTCTCGGAGCCGGAGCTGGTAGGCGATCTCACGGACCGCCTCCAGGTTGATCTCCAGCACCGTCTCCTCGAACGACGACTTGCCCACGTACCGCCCAGTGTTCACGTCGATGGCCGTGAGGGCCTCCGTGCGGTCGATGACGATGGAGCCGCCCGAGCGGAGCCAGATCTTGCGCCGCATGGCGCGCGCGATCTCCCACTCCAGGCCGAAGCGCTCGAACAGCGGGTCGGGCTCCTCCCAGCACTCCACCGTGCCCCGGAAGTCTGGGACGAAGCCGTCGATGAAGCGCCGGATGCGGGCGGCCTCCTCGGCGTCGTCCACCAGCACGCGGTCCACCGCGAGGTCCCGCACGGAGCGCAGCGTGGCGTCCAGATCCGCGTGGATGAGCGCCGGCGTGTCCGCGACGGTGGCCCGGCGCTGGATGTCTCCCCACAGCGCCGTCAGGAACGAGAGATCCTCGCGCGCGTCCTCCTCGCTCACCCCGACGCTCGCCGTGCGCAGGATGATGCCCCCATCGGGAGGGCACACCCGCTCGCCGAGCGCGCGCAGGCGCTCGCGCTCGGCGGGGTCTTGGATGCGCCGGGAGATGGCCACCCGCCGGTCTTGAGGTACGAACACCACGTGCCGACCGGGGAGCGTCACGTGCGTCGTCACCCGCGCGCCCTTGGTGCCCATGGGCTCCTTGGTCACCTGAACGAGCAGCTCGTCGCCCTGGTGGACGATACGCTCGATGGGCGGGTAGTGGTCCGCCGAGCGCCGCTGGGGGATCGCGGGGGCCGCCTCCACGCCCGAGGCTCCCTCCTCGTCGACCTCGCCGGGGGCGTCTCGGCCGACGCCCGCCTCCCGTGGCGCGGGGGGGACGGCGTCGCCCACGAACAGGAAGGCGGCCCGGGCCAGGCCGATCTCCACGAAGGCCGCTTGCATCCCTGGCAGGACGCGCACGACCCGGCCCTTGTAGATGTTGCCCACGGGGCCGCGGTGGCCCACGCGCTCGTAGAACAGTTCCACGGTGACGCCGCCCTCGATGAGGGCCAGGCGGCGCTCGTCGCGCTGCACGTTGATGAGGAGCTGGTTCGTCATGGGCTGGGGTCCGGCGCCGGGGGTCGTGCTCGTCGCCGCGAGCCTACCCCGGCCCGCCGCCGGGCCCAAGCCGGGAACCGCCGCCGCGCGCGTGTCCCGGTGGTTTTCTTGCGCGCCCGGGCGCCCGCCGCTACCAGATCGGCATGGAACAAGGCTGGCAACTCTCGCTCGACGCCTCGGATGTCCACGCCCCGACCCTCGCCGAGCTCTTGGAGACGCGCGGCGCCACCACCGTCGTGGCGCCCGCGGCCAGCGGCGACGCGTGGCGCGTCATCGCCACCTTTCGAGAGCCCTTCGATCCCCTCCTCATCGACGCCGTGGGGGCCTGGCTAGCCGGCCTGGGGCAGCACGACACGGCCGTCCACACCCGGGCGCTGGGCGTCGACGCGTGGCAGCCGGGGTGGCGCGCCGTGCTGGGGCCCTTGGAGTTGAGCCCGCGGTTGTGGCTGCGCCCCCCGTGGGTGGAGCCCACCCCGGGGCGCCTGGAGCTGGTCCTGGAGCCTTCCGCAGCCTTCGGCGTGGGTGGGCACCCCACGACGCGCGGGATGCTGTCCGCGCTGGACGCGCACATGGCGTCGGTGGGCGCCTCGCGCGTGCTCGACGTGGGGGCCGGGAGCGGGATCTTGGCCATCGCCGCGCTCCTGCTCGGCGCCGGTGAGGCCGAGGGCGTCGAGGTGGACCGCGCCGCCGTGCGCCTCGCCAAGCGCAACGCCGAGGCCAACGGCGTGGCGGGGCGGTTGCGGCTGGCCGCCGGGGGCGTGGAGGAGGCCACGGGGGAGTTCGATCTCGTGATGGCGAACCTCTACGGCGCCCTGCTGCAGCGCCTCGCCGAGCCCATCGCGGCGCGGTGTACGGGGACGTTGCTCGTGTCCGGGATCCAGCCGCCCGTCGAGGAGGCCGTGGCGGGCGCTTTCGGAGCGGTGGGCTTGACGCGCGTGTCCAGGAGCGAGGAGCGCGGCTGGGTGACCCTAACGCTCCGGCGCCTCGGCTGAGGGAGCCTGAGCCTCCGCGGGTTCGTCGGTCGGCTCGTGCCCGGCCTCGCGAGCGTCGTCTTCGGGCAGGTAGCGGGGTACGGGCTCGCCAGCCGTGCGTCGGGCGAACATGAGGAAGCCCGTGTGGCCGATGATCTTCTGCTCGGGCCGCACGCTGCGGCGCGTGACGTGCCAGGGGCGGAGGATGGTCTCCAGGGCCTCCACCACGGCGAAGGCGCGCGAGCGGTCGAGGGCGGCTCCCAGGCGCTGGAGTTGGACGGCCGTGGGGACGTAGGAGGCGAAGATCCCGCCGGGGCGCAACGCCTCCACGGCGGCGGGCACGGCGTCCCAGGGCTCGGGGACGTCCAGGATCACGCGGTCCACGGCGCGCTCGACGATGCCTTGGTAGATGTCGGCAACGCGCACGGTGTGGTTGGGCGCGTCGCCCGCGAAGGCGGCGACGTTCTTGGCGGCGCGATTCACGGCCTCCTGGCGCAGCTCGTAGGTGATGACGCGCCCCCCGGCGCCCACGGCGCGCAGGAGGCCCAGCGTCAGGGCGCCCGAGCCGAAGCCTCCCTCCACGACCGTGGCACCGGGGTAGATGTCGGCCCAGGTCAGGAGCATGGCGATGTCCTTGGGGTAGATGATCTGGGCGTGGCGCTTCATGCGCAGGACGTGGTCGCGGAGGGTGGCCGCGAAGACGTGGAGGTAGCGCCCCTGGCTGGAGCGCACGCGCACGCCGTCGGGCTGGCCGATGACCGCGTCGTGCCGGACGACGTCGCCGCGGAAGTCGCTCAGCGTGCCCGGGCGGAGGACGTCGTGGCGCAGGCGCCCACGGCGGTCCACGAAGGTCACGGGCATCCCGGCCAGGAGGCGCACGGGGGCGTCGTCCTCGGTGGTCGCCGCGGGCGTGTCGGCGGCCTCCATGGCGTCGCGGGGGCGGGTGTCGTCGGTCATGGGAGCCTCGGGGTCCAGGCGCGCCGCGCGGGCGGGCGCCCGGACCTTAGCGCCTGCGTCCCGCGGCGTCTCCCTTCGAGCGCGGTGGCCCGTCCCGGCGTCGCTACTGGAGGTCGGCGCCCAGGACGACGTAGCCCGTGTCCTTGGTGACGCCGATGTTGCCGAGCTGGAGGGCGGTCCCGGGAGGCAGGCCGGGCACCATCGTGCTCAGGTCCAGGGGCGGGATGGCCAGGGGGCCCAAGGTCTGGCCCGTGACGTAGCTGCCCAGGAGCCCCTCCAGGCCGTTCTCCAGGAGGTCCCGGATGTCGATGAGCGCGTTGTCGATCTCCTTCATCTCCACGACCTCCACGTCGAAGTAGGTGAAGCTGCCGATGGTCACGAACAGCCCCTCCTCGGTGGACGAGATGCTCAGCTCCACCCCCGCGTCGATGTAGAGATCCGCGTCGATGTCCATGCCGAGCGCGCTCGCCTCCACATGGGCGAACAGATCCCCCACCTGGACCTCGATGATCTCCGGGTCCGGGTCGCAGTCGTACAGGATGGGCGGCAGCAGCCAGTTCAGCTCCAACTTCACGCCTTGGAGGGAGATCCCCCCCCCGCCGCCCCCGCCCAGCGAGCTCAGGTCCAGCGGGCCGTTCAGGTAGCCCGTCCACCACACGGCGAACAGCCCCGCGTTCACGGCGTCGGTGTTGAGCGCCAGCCCCACGCTCTTGGCCCAGTCGTAGTCGAACTCCTGGGGGAGCCCTGCCAGGCAGCCGCCCCGCTGGATGGCCCCCAGGGGGTCGCGCTGCACCCCCTTGTCGCCGTAGACGCCCAGGCTCAGCCCGAGCTGGCCGCCGTCGTCCTCGAACTTCACGCTGGTCAGGTTCGTGTAGAGGCCCAGCTCGGTGGGCGGCGCGCCCGTCCCCAAGAGGTCGGGGATGGGGAAGGTCGTGTCGATCTCCAGCATGGTCAGGAGCTGCTCCAGCAGCCCGCCGGCGAACTGCTCGATGATGGGCGTCACCAGGTCCACCAGCAGCGGCACGAGCTGGGTCGTGAGGGGGTCCAGGAGCTGGTCGGTGAGCGCGTTGAGGTCGAAGAAGTCGCTGAGCTGCACCGAGAAGCTCGTGCTCCAGAAGCCCAGGTCGATGGTCATGTCGAAGGTGGCGTCCTGGATGGGGTCGAGCTGGAGGTTCACGAGGTCCACCGCCACGTCGGCCACGTTCACGCTCAGCGAGCCCCCCGGCGGCATGTCGATGTCGATCTTGCTCATGACGTGGATGAGGTCCGCGTAGGCGCCCGTGAACAGCACCGTCGTCGCCTGGGTGGGCGTGTAGGTCCCCTGGGCCCCGAAGACGTCGTAGTCGATGTCCACGACCAACGTCGCCGTGATCTTCAGCGACAACGCCATCCCCAGCTCGTCGTCGTCTCCGAAGGTGATGGCGCTGTCGATCCCCCCGGTGCGGCTGTCGATGGTCACGGACGTGGGGCCGATGTCCGTGGGGTCCACCAACTCCACCCCCAGGTCGAGCGTGCCCGTGAGCTTGAGCTTGGCCACGCCGATGTTCAGCTCGGGCGGGTTGAGGATGGGGATGGAGGTGTCGAACCCGCCCATCCCCGCCACCAGCGACTGGAGGTCCGTCTCGCCCAGGAGCAGCTCCAAGAGGGTCGCCAGGTCGTTGGGGTGCGTGAGGTCGTGGTCGCCGTCGTCGAGGAAGGCCTGGCCCAGCAGGATGCCCAGCCCGTCCTCGGTCTTCACGCCCTTGGCGCTGCCGCCGCCCTCGTCCGCGTTGAAGCTCGTATAGCCCTTGGCGTAGTGGAAGGTCGGTGTGAGCTTGGTGACGTTGCCGTGGTTGTCGGCCGCCAGCGCGTCGATGACGTTCACCCCCCAGCCGGGCTGGAGCGTCGTCTTGAAGGTGCCGTCCGCGTCCACGGGGACCTCCTGGCCGTTCACGCGGAAGGTCTTGACCTCGCCGAAGTCGTCCACGACCGTCCCGCCGATGTCCATGGGGCTCCCGTCGCCCGCGATGGTCTGCCCGCGCGAGGGCCATTTGATCGTGATGCGCGGGCCCGAGTCGTCGACCAGCAGCTCCAGGTCGTCGGTGAGCAGGTCGTAGGGCGGGTCCAGCGTCACGGAGAACGTGAAGACCCCCTCGCTCTCGAACTTGTAGCGCCGCTCGGCCTCGTTGACCGTCGTGAGCCCCGCGGGCGGCACGGCCAACGTCCCTGGCAGCGGCGGGTCGCCCGGCAGCTCGTTGCCGTAGGCATCTCGCACGATCCACGTGATCTGGAAGGCGTCCCCCACGCTGTACCAGTTGAGCGACGGCTTCGCGACCAGCTCCACCTCGGCCGGGTCGCCGGGCGTGACCTCCAGCGTCGCCGGGACCTCCTCCACGCCCTCGGGCGCCCCGCGCCCCGCGTCAGCCAGCGAGCACGTCACCTCGTACTCGCCCACGTCGCTGGAGCCCACCTGGACCCCGCCCGCGTCGCCTGCCTGGGTCACCGTGGCGCCTTCGCTCACGCCCACGGTCGTCGCCACGTCCACCTCGTTGCCGAAGGCGTCCTCGGCGACGCACGCGACGCCCGTCTGCTGGTGCACCTGGATGTTGGCGCTGTCCAGGATGGCCGTGACCCGCACCGGGGGCCCGGGCACCACCGTCAGCGTGGCCCCGTCCTCGTCTGCCAGGTCGAACAGGGGGGCCGCGCACCGCACCTGGTAGGTCCCGGCCCGCTGCCCCGTGAGGGCGGTCCCCTCGGCGCTCACCCCGTCCGCGGGCTCCAGCGCGAACGTCGTCTCCCCCTCGTGGACGACCCGCCCGTGGGGGCCGAGCACGGTGCAGACGACCTGGGCCACCTCGCCCGCCGCGATGGTCGGCGGGTCGAGCTCCGTCCGCACGGCCACGGCCACGCGCCCTTGGACCTCCGAGCCCGAGCAGGCTCCCAGCCCGCCGAGGACCACAAACACACCGAGATACCCAGCTACCCGCCAGCGCTGCATCGCGTGCCTCCCGCGCGCCGTTCCGCTCGGCGCACCCCTCCCGTGGGGACGAAGACGATAGCACACGGGTCAGGTCGAGGCACGATGGGTCCCGCGTCCCCGATCCGCCACCTACTCTGGGATTCGGCTTTGGAGCCCGCGTGTGGGCG
>CAYZID010000059.1:0-25569 GCA_964478315.1 uncultured Myxococcales bacterium | reverse complement strand
ACGCGGCCACGCCTCCGCGCCCAGCCGCTTGCCTCCTTGCCCAAGCGCGGCCTCCTGGGCCTCGGTCCGCAGAGGAGGTGGCGGATTTGGGCACGGCCAAGAACCAGCCCTCGGTTGCGGGCGGACTCGTCGTGGCTCGGTGGTTGGTTTGGGGGGCTCGCCGGGCTACAACCTCCCGGGCGCGGCGCCTCGCTCGGTGCGGGGACGCACGGCCGCCGGGCTGGAGCCGCCCGCCTGAGAGGGGCGACGGCACGCGGAGGGCGCGTGGGGCACGACGCACGACGAGATGAGCGGAGAGGACACGACCCGTGCCCCGCCAGCGCGGCGGCCGAGCCCCACGGGCTGGAGTGCTTGCGCCCAGGGCTCGTGCGCGTCTCCCTGCGCGGCCCCGTGGACGAGGCTCAGGCCATCGCCATCTTGGATTTCGGTCGTCAGGCCGCCGTCGGGAGCCCCCCAGCCGTGCGCGTGCTCGCCCTCGTGGGCGACGTGGGCCCCGTGAGCGCCCAGGCCCGGCGCGCCTTCCGCCGCGGCCTCGAGACCCTCCCCGTGGCCGCCGTCGCCCTCGTCGGCCTCAGCGCTCCCGCCCGCGTCGCCGCCCGCGTGTTCTTCCGCGCCCTGCGCGTGGCCCGCCTGGCTCCCTTCGAGGTGCGCTTCTTCCGCGCGGAGCCCGAGGCGGCGCGCTGGCTCGCCTGAGCCCTCGGTCCTCTACGAGCGTCCGAAGTTCTGGCGCACCGCCGCCCCCTGGGGACAGTTGAAGCACGGCCGCGCCCGGTTGGCGAGCGCGTTCGCGTCCACGTAGTTGGAGATGCACTCGAACAACTCCACCTCACGACGCTGGCGCTTGCACACGACACAGGGTTGCTCGACGAAGCTCTTGGGAGGCAGGTTCATGGCGTGACTCCGGTGGGATGAGGCCGGGGGAGGGGCAGGAGAGGGCTGGGGCACCGGCTCGTGGGGCTCGCTGTCCCCACGACGCGCCTCATCTCGCGCCCTTTGGCTCGGCGGCCCATGCAAGGCGCAGTCCAGGTCTGTATGCTGCGTCTGGAGCGCCGCAAGGTGCTATGAAAACAGATGGTTGGGTGCGGTGTCGGGCGCCGCTCCGGCCGCTTCCAGCCTGGGGTCGGTAGGCCCCGGCCCCGGGGCCTGTCTCGGTGCTGGGCGGAGGCTGGACCCAGGGGCTCGCCCTGGGTAGGGTCGCCGGGCTCGCGAGGGCGAGCGGGGAGATACCGGAGGGGCGGAGATGCGCGAGATGGGACGGGGAACGGACGACATGCGGGGGCCGCGCGGCGCGGCGTGGCTGCGCGTGGCGCTCGTGGTGGGCGGGTTGGCGCTGGCCCTGGGCGGCGCCGGTTGTGGCGATTCCACCGAAGGCGGCGCCGGGAGCGGCGCGGGCGTGGACGGAGGCGGCGTGGGCTTCGACATCGCCACGCCCGACACCGGGGACGGGACGGACACGGGTTCGCCCCTCGTGGACGTGGGGCCCACGACGCCGCTCGACGTGCCGCCGCCCGACCCCGGCGAGGTGGGCGCCCCATGCCAAGCCAACAACGAGTGCCACAGCGGCTATTGCGTGGAGGGACCCGACGGCTACGTGTGCTCCAAGCAGTGCGAGGACGAGTGCCCCACCGGCTGGGACTGCAAGGGCGTGCAGTCCGGCAGCCAGGACCTGGTCTTCCTGTGCCTGCCGCGCCTCCAGCCGACGTGCACGCCCTGCACCGAGGACGCCCAGTGCAAGGGCGGCGCGTGCCTGGGGCTGGCCGCGGACGGTACGCCCACCGGCCCCGACGGCGGGCGCTGCGCCCCCGCGTGCGAGAGCGACGCGGACTGCCCCGACGCATACACCTGCGCGCTCGACCCGAGCGCGGCCCACGACGGCAGCTTCTGCCAGCCCAAGACGGGGAGCTGCACCTGCAACGGCGAGGTCGACGGCGGGCAGCGGACGTGCGCCCTCACGAACGGCGCCGGGACGTGCTTCGGGGTGGAGACCTGCGACCCCACCGCCGGCTGGTCGGCCTGCTCCGCGCAGACCCCCGAGCCCGAGGCCTGCGACGGCTTCGACAACGACTGCAACGGTCTCATCGACGACGGGCTCGCCGAGGGTGAGCCCTGCGCGAACACCGTCGAGGGCGTGGGTTCGTGTGAGGGGCTGCGTTACTGCCAGGGCTCCCAGGGCTGGGTCTGTCAGGCGCCGACCCCCGAGGTCGAGGTGTGCGACTACAAGGACAACGACTGCGACGGCGAGGTGGACGAGGACTTCAAGCAGGGGGATCTCTACGCCCACTTCGATCACTGCGGCGCCTGCAACACGAGCTGCGCCGTGGGCTTCCCCAACGCCGCCGGGACCGAGTGCAGCGTCACCACCGGCGCCCCCCAGTGTGTCGTCGCCGGGTGCCTGCCGGGCTTCACGAAGGTCAACGAGTTCCAGTGCGTGGCCGAAGGCGCCAGCCTGTGCCAGCCCTGCGCCGACGACGGCGACTGCGTGGGCGATGGCGCCGCCTGCGTGGACGTCGGCGACGGCCAATACTGTGGCAAGGCTTGCCAGGGTGCGGATGACTGCCCGCCCGGCTATGGGTGTCACTCCATCCCGGGCGTGGCCCAGAAGCAGTGCACGCCGTCCACCGCGTCCTGCACGTGCAACGCCGGCAGCGCCGGCCTCAGCCGCGCCTGTCAGAAGGTCTGGACGTCGCCCGACCCCTCGCTGCCTTCCTACACCTGCGCCGGCTTGGAGTACTGCACCGCCAGCGGCTGGGGGAGCTGCGAGCTGCCCGTGGAGGAGTGCGACGGGCTGGACAACGACTGCGACGGCGCCATCGACGAGGACTTCAAGGACGCCGAAGGTGCCTACGCCCAGGACGACAACTGCGGGGCCTGTGGCGTCTCCTGCCAGGCGCTGAACCCGCCCAACGCCTCCAGCGCGTGCGTGAAGCCCGCCGGTGGGACTCCGAGCTGCTCCTACACCTGCGTCGGGAGCTGGGTGGACGTGGACGGCCTCAGCGACAACGGCTGCGAGTGTCTCCCCGTGGCGGGCCCGGACCTACCCGATCCCCAGGGGACGGACAGCGATTGCGACGGCATCGACGGCTCGCTGGACCAGGCCGTCTTCGTCGCCAAGTGGGGCGACGACGCGGCGCCGGGGACCTTCGAGCAGCCCAAGCGGTCCGTGCAGGCGGGCATCGACGCGGCCGACGCCCTGGGCAAGCGAGACGTGCTCGTGGCGACGGGCGTCTACGTGGAGTCCATCGCCCTGGCGGACGGCGTGGACCTCTACGGCGGCTACTCGGCGGACTTCCTCCAGCGGGACATCGACGCCTACCAGACGGCCATCATGGGGCAGGCGGCTTCGGAGGCCCTCCCGGGCGCCGTCAACGCCCTGGGCGTGGGACAAACCGGGACCATCTTCGACGGCTTCTCCGTCTTCGGCGAGGACGCCAACGAGCCCGGGGCGTCCAGCTACGCCATCTACTTGCGGAACGTCGGGCCCCAGCTCCAGATCACCCACAACCAGATCTTCGCGGGTGACGGCGCCCCCGGAGCCAACGGCGTCGCCGGGGCGTCCGGAGACAACGGCGGCGACGGAGAGCCCGGCGTGGACGCCACCAACGTGGGCGCCACCTGTGGGACGGCGGACGAGGCATCCGGCGGCTGGGGCGGGCTCAACACCTGCGGCGCAGACTTCACTTGGACCGATGGCGGGGCCGGCGGGCGCCGCGTGTGCCCCGAGGCCCCCTCGGACGTGTGGAACGGGGCCCAGGTGTCCCTGCCCGAGGAGTTTGGCGAGGACGGCTACAACGACGTGGGCGGCGACGGCGCCGGTGGCGAAGCGGGCTGGGACGGCCTCACCGGAGCGGGGAGCAACTCCTGCGGCATCTGCTCGTCCAGCAAGACCCACGCGAGCGACGGCGCGGATGGGCTCCCCGGGAGCATGGGCGTCGATGGCGCGGCGGCGGCCCCCTGCGCCAGCTCGGGCGGCGTCATCGTCGACGGGCGCTGGGTCCCGCCCGCGGGTGGTGACGGCGCGGATGGCGGCCACGGCGGCGGCGGCGGGGGCGGCGGCGCGGGCGGTGGCATCGACGACGCCTCGCCCAAGTGTGACCCGCTGAACCTCGCCGTGGGTGGCTCGGGCGGTGGCGGCGGCGCGGGCGGCTGCGGCGGCCAAGGCGGCCAGGGCGGCCAGGGCGGTGGCGGGAGCTTCGGCGTCTTCGCCACCTGGGACGGAACCCCGTCCGCCTTCCCCACCGTCTCGGACAACACCATCGTCCGCGGGCGCGGTGGCGCGGGCGGCGTGGGTGGCGCCGCCGGGCTGGGCGGCGCGGGCGGCCTGGGTGGCGTGGGGGGCGACTCGCGCGAAGGCTCGGGCGACGCCTTCCCCGTGGATCCCTGCGGGTCCCGCGGCGGCTACGGCGGGGCTGGGGGGGCGGGCGGTCACGGCGCGGGCGGCGCGGGCGGCTGTGGCGGCGTGTCTTACGGGTTCTACCTGGACGCCCACGGCTCCTCCGCCTCCAAGAGCGGCCTGTCGTCCAACACCTACCCGGCGGCCGGGGCCGGGGGTGCGGGCGGGGCTGGAGGCGCCAGCTACGGCAACCCCGGGCCCAGCGGCGCCGACGGCGCGTTTGCCCCCACGAACTGGTAGGCCCCGAGATGTCCTCCAGGAGCTCCAGAGACGGCTTGGACCAGCGCGCGACGCCGGGGCGCGAGGGCGCTCGGACGCTGTGGCATTTCTACGACGGCGCCATCTACGGTCGAATCGTCGAGCGGGGACTCGTGGGGCTGTACGATCACGTGGCTGGCTACCTGCGCGACACGGGGCCCCAGCGGGTCCTCGACGCCTGCTGTGGCGCCGGAGGGTTGTCCGTGCGCCTGGGGCGCGATGGCGCCGAGGTCTTGGGGCTGGACCTGTCGCCGCGCAACGTCCGCTACGCGCAGCGGCGCGCGCGGCGCGCTGGGCTGGAGCGGGTGCGCTTCGAGCTCCGAGACGTCACCCGGCTGGATGAGCACGACGACGGGAGCTTCGACACCGCCACGGTGCTCATGGCGCTCCACGAGATGCCCCAGGTCGAGCGGCTGGGCGCGCTGCGCGAGCTCACGCGGGTGGCCGAGCGCGTCCTGGTCGTGGACTTCGCGGCGCCCATGCCCCACAGCGTCCACGGTTGGTTCAACCGCTCGGTCGAGTTCCTCGCCGGGCCCACGCACTTTCGCGGCTTCCGCGACTACCAGCGGCGGGGGGGCTTGGACCCCCTCATCGCCGCCTCTGGGCTCCAGGTCGCCCACGCGCACGCCCTCCACGGGGGCACGCTCCGTCTCGTGGAACTCCGCGGCTGACGGCGTCCCGGGGCGCCTCCTCCCCCGGTCCGGGCGTGGCGAGCGTCGATGACGCTCGCCGTCGTTGCGTGGGTTGTTGGTGCCCTACTCGACGGGCTCAGGGGCGGGACGGCCCCGGGCCAAGGTCTGGGCGAGCTCGTCGGGCAGGGCGAGGCGTCCCCGCTCGGGGTGGGCCGCGTCGACCGGGAGCAGGGTGGGGGGCTTGGCGTCGGGTTCCGCGCGCCACCCCGGTGCCTTGGTGATCTTGCCGTCGGTCGACACCCGGTAGGAACTTCCCTGGAATCGCCCGTACAGCTTGCCGCGGGCCAGGGGACGACCGTCCATCCAGACGACGTAGTCGGCGCACAGCTTTCGATCGGCGCAGCCTGCGCTACGGAGTTGGACCTCGACCGCGTCTCCCTCCCGGACGGCGACGGGACCCACGACCACGGCGACGTCCTCGCCGCCCGGATTATACGTCGTCGTCACGGCCCCCTCGGCGAACCGGCTGGAGAGCCTCACGGTCGTCTCATCGGGTGGAACCAAGGCTTCGATCTTGAAGAAGTGCAAGGGGGCCTCGGGAGCGGGCGTCTCGCCGCACCCCGCGGAGGCACTCGCGGCGAGGGTGACGAGCGCGATGACGGCGACGCGGGGCAGGGGGCAGAGGCTCGGTCCCAGGGCCGAGCGGCGGCGTGGGCGTTCGGAAACGCCGGAACGTGGGGTGTGCATGGTCACTCCGTCAGCGTGAGGGGTGGGCGGGGACGGACAGGGGGTCTGCGAAGGCCCGCGCGATGGGCTTGGGGGGCGTGGCGGGGCGTGCGTCCGTCGTCGCCTGGCAACGCAGGCTGTCTCCCGTCGTGCTCAGGGTCTCCAGGACGAGGGCGCCGTCCGCGAAGATCCGGCAGGCCGTGCGCCCGCAGGGGGGACGGTGGGATCCCGGCGTTTTCTGGGGCCGGTCCGCATAGAGGTAGACATGCGACGAGGGCGGGGCGTTCGCCTCGAAGACGAAGGTTCGCCCCGGCGCATCCGGCAGCGGGGCCGACAGGGTCTCGGGGAACCGAACAGTCTCCGACCGCCCGTCTTCGCGGTAGCCGGAGATCTCCGCGGACAGGAGCATGGGGCACGTCACGTCCACCTCCAGGCGGACGTGCGTCGTGGGGAGCGGCCGGTTGGCGATGAGCGCCCACGCGCCGCCGGCCAACCCCAAGGTCACGAGCCCCGCCGCCCAGAGCTGCCGCTTGCGCCGTCGCTTCCGCCGGAGCGCCTCCGCTGGGTCTTCGCCTGGGCGGTCGCTCGGGGGAACGCCGTCGGTTGGTTCTTGCCGCGTGTCGTCTACCATCCCATCCTCTCTTCGGCGAAGTTCACCTTGCCATCGTCTCGTGCGTTCTTAGCGCGCTCGGCGTCTTCTCGCCAGCGGGCCGGGTCGGCGAGCCGCTCGGGCATGCACAGGCCCGGCGTCCCAGCGCCTGCCGCGCAGGTGGCCTGGGCCATGGCCTGGTAGTAGAGGGCCTGGAGCCGCACGTCGATCTTGGCTCGGATGCCGTTCGCGTCCGGGCCGGGCAAGAAGAACGGCGCACCGCGCCAGAGCGCGTGGTAGGCGGAAGGTTCGTCGCCGATCTTGCCGTCGCGGTCCTTCACCATCTTGGCAGCCTGGAGCTGGTGGTGGTCCACGTAAGCGTAGAGCGGCTCCTTCCGGGCGTCGATCTCCTTGACGTAAGCGGCCACGAGCGCCGCAGCTTGGGCCGCAGGCTTGGGGGCGCCGGCCTTGGCCATGCTCTCCATGGAATGACGGATCTTCCCCACCGGACCGGGGAGCATATCGAAGAAGGCGTCTTGGGCCTTGTCGAGGAGGCCTGGGCTCTGCCCTTGTAGCGCCTTGAGCGCGAGCTCTCGGAACAGGCCGTCGGCCGCGCTCTTGGCCACGTCCATCCAGAGGTCTACGACCTCGTGTCCGGCGTCGCGGAGCACACCCTTCTCGCCCCGGGAGAGGTCGGCCTCGATGGGCATGGGGTCCATGTCCACCACCTCCACGGGCAGCTCGTCTTCGCGCATCTGCGCCCGCACGGCCTGGGGTGGCACCAAGTCGGGGTGCTGGCGGTAGAAGTCCGCGTCTCGTGCCGGTCTGGCGCCCTCGCGCGCCGCGTCGCGGTTCATCTGCGCCATGACCGGGTCCGTACCGGGTCCCGGGGGGCGCAGCGAGGAGGCCTGGCGCCGCAGCCCTCCCGCGCGCGGTGAGAGCGCCGCCCGCTGGCCGCGCAGCCCGCGCCGTCTCCGCGCGGCCCGGCGCTTGGTCTCCTTGGCCGGGTGGGCGCGGCGGTCCTTGGCGCTCCGGTGCTGTCGGTCGGCGGCCGCCAGCTCCTGGCGTCGCCGGTCGTGTGCATGATCCAATGGCGTGGTGGGCTTGGGTCCCATGGCTCCCTCCATCGAGCGGTGACGGAGCCCACCCAAAGCAACGGCCGTGCCACGGCCGACAGCGACGCGATCTCAGGGTGTTGCGTGCGGCAGAAGGCGCCGTCCCACCGGGCTCGGGCCGATCCCAGGCCGCACCGCGGTGCCCCGGGACCCCACGCTGGGGACTCCGTGGATTCCTGTGTGGCGACGGGCGGTTGGGAGCGGCTGAGGGCCGCGTGCCGAGGGCGGGGCACCCCAGTCGTCCGCGACACGCCCCAGGCATTGGGGCATCATGGCCGCCCATGGATGTCCTCCTCCTGCTCCTGGGCGCGGTGAGCGCCCTCCTCGCGGCCATCGTCCACTGGCCCGCGCGCCGCCCCGCCGTCCCGGCTGGCCTCAGCTTCTTCCTGGGCTTCTTCGCGGGCGAGCCCGCGGCCGGGCACCTGGCGTGGCAGCTCCCGGCCGCCGGGGCGCTCGTAGCGGCTGGGGCCCTGGAGACCTGGCGCGGCCAGCTCGGGTTGGCTCTGCTGGCGCTGGGCTGGCTGGGGGCCGCCGTGGCGCTGTGGCAGATGCGGCCCACGGCCCGGATCGTGGCCGAGGCGCTCCGCGAGGCGCACGGCATCGAGTGGCCCGAGGAGGCGCGGCGCGCCGCACGGTTGCGCTGGTGGCAGGCGATCTGGCCCTTGGGCTGGGGCCAACCGGGCGTCGTCCGCGTGGCCGAACGGGACTACGCGGGAGACGGACTGCGCCGGCACCGGATCGACATCTATGACGCCCCGGACGTCCACGACGCGACCCACCCCAAGGGAGCCAAGCCCGTCTTCCTCTACATCCACGGCGGTGGCTGGGTCATCGGCAACAAGCGCGAGCAGGGGCAGCCCCTCGTGCGCCTGCTCGCCGCGCGCGGCTGGCTCGCCTTCTCGGCCAACTACCGCCTGAGCCCGCGCGCCACCTTCCCGGACCACATCATCGACGTGAAGCGCGCCATCGCCTGGGTGCGAGAGCATGCCCCCGAGTACGGTGGGGATCCGTCCTTTCTCGCCCTGGGCGGGGGCTCGGCCGGGGGCCATCTCACCGCCCTCGCGGCCTTGACGCCCGACGAGCTCGCCTGGCAGCCGGGCTTCGAGGACGCCGACACGAGCGTCCAGGCGTGCCTGCCCTTCTACGGGGTCTTCGACCTCCTCAGCCGTCATGGGCAGTGGCCCCACGGCGGGCTGCGCGTCCTCTGGGAGCGATTCGTCTTCAAGCGCAAGGTGTCCGAGGCCCGCGAGGCCTACGACCGGGCCTCCCCCCTGAGCCGCGTGCGCCCCGACGCCCCTCCCTTCCTGATGATGAACGGCACGCGCGACACCATGGTCCCGCCCGCGGAGTCGCGGGTCTTCGCGCCGGCGCTGCGGGCCGTCTCGCGCAACCCCGTGACGCACATCGAGCTGCCCGGCGGGCAGCACGCCTTCGACATCGTGGTGTCGGCGCGATCACGGGCCGCGGACGAAGGCGCCTGGCGGTGGCTGGAGGCCATGCGGGCGCGCCGGTCGTAGGTTCGGGGGAGGGGCGCTGCGCGCGGCAGGAGACCCCTTTACCGAGGCCCATGAGTGCCTATTGGGAGAGCTGTCTGGAGCACCGGGAAGAACTCGCGGCGCTCCGGGGTTCGGGGCCACGAGGAGCGACGCGGTCGCGCTGAGACCCATGTCACCGACCCGCCCACCGACCCGCGTGGGATCGCAGGCGTCAGCGGGACCGGGGCGCTCCAGGAGACCCAGAACGAGGGAGCGCGCCGCGCGTGACCCCCGCCTCGGCTGAGGCGCGGGTCGGGCGAGCGCCGCTCGTCCGTCCGTCGCATGGCGGCGCGGGCGCCGCACCGTTACGTCCTCGTGATCCTCACAAGACACCCACCTCGGAGGAGGTCGCACCATGCACAACCGAACGAACAAGCTCGCGCTCGCCAGCGCCTTGAGCCTCACGGCGCTGGCAGCCCTCGCCGTCTCCCTCGTCGCCTCGTCGCCCCTGAGCGCGGGCGCCCAGGTGAACGCCCCGGCCGTAGCGGGGGCCGCGAAGACCGCAGCCGGGGCGGCCGTACAGGCGAGCGGCCCCTCGCTCACCACCACGCAGGTCGCTGCGCGGGGCGTCAAGAGCGTCGTGAACATCGCCACGTCCAAGGAGATCGAGCAGCGCCTCAACCCCATGCTCCAGGATCCCTTCTTCCGGCACTTCTTCGGCGGGCGCGGGGGGATGCGCCGGATGCCCAAGCGCCGCCAGACGGCCCTCGGCTCGGGCGTCATCGTGCGCAAGGAGGGGATCATCCTCACGAACAACCACGTCGTCGAGCACGCGGACGACGTCAAGGTGACCCTCTCCGACGGACGCGAGTACAAGGCGAAGATCGTCGGGACCGACCCCAAGAGCGACATCGGCGTGCTGCGCCTCGTGGACCCGCCCAAGGACCTCGTCGCCCTCCCCATCGGCGACTCGGACGCCCTGGAGCTCGGGGAGCCGGTCATGGCCATCGGCAACCCCTTCGGGCTCGGGCACACGGTGACCCACGGCATCGTCTCGGCCAAGGGGCGCGCCAACGTCGGCATCGTCGACTACGAGGACTTCATTCAGACGGACGCCGCCATCAACCCCGGCAACTCGGGGGGCGCCTTGCTCAACATGCGGGGCGAACTCGTGGGCATCAACACGGCCATCCTCTCGCGTTCGGGCGGGAGCCAGGGCATCGGCTTCGCCATCCCCGCGAACATGGCCGTGCGCATCATGGACATGCTCGTCAAGGACGGCGAGGTCCACCGCGGCTACCTGGGCGCCATGATCCAGGATCTGAGCCCGCGCCTGGCCCGCGCCATGGGGCTCCCCGCCCACGGGGGCGTCCTCGTAGCGGACGTGGCCGAAGATGGCCCTGGGGCCAAGGCGGGGCTCAAGGACGGGGACGTCGTCACGAAGATCGACGGCAAGCCCATGCGCAGCGCGTCGCACCTGCGCAACACCATCGCCAGCACGGGCCCAGGACGCACGGTGACGCTCACCGTGCGGCGAGGCGATGACACCGTGACGCTGCGCGTGAAGCTCGGTGAGCTGCCCGGCGACACCTCCTCCGCCGCCTGCGGCTCGGGGGGCCTGGCGGGCCTCCAGATGGCCTCCCTGGACGACTCCCTGCGCGAGCGCTACGACATCCCCGCGGGGACCAAGGGGGTCGTGGTCACGGGCTTCCGCGCGGACTGCCGCGACGACGCCCCGGCCGCCCAAGAGCTCCGCGAGGGCGATGTCATCCTGGAGGTGGCCCGCAAGCCCGTAAAGACCCCCAGCGACGTCAAGCGGGCCTGGTCCAAGGCCAAGTCGCCCGTGCTCGTGCGGGTCCTCCGGCGCGGCCATTCCTACTGGCTGGCCTTGGAGAAGTAGCTCCCACGGAGGGAGCGGGCTCCCGGCCGGCCGCGGCCGGCCGGGGGCTTCCCGTCAGCTCGCTGCGTCAGAGGGCCCCGTCTCGGGAGGCGTCTCTGGCAAGGTCGCCGCGAGGGCGGCGTCCCCGTCGCGGGCCGCCGCGGCGAGCACCCGGCGTCCATCCAGGATGGCCGACTCGCCGCGGAAGCGCGTGCCGCGGTCCTCGCCGTAGGTGTTGGCCGCCACGAGCGCCGAGGGGACACCCCGCATGCGCCAGGCCCAGTAGCTCCAGACCTCCTCGCCCTGGTCCAGCCAGTTCGTGGGCAGGGCCACGGCGCGGGTCTGGGCCGCCGCGCAGTGGGCGATGAAAGCGTCGTCGTTGAGGTCCATGCAGATGCCCACCGTGAAGCTCGCGCCGGCGTCCTCGAACACGCCGTAACCGCTGTCTCCGGGCGTGGCCCACGCCTCGTCGGCCTCAAAGAGCAGGGTCTTGCGGTAGACGAACCGCACCTCGCCCGCGCGGTCCAGCACCAGGGCGCTGTTGAACAGGCGGTCCCCGGCACGCTCGGGCAGGCCCACGACGAGCCACGTCCGCGCCCCGCGGGCCACGGGGGCCAGGGCCCGGGCCGTCTCGCTCTCTCCCCCGGGGCTCAGGTCTTCCGCCAGGGGGCGGACCTCGTCGGGGCCGGAGAACACGTAGCCGGTGGCGGCCATCTCGGGCAGCACGAGGAGGTCCAGCCCCGGGTCGTTCGGACCTCCGGCCCAGCGCGCTGCCCCCGCGGCGAGGGTGACCAGCCGCCGGAGGCTGCCGGCCTTGTCGCCCCGCGTGGGTCGAAACTGCACCGCCGCGACGCGCACGGCTAGCCTTTCGCCTCCAAGGTCGCCCGGACCTCGGCGGCCACCGCGTCGAAGGCGGCCTCGAGGGCGGCGTCCACGGGGCGCAGGGCGGCCACGACGGCCACGGCCCAGTCCACGTACTCCAGCTTGCGCGCGAGGGTCCAGCCGGCCGGCGGGGTGCGCACCAGATCCTCGACGTTGGTGAGCTTGTCGGCCAGCTTGATGAGCTTCGCGCCGCGCGAGATGTGGGGCGCGTGCTCCACCTGGAGCTCCTTGCGGCGCTCCTTGGGGAGGCTCTTGTCGTCGCTGACCTCGCCGACGTACCCGGCGACCGTGGCGCCGAAGCGCTCGCGGATCTCGTCGAGGCTCGTGGGCGTGTCCTCGACCACGTCGTGGAGCACGGCGGCCACGAGGATGTCGGGGTCGGTGACGCCCGCGTGCTCGGCCACGAGGCGGGCCGTCGTGATGAGGTGGTTCACGTAGGGCTCGGGATCGGCGCCCTTGCGGGTCTGCTTGCTGTGGCGGGCCGCCGCGAAAGACAGCGCCCGCAGCAGCAGCGTTGTCGGTGGCGTCCGTGGCGTTCGTGGCACCATGCGGTCTCCTGGGGTGGGGCGGCCCATCCTAGCACTCGCCAGGGCGGTTGCTCCACCTGCCTCTCGGGGAGGTGCCCGACGCTCATTGGGTCGACGGGTTCGACCCGATGACCTCGTAGGGGACGCCGGCGCAGGCTTCGAAGTCAGCCGCGCAGTTCGTCTCCATGCACGCCAGGCACGGCGCCGACTGCGGGTCCTCGAGGCAGTCCGTGACGCAAGCCGTAGCACCGCAGAGGACCATCTCCGAGACGCAGGCCGCACAGGTCTCCGTAAACCCATACGTGTCTTGGAGACACGGTGAGGCGCACGTGTAGTTCGTGGACGATCATGCACTGGCCGGGGCAGTCGAAGTCTTGGGCGAAGGCCCATCTTCCAACGCACGCCAGGTCCCCGGCACCCGTGCATGAGCCCCCTGATGGTTGGGCGAGTCACACGCGCGTCAGGCGATGAGCTCGCGTAGCAGGCGCAGGGTCTCGGACTCCCGCGGGTCGATGCGGCCGTCCGACTCGATGACGCGGGCCAGGGCCTGGAAGAAAGCCGCCCGGTGCTCGTGCGGCACCTCGTAGGGGTCCACCTCGGGCGGCCCCTCGTTGAGCCATCTCTTGGCTAGCAGCCGCCCCTCCTCGCCCAGCGCCAGCTCCGAGGCCAGGTCCAGGATCACCTCGCGCTCCTCGTCCTGGACCTCCAGGTCGGACCACGCCGCCACGCAGGCCATGGCCAAGAGCCGCCGGCGCGTGTCCCGGTCCATCCCATCGAGCTTCATGGGCTCCTGCTCCGTCGTCGTCATGATCGACCGTCCTCGTGCGCGTGGGTGCTGCCACGGCCCTCCGTCTCGACCGCGACGCCCGCAACCTACCAACGACGGGCCTTCGGATACAGCGTCGGATCGACAAAAAACGCGCGCCCGGGCCACCGAGGGGACCGGGCGCGCGCCGCCGTCATGCGCGACGAGCGGGTGGCGCTACCGCCGACCGCGGTGCTGCTTGCGCTTGCCCCGGCGCTGCTTGCGCTCGCCCCTGCGCTGCATCCGCTCGCCCTTGCGCTGCAGGCGCTCGCCCCGGCGCTCCAGCCGCTTGTTGCCCGTGCGCTCGCCCCGGCGCTCCATGCGCTCGCCCTTGCGCTCCAGGCGCTTGCCGCGGCGCTCCTGGACCTTCCCGCGGTGCTCTTGGAGCTTGCCCCGCCGGAACATCCGCCGCTTGTGCGCCCGGAGCTTGAGCATCTCACGCACGGGCTTCACGCCGTGGTGGCGCTTCACGCGCGGCGCTGCGCCGGCGGACCAGTGCCCGGGCACCCAGCGTCCACCCGGACCCCAGTGGGCGGCAACCCAGTGGTTGCCGGGCTTGCGAGCCGGCCGCCAGAAGCCGGCCACCCACCCCTTGGGACCCCAGTAGCCAGGGGCCCAGACGTAGCCCGGACGGGCGCCGCGGGGGCGCCAATGCCCCGGAATCCACACCCCGCGGCGCCAATGGCCCGGAACCCACTTGTAGCCCTTGCGCTTCACGGGCCGCCAGAAGCCGGAGATCCAGCGCCCATCGGGCGCCCAGGCACCCGGGACCCACACCGCGTTGGGGCGCGCCTTCACCGGCTTCCAGTGGGCGCGGACCCAGCCGCGGGGGCCGCGATGACCAGGCACCCAGACGAACCCCGGGCGCTGCACGGGGCGCCAGAACCCAGCGATCCAGTAGCCGTCCGGCCCGCGGTGCCCGGGTACCCACTGGTACCCCGGGCGTGCGGCCTTCACCGGGCGCCAGTGCGGCGCCACCCAGCGCCCCTTGGGGCCGTAGTGTCCGGGGACCCACTCGAACCCCGGGCGGGCCTTGAGGCGGTAGAACCCGTCGAAGGTCGTGCCGTCCTCGAGCTGGCCGCCGTCCACCCAGACCCACTCCTCGGCCGTAACCGGGGCGCTCGAGGAGGTGACGGGGGGCGGGGACTGCGCCAGGGCCGGCGCCGCTGTCGACAGCGGGACGAACAAGGCCGCGGCGAGCAGCGTGTTGCGGATCATGGGTCTCATCATCATGGGGGAACCTCCGTGGTGCCGCGCGGCGGGTGTCTCCGCCGAGCGATCGCCTGCCTCACCGAAACCGAATTCGAGCCGTGTGCGACCACCATGCCGCAACCCGGGACGTTGGGGAAGACGGCGACCTCGGCGGGGGATTCAATCGCGGAGGCCGGCCGGGGCGGGGCGCTGCTCAGCAGGTGACGCACCCGGTGTCCGGGGCGTCGGGGTGCCGTGCTCGCCAGTAGGCGCGGCCGGCGCGCACGAACAGGAAGGCCATCGTGGCCGGCATGGAGGTGGCGAGGACACCGTTGAAGCCCTGGACCCACGGGGCCAGCGGAGGGGCGTCCAGCCAGCCCAACGCCACCCCCGCGATGGCGAGCGCCGCGGCGAGGAACGCCACCCCCACGGCGATCAGGGCGAGCCCCACGTAGGCGCGGACCTTCAAGTACGCGGCGAAGCGTGCATGGCGGCGGCGCAGGAGGTCCTCCAGGGCTCGGAACTCCGCGTCCTGATCCGTCGTCCAGGGGTACCTCTCCGTCACCGGGTCTCCTGGTCCCCCCCAGCTCACCTCGGCAGGGGCTCGAAGCGGGCCGTGAAGTGGCGCAAGAACTTCGCCTGCTCGGTGATGCGGTAGCCCGGGAGCTCGTCGCGCGTGCGGTAGGCCTCGGTCACCGCTTCGATGACGTAGTCGATGTGGCTCTGCGTGTAGGTGCGGCGGGGGATGGCCAAGCGGACGAGCTCCTTGGGCGCCGTCACCTCCTCCCCGGTCTCCTCGTCGTGGCGGCCGAACATCGCCGTGCCGATCTCCACCCCGCGGATCCCCGCGAGCTGGTAGAGGGCCACGGTCAGGGCGATGCCCGGGAACTGGTTTGGCGGGATGTGTGGGGCGAAGCGCGCTGCGTCCAGGTAGACCGCGTGGCCTCCCGGTGGCCACAAGAGTGGCACGCCCGCCGCCCGAAGGTGCTCGCCGAGGTAGCGCGAGGACTGGATCCGGTAGGCCAGGTAATGCTCGTCGAGGACCTCGCGCAGCCCCTGAGCCAGCGCGTCCAGGTCACGCCCGGCGAGCCCGCCGTAAGTGGGGAAGCCTTCCGTGAGGATGAGGAGGTCCTTCTCCTGCTTGGCGAGCACTGGGTCCCGTGTGGCTAGGAAGCCACCGATGTTCACCATCCCGTCCTTCTTGGCCGACATCGTGCAGCCGTCCACCAGGCTGAACATCTCCCGGGCGATGTCTCGCGCCGAGCGGTGCCCCTGGCCCTCCTCGCGTTCCTTGATGAACCAGGCGTTCTCCGCGAAGCGGCAGGCGTCGAGGTACAGCGGCGTATCGTAGGCGCGGCAGACGTCGGCCACGGCGCGCAGGTTCTCCAACGACACGGGCTGGCCGCCGCCCGTGTTGTTCGTGACCGTCATCATCACCATAGGGATGCGCTCGCGGCCGTACTTCATGAAGGCGCCCTGGAGGGCCTCCACGTCCATGTTCCCCTTGAAGGGGTAGTCGCTGTCGAAGTCGGCCGACTCGTCACAGGGCAGGTCCAGGGCCAGCGCCCCGTGGACCTCGATGTTGGCGCGCGTCGTGTCGAAGTGACTGTTGTTGGGGATGACGCTGTCCGGGCCCGCCATGAGCGAGAACAGGATGCGCTCCGCCGCGCGCCCCTGGTGCGTGGGGATGATGTGCGGCATCCCGGTGATGTCGCGTACCGCCTCCTCGAAGCGGTAGAACGACGGGCTCCCCGCGTAGGACTCGTCGCCGCGCATCATGGCCGCCCACTGTTCGGAGCTCATGGCTCCCGTGCCGCTGTCCGTGAGGAGGTCGATGGTCACGTCCTGGGAGTGCAGCAAGAAGACGTTGTAGCCCGCCTCGACGATCTTGCGGCGCCGCTCCTCCTCGGTCGTCAGCGGCAGCGCCTCCACGGACTTGATGCGAAACGGCTCGATGATCGTGCGGAACTCCATGCGCTCTCCCTCTGTCTGTTGGCCTGGCCCTCTGTCGCCGCGGCCATGGGCGTTGGCCCCGTCGGCCCCCAGCGGTCCTGACGTGGTCCCGTGGAGCCGGGCGGACCTTGGCACAACTGGGGCGCGTGCGCCAGGCCCTCGGGCCGTGTCTCTCGTGACACGCGCGGCCTGACACGATCCCCCTAACACGCTGTGACAGCAGGGGAAGTCGGCTGGGCACGGGCCTTGCTTCGGGGAGGGGCGTTCACCCCCTGCACCCCGGGAGGACCCCATGTTCCAGGCTCACCCGTCCGCCCCGCGCATCGCCGGCGTCCCGGTGGCCGCGCTCGCGGCCGCGCTCGCCTCCTTGGCCCTGTGGGCCCACGCCGGTCCCGCCGCCGCGGCGGGCGCCGGCCTCACGTCGCGGCTCGAGCCCGTGAGCTCCGAGCCCCCCACGGCCCAGCGCGCCCCATCGGCCGAGGCCCTGGCCGCGCTCCGCCAGCGCGTCGCCGACCAGCCGGGCGACCGCGGCGCGCGCTTCGACCTGGTGCGGGGACTCATGCGGGCGGGCGACCTCCCGGCCGCCCTGGAGGCCGCGCGCGCTTGGCGCGCCCGCGACGCCTACAACCTCGTCGTCGTGCGTCTCCTCGGGGACATTCACGCCGCCATGGGGCACGACCGCGCGGCCCGGCGCGCCTACTCGGCCGTCGTGGAGCTCCTCCCCCAAGATCCCGCTGCCCATCGCGCCCTGGCCAGCGTCCTCAAGGCCAGCGGGGACCGTCGAGGCGCCTACGAGCGCCTGGCGGCGGCTCTCGCCCTGCGCCCCAAGGACCGCCGGCTCGCCTTCGAGCTGGCTGACGCCGCCCAGCGCCTCGGCCGCGCGGACGAGGCGGAGCGCCGGTTCCGCGCGCTCGTGGAGGACCAGGAGACGCCCGAGCAGCTCGCCTACCCCGCCAAGCAGCGGCTCGCCCAGCTCCTGTCCGCCCGCCGCCGGGCCGCCCAGACAGCCGGCGACAGCGCCGCCGCGGCCACGCTCACCCAAGCCATCGAGGCGCTGCACATCCACGGCGGCGTGGTCAACGACATCAAGGTCTACCTCACGTGGGACACGGACCGCTCGGACGTCGACCTGTGGGTGGACACGCCGGCGGGACAGCGCATCAGCTACAAGCACAAGGTCGGGCGCTACGGCGCCGCCCTCTTCGACGACGTGACCACGGGCTACGGCCCCGAGAGCTTCACGGCGCACGCGGCCCGGCCGGGCACCTACACCATCCGCGTCAACTACTTCGCCACGAACCGCCGCCGCTTCAGTGAGGCCCGGGGCGAGGTCGTCGTGCTGCTCCACGAGGGGACGCCCCAGGAGGAGCGACACGTGCTGCCCTACCGGCTGTTTCGCGTGAAGGACACGGTCACCGTAGCGCGCATCCGTGTCACGAAGACACACCCCGCCGTGGGCCGCACCACCACAAGGCCAGCGCCCGGGAGCTCCCGCGAGCCCACCAGGCACCCCCGCCTGGCTGGCACCACCGTCCCTACCCCCACCCCCGGAGAAGCCCGATGACCGCCTCCCCCGAGCGCTTCGAGAGCGCCACGTCCTCCTCCGCCTTGCAGACGGCCACACGCGGCGCTGCGGCCTTGGCCTGGGTCGCCGCCTATCGCCTCGCCTGGCTCCTGCCTTTCCTGCTCACGGTCGGCCTCGCGGCCGGCTGTGGAGGGGCACGGCGCGGTGAGGACCTGGGCGCGAAGCGCGCGTCCTCGGCGCCCGCCCTCCCGGTTCACGTCGAGACCCATCGCGGCGGGCCCCGCGTCGAGGTGCGCGTGGAAGGGGCCCCGGGCGCAGGGCCCGCGTGGCGCCCCGTGGACCCCGGTGGCCAGGCCGGAGCCCTCGCCCTCCGCACCGCCGAGCTGGGGGCCCGCTTGGCCCTGGGTGACGCCCGCGCCCCCGCCGCCCGCCTGTGGCTCGACGCCCACACCGAGGTCCGCCTACGCGCCGATGGGGCCCACGCGCTCATCGCGGACGTGGCCCACGGGCAGGCGCGGCTCACCAGCTTGGACGTCGCCGTCCCCGTGGCCGCCGTGGTCCGCGGCCGCGAGGTCCGGGGACGCCTGGTCGACGTCACGGGCGACGACGTGGTGCTGCGCAGCGGCGCCCCCCGGCGCGCCGTCTTGGTGCGTACCGCGGACGCCCCCCACGTGGCCGACTGGTCCCTGGACGTGGGGCTGGAGGACACGCTGCCACCGGCGGGCGTGGGCACCCTCGAAGCGCGTGCGCCCGGCGGGTCGCGCGTCGCCCTCACCCTGGCAGATCTCGCCGTGGACGTCCGCACCGCAGGCGGCGCGGGCTTCGCCGCCGTCACCGTCACCCACACCTTCCACAACGACTCCGACCAGCGCCTGGAGGGGACCTTCCGATTCCCGGTCCCGGCGCACGCCGTCGTCACCGGGTTGGCCATGGAGATCGACGGGGCGCTGGTCGAGGGTGAGCTGGTGGAGCGGGAGCGGGCGCGCAGGATCTACCACGACATCGTCGACAAGATGCAGGACCCCGCCCTGTTGGAGTGGGGCAAGGGGCACACCTTCAAGCTGCGGGTCTTCCCCATCGAGCCCCGCGCGGACAAGCGCGTGGTCTTGCGCTACCTGGCGCCGCTGGAGCGCATGCCCGACGGCTGGGCTTTCCGCTATGACACGGCCGCGCCGGCGCTGCGGGAGGCGGTGGGACACCTCGCGGTCACGGTGGACGGCCGGGTGGTGCGGGACGCGCGCGATTTCCGCCCCGGGCAGCCCATCGTCGTGGCGCTCGATGGAACCCAGGCGGAGGTCGTCCCTCCGCTCGCCGAGGAGGTCCGCGACGGAACGCGCTACGTGGCCGTCCGCCTGCGGCCCGATTGGCGGGCGCTAGGCGCGGCCGGGCGGCACCCGCGGGGCCAGGTGAGCCCTCGGCGCGTGGTGTTGCTGGTGGACACCTCGCGCAGCACGCTGGAGGAGCGTGCGCTCGTGCGGGACGCCGTGGCGACGCTCGTCGAGTCCCTGCGTCCCCAAGACCGCTACGCCACCGTGACCTTCGACGTGGAGACGCGGGTCCAGACGGGCGGCCAACGCCGGGGTGGGGCCGGTGGGCGCGCGTCCGGTGACGGTCCGTTCTTGGCTCCCACCGAGGAGAACCTCGCGGGGACTTTGGCCTTCCTCGATTCGGTGGAGCCCGACGGCGCTAGCGACCTCGCCGCGGGCCTCGCCGCGGCCGCCACCGTGGCCGCCACCGTGGCCGGGGACGAGGCGACCGAGATCCTCTACGTGGGGGACGGCGTGCCTACCTGGGGCACCCGAGAGCCGGCCTCGCTGGTAGCCTCCCTCGCCTCCCTGGCGCGCTCGGACGGGGCGCCGGTGGCCGTGCACGCCGTGCTCTTGGGCAAGCGCGCCGAGGCCCAGACCCTGGCCGCGCTGGCCGCGGCCACCGGCGGCGCCCTCACGCAGAGCCGCCGCCTCTCGGACGTTCGCCGCTTCGCCCTGCGTCTGGCGACGGTCCCTCCCAGCGCGCGCCTCGTGGGGCCGCGCGTGGAGGTGGACGGCGAGCCCGCCCTGCTGGAGACGCCCCGCCCCACGGTGTTCCCTGGGGAGGAGATCGTGGCGCTCGTGGCCGAGCCCGAGGACGGCCCCCTCCCCCGACGCGTCACCCTCCACGGCTCCGTAGGGGGGCGCGAGGTGCACCAGACACTGTCCTTGCGGGCCTTGGGCGACCTCGCGCCGGCGGAGCACCTCGCCCAGCGTTGGGCCAGGCGTGAGCTGGAGCGCCTCCAGCGCGAGCACGCGCCCCGGGAGCAGGTCGTCGCGCTGAGCCTCGCGCGCGGGGTCATGAGCCGCTACACGTCCTTCTTGGTGCTGGAGAGCGACGAGGCCTACAAGCGCTACCGCATCGAGCGCCGCAAGGCCGCTGAGGCGGCCCGGCGAGCCGCCAAGGACGCGAGCGCCGGGCCGCGGGTTACGGGCGCGGACCTGGAGACCTTGGGCGCGCGGGATGCCTCGCTGAGCGTGGACCGCATGCAGCCGGGCGATCCCGAGGTGCGCATCCCGGCGCCCGCCGACGCGCGGCAGGTCTTGGTCATCTTCCCCTTCGGCGAGGTGCACGAGGCCACCTTCGAGCCCCAGCTCGGGGCCCACGGGATGTGGACGACGCGCTTCCTCATCGACGCGGCCACGCCCGACGGTGCCTATGAGATCCGCGTGCGGATCACCCACGCCGACGGCGCCGTGGAGCTGCTGTCGTTGACCTACCAGGTGGACTCCCGGGCGCCGTCCATCGAGGCGCGCCTGCGCCCGTGGCGACGGGGCGCCTACCAGCTCCGCGTGCGCCAGCGCGTTACCCGCGCGGACCTCCGCCACGCGGGCGTCACGGCCCGGGGCTCGGTGCGCCGCCTCCACCGGCGGTACGCCGTCATCGTCGAGGATCTCCGCCGCGTGGAGGCGACCATGCCCGACGGGACCGTGCTGCGGCTGCGCGCGAACCGGCGGCGCGTGTTCCGCGCGCTCTGGCACCCTGGCGCGCCGGTGGCGGGCCCCGTGACCGTGCGCGTGGTCGCCACCGACGTGGCCGACAACCAGGGCGTCACCGAGCTGACCCTAGACCCCGCGACCGCCCGCTGGGAGCACGCCGATGCGCCGTGACGGATACCCTCTCCCCTCCTCCTGGGCGTGGCGCGTGTCGGCTCCGGTCGCATCCCCCCGTCATGGGCTCTCGCGCTTCGGGCCGTGGCGAGCGGCCGTCATCTTGGCCCTGGCGGGCCTCCTATCCGCCACCGGCGCCGCCCTCGCTGCCCACCGCGCTCGTGCGGGGGGGCCGGGCGCCCGCGCTGCCGCCGGGCCCTCGCTCTCGGACGCCACGTCGTGCGCTCCCCTGCCCGGGCGGCTGGGCCCCTCGTCGTTTGCGTTCGGGACGCGGCGTGGGTTGGTGGTCGTAGACGCGGCCGGCCGCGTCCGCCAGACGGTCGGGGTGACGGATGGCTTGCCTGGCGCCCAGGTGTCGGCCGTGGCCTGGTCGGACGCCGGGCACGCGCTGTGGGTGGGCACCGAGGGGGGGCTCGTGGAGCTCCGCGAGGACGCCGCCGCGCTCGCCGAGGGCGGTACGCACCGGCCCCCAAGCCGCGGGGACGCGCGTCCCCGCTGGGTCGTCTCGCGCGTGGTCCCCACGGGCCCGGTGACGGCCCTGGTCGCCGTGGCGGGGTGGGTCTACGTGGGCGTCCGCGACCGCGGTGTGGTGCGGGTGGACCGCGTGAGCCTCCGCGTGGACCCCATCCCCTTCGCGCGGCCCGCGCGCGGGCTCGCGGCGACGGGGCGAGCGCGGGTGACGGCCCTGGACTCCGACGGCGAGTGCGACGGGGGTGGCCTCTTGGTCGGCACGGCGGGCGGGGGCGTGTACCGCCAGGTGGACGAGGTGTTGGTGCGCGACTCCGGCTTCCCGGCGACGACCTGGGCGTGGAGCGTCCACAGCGCGCCGGGCGTCGCGACCGTGGCGGCCGTGGCCGGGTTGCTTCGGGGTGGGGGCCCGGGGCCTCTGTCGCGCAGGGACCTGCGCGTCTTGGCGCGGGACGCCCGGGGGCGTCTCGTGGTCGCCGGCGAAGGGGGCAGGCTGTGGCGTGTCGACGGTGAGGGGCGGCTGGTTTCGGCCGGGGCGGTGCCGGGCGCCGTGGGGGACGTCGTGTCGGCGCTGGGATTGGGCCCGGATGGCGCCTGTGCGGTGGGTGCTCATGGCGCCTGGGTGCGTCCCTCCGGCGGGGCGTGGCGGCTCGTGCGCGGCGTGGCGGCGCCTCCAGCGGACCTCAGCGCCGTGGCCGTGGCGCGCGATGGCGCGGTCTGGGTAGCGGGGTTCCGCGGTGGTCTGTGGCGCTGGGCCGCGTCGCCCACGGGGGCCGATGGCGGCTGGCGGCGGGTCGCCGCGGGGCGCGTCGAGCCGTGGGTGAACGCCCTGGCCGTGGCGCGCGACGGGGCCGTGTGGGCGGCCACGGCCCGCGGCCTGTTTCGGGTGTCTCGGGACGGGCGCGTGCGGCGCTTCGGCGTGCAGGATGGCCTCCCGTCGGAGAACCTACACACGGTGCTGGCCCTGCGGAGCGGCGGGGTCGCCGTGGGCGGCACGGGGGGCCTGGCGCGGGTGGAGGGCGGGCGCGTGCGCCTCGTGGGGGTCAAGCAGGGGCTCCAGGTCCGGGGCGTGTGGGCGCTGGCCGAGCGTCCGGAGGCGGCGGGCGGCGGGCTGGTCGTGGGGACCACCGAGGGGGTGTGGTGGGAGCCGCGCCCGGGACGTTGGACGCGGCTCTCGGTGGCGAGTGGGCACCTGCGCGACGACTTCGTAACGGCGCTGGCGCTGAGCCGCGACGGGCGCACGCTGTGGGTGGGCACCTACCAAGGCGGCGTGGCGCGCGTGGATCTCGGGGCGGGCTCGCCGGTGGCCGCGCAGCTCGGCGGTGGGCGCGTGAACGTGGGTGGGCTCGTGCTCGCGCCGGGGCCGGGCGAGGCCCAGGGCCTCACGCTGCTCGCGGCCACGATGGAGGGTCTCTTGCGGCGTCCGGCGGGCGGCGACGGCCCCTGGGCGCGCGTGCCCGGGCCGCCCGGGTTGGACGTGACGGGCGTCGCGCCGGCCGGGGGCGCGCTGTGGGTGGCGACCCGGCGTGGCGTGGCGCGACTCGCGACCTGGGCGGGCGGAGACGCCACGGGGCGTTGAGGGTCCGCTCGGCGTCGCCCACCCGGGATGGGGGTTACTCCGCCGTGCTCTTGAGGTTCAGCCCAGCCGTGTAGCCGTAAGACACGTCGTCGTCGTAGCCGTAGGCGGCGAGGCCCACGGGCGCCGAGGCGGTGAGGGTGTGGACCCCGTCGTTGACCTTCACGCGGCCCACCTTCCAGCTCGTGCCCGCGATGGGCGTGAAGTTCCCCGGGGGGATGTTCATGCCGTCGAGCTGGACGGAGGCGTCGTTGGGGGCGGTGATGTTCACGTAGTCGTCGCGGTATTTGTTGGGCGTGAGGAAGATGTACTCGTCGCGGAACTGCTCGACCGGCGGGGCGTAGATGAGGGCGGGATCCCCGATGGGCTCGCAGCCGCAGCCGAGCCCTTGGCACTTGCACGTGGTCCCCGAGGGGCAGGACGTGTCACCCTCGTAGGAGCACGTGGGCGCCGTGCAGCCCTGGCCGAACAAGGTGTCGCAGGTGAACTTGGGGGCGCAGTCGGCGTCGGAGCCGCAGAGCTGGGGGCCGCCGATCTCCATGGAGCTGGCCAGGGTCTGGGAGACCATGATGGGCTTGGTGGCGGCGATGACGAAGTCCTTGTCGGTGGCGAACTCGAAGACCTCGCCGCGGTTGAGCTGCACGGACGAGTTCACCGCCGGGCTGAAGGAGACGACGGTGCCGTCCTGGCTGGCGACCACCTTCCAGTAGTCCTTCTCGATGCCGCGCTTCATGGACTTGCCGGCCACGTAGGTCTTGCCCCAGGTGGAGACGGGGAAGAGCTGCTGCTCCAGGTGGTCGGCGCAGCACTGGTTGGAGGTCACGGCGGCGTCGTGGCCGGCGTAGGCCCCCACGGGCTTGTCGGAGGTGACGATGGTGCCGGAGATGTCGCCGCCGTCCTGGTCGGACTTGATGTTCAGGGCCTGGTAGCGCGCCAGGGTGAAGGAGTAGGTCTGCCCCGCCTGCATGGCGGCGACACCTGCGCCGGCCTGGCAGGCGACGGTGGGGGTCACCTGGACGGTGGTGTCGTCTTCCTTGGCGACGATGGTCACGTAGCCTCGCCAGGCGGCGGAGTTTCCGTTGGCGTCCTGACCTTGGATCTCCTCGCGGACCAGCGCGATGTACTCGGTGCCGAAGGTGTTGGACGGCAGGAGCAGCGAGGCGTCGTTGGAGTAGACGTCGATGTTCTCCAGGGGGTTGAACTGGGCGGCGACGATGGGGGCCGTGGATTGGACGCGGTAGCTGGCGTAGTAGAGGCCGGCGTCGCCCATGATGTTCGTGGGCAGGTCGAGGATCTCCAGGCCGGAGGCGGCGACGCTGCGCTGGAGGACCTGGGTCTCCTGGGCTGTGGGCCCGTTCTTGCGGTAGACGGTCACGTCGGCCGGGCTGTTGGTGAAGTTCGCGACGACGACCGAGTACTGGTAGTTGGGGGATGAGGTGACGCTGGGGATGTTGTCCAGGTCCACGGCCCAGTAGTCGCAGCCGGCGTTGGAGGCCTTGATGTCCAGGGTGCAGGCGTCGAAGCACTTGCCCAGCAGGCAGCCCTGGCCCTCGTCGGCGCAGTCCTTGTCGGGCTGGAAGACGCCCAGGTCACTGCAACGCTCTACGACCGTGCCGTTGCACTGGGTGGCGCCGGGGTAGCAGTCCAGGCACTGCCCTTCCAGGCACTTCTTGCCGGCGGCGCACTCGGACGTCTGGTTCCAGGCCGAACCGTCGGCGGCGCACTCCATGATCTTGAGGCCCTCGCAGCGGATCTTCCCGGGCTCGCACACGGTGCACGCCCCGTCGAGGCAGACCCCATCGCCGCACGGCAGGGTGTTCCAGCCCGTGCCGTCCGCCTTGCACACCAGCGCCGTGTTGCCGCTGCACTTCTTGTCGCCGGGAGTGCAGTCTTCGACGACGCAGGTGCCCGCCACGCAGGTGCCGGCCGTGCAGTCGTTGACGCTCTTGCACTGGACGCAGAAGTAGTCCGCGCCGCAGTAGGGCAGGGCGTCGGGGCAGTCCTGGTCGATCCCGCAGGCGATCTGGGTGCTGGGGACGTCGCCCTGGGGGCCCGTTCCGTCCTGTGCGGTGTCCACGGGCGGCGTCGAGCCGTCGCCCTGCCCGTCCCCGGTGGGGATCCCGTTGTCCCCGAAGACGATCCCGTCCTGCGGAGGCACGTAGGCCCCGCCGCCACCCCCGCCTGGACCAGAGCAGGCGATGATGGCGGTCGCGGCGAGGGCCGCGGCGCCGAGCGCCGAGAGGGGCAGGGGGGACCGCCAGGACGGCCGAAGGCTGGGACTCATGGCTCGCTCCTCGCCGCCGGGGGAGGGGCCCGGCGGCCTCGCGTTGCGCGAAAGACACAGGATTCTAGCGGCGAACCTAGTCGGGTCAACCACGTTCGCGCTTCCCCCGATCCGCCACCTGCTCTGCGGACCGAGGCGCAGGAGGCCGCGTTTGGGC
>CAYZID010000058.1:0-25739 GCA_964478315.1 uncultured Myxococcales bacterium | reverse complement strand
GGCGTCGGCCCGGCCTTGGGCGGGCCCGGGCCGGAGTCCGGCGGCGGCGGCGGCGGCGGCGGCGGCGGCGCTGGGGGTGACGGCGGCTCGGGCGGCAGCGGGTTTGGCGTGGGCGGCGTCCCGCTGGTGAGCCCCGTGTGGCCGGTCGGCAGCGGCGGCGGTGCGGGCGGTGGCGTCCAGGGCGGTGGCGGCGGTGGTGGCGGCGGCGCCCTGCACATCGTGGCGCGGGGCCATCTGGCGATCCTCCCCTCGGCCGTGCTCAGCGTGGACGGCGGCGCGGGCGGTGATGGCGTCGAGGTCGGCGGCGGCGGTGGCGGCGGCAGCGGCGGCGGGATCTTGCTGGAGGCCCCGAGCGTGGCGCTGAGCGGGACCCTCCGCACGCGCGGCGGCTCGGGCGGTAACGGGGCCACCGGTGTGCCCGGTGGCGCCGGGGCGGACCTGGACCTGGACGGCGGAGATGGGGCCGACACGAGCGCGTTCGTCGGGGGTGGCGGCGGCGGCGGCGGCGCGGCGGGCTGGGTGACCCTGCGATCCCTGTCGGGCACCCTGTGCGTGGGTGTCCAGCCCCCCAACGCCTGCCAGGCCAGCCCTCTGCTGGGCCCCTGACCCAAGCGCCAGGCCACGCTCCGGCCGTGCGCCGGGGCGCGCGCCAACTGCCGGGTTCTCACGGCGCTCGGGACGGGCTAGAAGCATGATGCAGACCCCGGACCGAGCGGGCGCCAGCGAGGGTGGTGCGGCCGTGGTCGCCCAAGCCCGCAGGACTGGCCGTAGTCAGTTCAAGGGCTTGGGCGGCCGCGGACGTGCCGCGATCGCCGCGATTCGCGACGGGAGGGGGCTGTGAATCATGCTTCTAGGGTGCGGCCGCACCCGCCGCTCGCAGAGGTTCTCGCCATGAAGCTCGCCCCCCCCGTGTCCCCACGGATCGCTGTTCTCCTCCTGTTCTGGGCCGTCGGAGGCGTCGCCACCCTCGGCGCCTGCGGGTCGGACCCGGCCTCGCCTGACGACGCCGCCACCGCGCCCGACACCGACGCCGCGACCGACACCGGCCCCGACACGGCGGCCGACACCGCGACGGACACCGCGACCGACACCGGCCCCGACGCCGGGCCCGACGCCGAGACCGACACGGCCGCCGATACCGCAGCCGACGCTGCGACCGACACCGCGCCCGACACCGCGCCCGACACTGCGCCCGACACTGCGCCCGACACTGCGCCCGACACCGCAACGGACACAGCCACCGACGCCGGCCCGTCCTGCGCCACGGCCTGCGACTGCCCCCAGGGCACGGCCTGTGTGGACGGCGCCTGCGACACGACGGCCGAGCCCGCCTACTGCTGCACGCTGGACGGCTGCCCGGTGGACGCCCAGTGCGTCTTCGAGGACGGCGGCGCGGGTCTGTGCGGGGTGGAGGTGAGCCCGCTCTACGGGACCGTCATCATCAACGAGATCCTCACCGACGGGGAGACGGACGGCGACCCCAACGGCGACGGCGAGTTCCCCGACGCCGTGGGCGACGAGTTCGTGGAGCTGGTCAACGTGGGCTCCGCGCCCGTGAGCTTGGACAGCATGACCCTGGTCGAGACGACCCTGCCCGGCTTCCCGCGCCACACCTTCCCCGATGGCACCACCCTGGCCCCCGGCAAGGCATACGTCGTCTTCGGTGGTGGCACGGCGCCCGAGGACACCGACAGCGCCACCTTCGCCGTGGCCAACGCCCAGGATCCGGGCACGCCCTTCGGCCTGTCGCTGGACAACGACGGCGACACCCTGCGCCTCCTGGACGCCGACGGGAAGCTCGTCGCCCGCTTCTCGTGGGGCCCGGACACGGCCTACCCCGCCGTGAGTGATCAGTCCTACACCCGCAGCCCCGACCTCACGGGCGACTTCGTGCCCCACGGGCAGGCCACCGACGACCCCACCGCCATCTTCTCGCCCGGCACCCGCGCCGACGGCACCAGCTTCTAGGAGGAGCCGACCATGAACGCTCGCACGCTGACCCCCCTGGCCCTCCCCCTGGCCGCCCTGCTGGCCGCCGGCTGCGCCCAGTCCCCGCTGGGTCCGGCCCCGGCGACCGACGGCGACGGGCACTACGCCACCGTCCAGTTGGCCGCCACCGTCCCCGATGACTACACCTCCATCGCCCAGGCCGTCGCCGCCGCCAACCCCGGGGACACGATCACGATCGCCGCCGGCACCTTCGACCTGACCTCCGGCGCGGCTGCGGCGCTGGTCGTGGACAAGGAGTTGACCCTCGCGGGGGCCGGCCGCGGTACCACGACCTTGCGCGGGGCCATCACGGCCAACGCCGCCCTCACCCTCAAGGATCTCACCGTGGACGGCCAGGGGCAGGACTGCCTCACCGCCTCGGGCGACCTGAGCGTCCAGGCCGTGGACCTCGTGGCCTGCGCCAACGGCGTCCTCGTCAGCGACGCCAGCACCGTGATCCTGTCCGGCCTCGTCGTGGACGGCGCCACCGTGGACGGCGTGGGCCTCTACGACGTGGACAGCGCGGTCGTGGAGAACACCATCGTCGCCTACGCGGGCGGCGAGGGGCTGTTCGTGGACAACCTGCTCACGCCGTCGTCCATCGACGTCGTCAACAGCCTGATCTTCGGCACGGGCTTCGGCAGCAGCGCCTACTGCTCCAGCGGCCCGGACGTGTGCGGCGCCCTGCGCGTGGACGCCCCCGACAACGTCGTCATCGCCAACACGATCATCACGTCCAACCGCTACGGGCTCAACTGCTCCACCGCCTGCCTCAACGATTACAACGTCGTCTGGGGCAACTTCGTGAACTACCAGCGCCAGGCCTCCGCCGGCGCGCACAACGCGAACCTGGACCCGCGCCTCACCAAGCCCACCGAGGGCGACTTCACGCTGCTGTTCGACTCGCCCGCCATCGACGCTGGCGACAGCACGCTGGGCGTGAGCCAGGACCTCACCGGCAAGCCGCGCCCCATCGGCGGCGCCACGGACATCGGCCCCTACGAGTTCGGCACGCCCCCGGCGGCGGTGACCGTGGTGATCAACGAGGTGATGGCGAACCCGCTGGTCGAGGGCAGCGGCGAGTTCGTGGAGCTCTACAACTACGGCGCGGCCTCGGTGGACGTGGCTGGGTGGGTGCTGGACGACGGTGACTCCACGGACACGCTGACCGGCTGGGGCGGCGGGACGACGCAGGTCCCCGGCGGCGCCTACGCCGTGATCCTGGACCCCGACTACGACGGGACGACCTACGACATCCCCGTGGGCGCGGTGCTCCTCACGGTCGCCAGCTCCACGACGCTGGGCAGCGGCCTGTCCAACAGTGACCCGGTGCGCGTGCTGCTGCCCGACGGCGTGACCGTCGTGGACAGCTACGGCTACCCCTTCGACGCGGGGAACGGCATCTCCGTGGAGAAGGACAACGTGGACGACGGCGACGTGCCGGCGAACTGGGTCCCCTCGCCCTGCGGCTCCAGCCCCGGGGCCGAGAACTGCGCCTCCAAGCCGGTGAGCGCGGGTACGGACGTGCTCGTGGGGATCAACGAGATCATGGCGAACCCCCTCAGCGAGACCACGGGCGAGTTCATCGAGCTGCTGAACACGGGCGCCGACCCCGTGGATCTGGCCGGCTTCATCCTCAGCGACGGCGACGCGAGCGACGTCATCGCCGGATGGCAGGGGGGCGGGACGGTCTTGAACCCCGGCCAGTACGCGGTCGTGCTGGACCCCGACTACGCGGGCGGCTACGACATCCCCGCCGAGGCCCTGCTCCTCACCGTGGCGTCCAGCTCCACGCTGGGCAACGGGCTCGCCAACAGCGACCCCATCTCGCTGACCACGCCCACCGGCTTGCAGGTGGTGGACAGCTACACGAACCCCTTCGACGCCGGCGACGGGCGCTCCGTGGAGAAGGTAGACCCGGGGCTCCTGGACGTGGCGTCCAACTACCTGACCTCCACGTGCCCCAGCGGGTCGTCTCCCGGGGCGCCCAACTGCGTGACCCAGGACGGGACCACGCCCACGGTCGTGGCGGATCTGTTCATCACCGAGGTCATGGCCAACCCCCTGGACGAGGACACCGGCGAGTACGTGGAGCTCTACAACTTCGGCGACGAACCCGTGGACCTGGCGGGCTTCCGCCTGTCCGACGGCGACAAGGAGGAGGCGCTGGAGGCGCTCACGCCGGGCGGCTCCACCGTGATCCCCTCGCTGGGCTACGCCGTCATCGTGGACGCCGAGTACGCGGGGCAGTACGACATCCCGCCCGGGGTCCCGCTGCTGCGCACGCCGGACACGACCCTCGGCTCGGGGCTGTCCACGAACGATCCCATCACGCTGCGGGCGCCCACGGGTGCCAAGGTCTTGGCGAGCTTCTCCTTCCCCTTCAACCCGGGCAACGGCGTGTCGGCCGAGCGCGTGGACATCTTCGTGGGCGACGTGCCCCAGAACTGGGTGGCCTCGCCCTGCCACGCCTCGCCGGGCGCCGAGAACTGCGCCTCGCAGTCGGGCCCGCCGCCCTCCACGGCGCCGGTGTCCACGACCTCCATCGTCATCAGCGAGGTCATGGCGAACCCCGTCGTCGAGTCCTCGGGTGAGTTCATCGAGCTGTTCAACGCGGGGCCCGTGGGCGTGGACGTGGCCGGGTGGAAGATCTCGGACGGGGACGCCATGGACACCATCAAGGCTTGGTCCACGGGGACCACGGTCATCGGCCCGGGCCAGTTGGCCGTCATTCTGGACCCCGACTACGCCAACGACTACGTCATCGGCGCGGGCACCGTGCGCCTCAAGGTGGGCAACACGAGCATCGGCAACGGGCTGACGACCACGGACCCGGTGACGCTGTACGAGGAGGATGGGATCACGGTCGTGGACACCTTCTCGTTCCCGTCGAACCCGGGCAACGGGCGTTCCGTGGAGAAGGTCACGCTGACCTCGGGCGACGCCGCCGCCAACTGGGCGGCGGCCACCTGCGACGCCAAGAACGACTCGACGGTAGGGCCCTACTTCGCCTCGCCGGGGCGGCGTAACTGCGTGGACCCCTATGGCGGCGTGAGCGGCACGAACACGCTGGGCCAGACCTGCCCCTACGGCGCCTCGGACTGCCTGAGCGGGCTGTGCGCCATCGACCTGACGACCTTCGGGACGTTCTGCACGGCGGACTGCTCGTCCACGCCCTGCCCGGCGGGGCTCACCTGCACGGACATCAGCGACGTCAACTACGGCCAGGTGTGCATCCCCGACGGCGGGGGGGCCATCCCCGCCGTGGTCATCAACGAGCTGCGCTACGACTCGCTGGGCGGCGACACGGAGGTCTTCGTGGAGCTCAAGGGCGACGCCGGGACCATCCTGGACGGCCTGACGCTGGTGGGGATCAACGGCGCGGATGGCAAGGAGTACGTGACGCTGCACCTCACGGGTCAGATCCCCGCGGACGGCTACTTCGTGGTGGCCCACCCGGACGCCACGGGCGACGTGGCGGCCAACGCCGACCAGCTCTCGACCAAGGTGGACCTCCAGAACGGCCCCGACAGCTTGCAGCTCCGCCAGGGGGACTTGGTCCTGGACGCCGTGGGCTATGGGGACTTCTCGGCGGCCTTCTTCGGTGGCGAGGGCGCGGCGGCCCCGGCCATGGAGCCCAGCGACACCATGAGCCTCAGCCGCTGGCCCGACGGCGACGACGTGGATGACAACAGCCTGGATTTCGTCCTCTCCACGGCCACCCCGGGCGCCGCCAACGCCCAGAACTGACCTCCGCCGGCGCGGTCCGGGCGACCCGGATCGCGCCTGGAGTCTCCAAGCCGGCCGGCCCCGCACACGCGGAGGCCGGCCGCCGTCGTCTGGGCTGGAGCACATCGCCCGCGGTGGACACGCGAGGGCCGTGGGCCGAGGCGGCCGGTCAGGAGACCATCGTCTCCGTGTGCACCGTGGGCAGCACCAGGGCTGCGATGAAGAAGGTGACGATGGTCAGCGCCAGGAGCACGAGCACGGCGATGGCCGAGGCCCGGCCGCGCACGCGGAAGGCGAGGCGCGCGTGGAGGAAGAGGCCGTAGACCACCCAGGTCGCGAGCGACCACGTCTCCAAGGGGTCCCAGCTCCAGTAGCGGCCCCAAGCTCCCCGTGCCCACAGGGCGCCAGCGACGATCATGAAAGTGAGGGCCACGAAGCCCAGCACGATGAAGCCATGGGTGAGGCGGTCCAGGTGTTTGAGGCGCTTGCGCGCCGCCTTGTCTTCGGGGGCGGCGTGGCGCTGTCGGACCAGGTAGACGGTGGCCACCCCCGAGGCGACCAGCGCGCAGACGAAGGCCAGCTTGCCGAAGGTGATGTGTAGGAACATCCAGGGGCCGCCGAACGTGGGCGGCAGCAGATGCGCGGCGGGGCTCGACGTCACCGCCCAGACAAGCAGCCCCGCGCAGACGGCGAGCGCGGGGCCCAGGGCGCCCCGCGTGGACGGCCAGCGGCGCCAGGCGATCAGCAGCCCCAGGACCGCGAGCGCCGTGCTGGAGGAGAGGACCTCGAAGGCGCTGATGTAAGGACCGTGGCCCACCCGCACCCAGCGGTGCACGAGGAGCACCGTCTGCGCGGCGAGCCCGACCGCGGCCGCCCAGGCCGCCGCGGTTGGCGCGCGGTCGCGGCGCCCCAGGAGGCCCGCGAGCCCCAGGGTGCTGCCCAGCCCGTAGGCGGCGAGGGCCACCCAGGTCAGCGCGATCTCGAGCGTCATGAGCGACCAACCCTCCAGCGTCGGCGCGCGCCTCTCAGGGCGCGTCGGGGTCGTCCGCGGGCAGGAGCGGACCCGCCCGCCCGGTGAAGTAGTGAGCCACGAGGAGCAGCGGCAGCAAAGCGAGGAGCCCCATGAGCCAGGGTTCGGTGGGGTCGTAGGTGGCGAACAGGGACGCCCAGCGGCGCACGGCGACGAGCGTCAGGGTCCCTTGGGGTAGGGTGACGGTTTGACTGGGCGCCAGCGTGGCGAGGGTCTCGCCGGTGGCGGCTTGGACGCCCACGCGGATGTGGGGGGGGACGCGGAGCTCCCAGGGGCCATCTTGGCGAAAGAGCGGCGCGGGGAGTTCAAGCGTCGCCCACAGCAGCTCCGTGACTCCGGGTAGCAGGAGGCGCTGGCGCTGGTTTCCGGGCTCCCGGGCGTACCAGGGAAAGAGCAACACCCCGGGGCTGGGCGCGCCGCCGCGCGGGTGAAAGACGAACAGCGCGCCAAAGCCGCGGCCGCTGGTGAGGCTCACCGACAGGGGGCCGGCGTCCACGGGCTCGTTGGGACGCACGCGCCCCTCGAAGGCGACCACGCGGCGGGCGTCTCGCACGCGGATGTGGGCGAAGGACTCCACGGGCGTGTCGCCGCGCCCGTAGCGCGTGGTCACCTGGTCCAAGGTGAGGCGGTAGTGCTCCAGCGTCTCCGGGGTCGCGAAGCCGCGCCGCACCAGGTTCGTCCGGACTGCGCCGCCTTGCCCTTCCAAGAGGGCGAAGTCGGCCTCCAGGGCCAGGGCGCGGCCCACCAGCCCCAGGAGGAGGACGGCGACGAGCGCCACGTGGAAGGCGAGCAGGGCTGGCTTGCGGGTCGCCGCGCGCCAGCGTGAGAGCCACTGGGCCGACAGGTTCGCGGCCATGAGCCCTAGCAGCGCGTCGCGGGGGAGCTCGGTGTCCCAGATCCCCTGTGCGTCCGCGAGGAGCACGAGCGCAAAGGCCCCCAGGAGCGCCGCCGTGACGCGGAGGCTCCCCGCGCGCCGGAGCCAACGGCGCCCGCGAGGAGGGCGCCGCGAGAGAGCCGGAGGGCCACCATCTAGGAGCATGATTCACAGCCCCCCCCCGTCGCGGATCGCGGCGATCGCGGCGCGTCCGTGGTCGCCCAAGCCTTCGAACTGACTACGGCCAGTCCTTCGGGCTTGGGCGACTCCGGCCGCACCACCCTCGCCTGCGCCCGCTCGGTCCGGGTTCTGCATCATGCTTCTAGTTGCACGTGTTGTGGGCTCCGTTGCAGTCGTTTTGGGTGTAGAAGCCGGCGGGACCAAAGCTCGGGAGATCGTTTTCGTCCAATAGCATCCCCGTCCCATAAGGGGCAGGGTCTTGCTTGGTGTAGACGGGGAAAGAGTGGGGCCAACCGTGGGGCACGACGCCGTGGCACGCGGCGCAGCTCTGGTAAGGCGTGTTCGCGAACGTCTCACGCATGTGTGTGCGGTGGAGGTTCCGCGAACCGTTGCTCCGAGAAAACGCTGTGTTCATACCATTCTGGGCCTGCTCGGAGTAGGTGTTCCAGTCGTGACAGTCGAAGCAGAGGTCGTTCTGGGTCCCGTTCTTGCCGGTCGAGGTGGGGTCCCAGCGCTTCTTGAGAATGTGCCCCTCTTGCGAACCGTGCGGACCTGCCACGTCGCCTGCCTGGCTGGAGCCGTGGCAGTCCGAGCAGGTCATCGTCGACGACTCGCTCCAGCCGTTGATGTAGGTGCCCCACCCGGCCCGCGCCTTGGAGCCCCCGACGACGGCGTGGAAGTGGCCGTTGTTGGGGTTGAACTCGCGCGCCACGTCGGTGCGTGAGCCGCCCGAGGGCGTGGAGCCCGGGTTCGCCGTGCCCCAGGCGAAGGAGGTGTGGCACTTGAAGCAGATCTCATACTCGTGCGCCGCGTCCCCCACCGGCGAGAAGTTCCCCGCGTCGGGCGCCTGCCACTGGCCCAGGCCGTTCTGCACCCAGGCCAATCCCGAGGCACCCCGCAGCGGGCTCCCGCTGCCGATGGTGTTGGTCCCCTGGGTGTGCAGCGTGGAGCCGGCCATGTGCGTATCGTGGCAGTCGAGGCAGGCCACGTGCCGGTTGCCGCCCCAGTAGGTCCCGTCCGCCCAGGTGGCGGACGTTTCGGCGATGGAGTCGTGCGTCGTGTCCGCCTCCACCGGGTGATTCGCCGTGTGGTTCACCACCGTCTGGAGGTCCTTGGTCGCGCCCGTGCCGTGGCACTCGTAGCAGAGGAACTCGGCGGGCGCGTTGTTGCCGCGGGCGTTGCCGTGGAGCAGCGAGTCGAAGCGCGAGTAGTGGACGGCCCCGAAGGGGATGGTGGCGTCGCTGGGCGAGGCGTCCGTGGAGTCCGCGTGGCACTTGCCGCAATTGCGCCGGAACGAGGAGCCGTCGTGGAGGCCGTAGGTCCCCAGCGCGAAGTCGTGGGCGCTGGCGTCATAGGCCGCCTTGTCGATGGCAGGGTGCACCGCCCCCGCGATGGTGACCGGCTGATCGTGGCACGAGGTGCACAGGCCGCCCGTGGGCAGCGTGCCGTCGAAGTCGGTGTCCAAGGTCTGGGCGCTCACGCGCGTCGTCTGGTCGGTCGCGTCCGTGTAGACGTTGTTCTCGTGGGTCGTGAAGGTGCCGCCCTTATCGTGGATGTGGTCGTTGTGACACATGTTCGTGCACGTTCGGTCGGCCACGGGCGTGCCGTCCAGGGGCCCGGACCACGTGGCGTTGGGGAAGGCTGGGTCGAAGCTGTCATTGTAGCCCACGACGTTGCCCATGGTGTGCCGGCTGACGATGGCGTTGCCCGCCGAGTCCGTACCCAGGTCGCCCGTGATGCGTCGCCAGATGTCGTTGTGGCAGCCCGAGCACTCGATCCCGCCCTTGCTCTCGCCCGCAGCGAAGGCCTGGGGGTGGCCGTGGCAGCTCGTGCAGCGGCTCGTGTAGTGCTTGCCGCCATCCCCCGAGCCGTCGTTGCGGAAGCGCGGTGAGCCGTCCGAGTTCTCGGTGAGGGTGTGGCAGACCTCGCAGGGACCCGAGCCCGGGTTCGCCGTGTTCACCAGCCCGTAGGCCTCGGCGCCCCCGTTGAGCGTGCGGAAGTCTACGGTCTTGGGGCCGCTGTTGGGTGTCTGGATGGTCTCGCGCACGAGGTAGATGTTCGCCGTCCCGTGCGTGTCGTGGCAGGTGAGGCACGTGAAGTTGGTGCCCCACGTCCCGTGCTTCGTGGACGTGTTGGCGCTGTTGTGGATGAGCTGGTCATGGCAGGCCGTGCACAGCGTCTCGTCGTTCGTGCGGCGCAGCAGCCGCCCGTCGCCGCCCACGGGTGGGCTCTCCATGTCGTCATAGGTCCCGCTGTCGCTGTCGGCGGCGTGGACGCCGTGGCAGGACAGGCACACCACCTTGCCGGAGGCGTAGCTCCCGCCGCCGCCGTTCGCCAGGACGACGTTGTTCGTGATGTTGCCGTCGTTGTCGATCTCGAAGCGATCCCCGGCGGCTACCGCGGTCCCCAGGGGGCCGCTCCAGGTGAGGGTGTCCCCCGTGCTCGTGGCGATGGTTCGCCGGGCGCCCTTGTTCGGCCCGGTCTTGAAGCGAATGAGCAGCCCGGTCACCGCCCCAAATGTGCGCCCCGCCTCGGTGAGGCTGGTGGTCGTGCCACCGGTGGCCGTCCCCACCAGGCCGCGCTGCGTGCCGCCGCCCACGTCCAGCGGCGGCTGATGCCACCCGGGGCTCCCACAGTCCCCCGTGGGGCAGGGGTCGGTGTTCACGCACTGGCCGTTCCAGGCGAAGTAGCCGGCGCTCTCGTCGCACTGGTCGCAGAGCGGGCCCGTGTAGCCGGCCTGACACGAGCACCCCAGCCCGCCGCCCACGTCGCAGGAGGTGCACGTGTCGCCGTACCACTGCCCCTGACAGTCACACCGCGCCGTGCCCGTCGCGTCCACGTAGCAGGTGCCGCCGTTGGCACAGGACTTCGTCGCGCAGGGGTCGGGCTTCACGCACGCCCCCTGGACCAGCACGTAGCCCGCCGCCGCGTCGCACTGGTCGCAGTTGGGGCCCGTGTAGCCCGGGTCGCAGGAGCAGGTGTAGCCCCCCGCCGAGTAGACGTTGGGGCCCCAGTTGGCGCCGCACGTGCCGGCCGTCATCGCCGCGTCGCTCCCGCACGGCGTTCCCTCCTGGGGCACCAGCGTCAGATCCGTCGTGAACAGGAAGCCATCGTAGCCCACGTACTCGTTGGACACGTTCCCCACCGGTGCGTTGCAGGTCAGCGTGTGGCTGCCCTGGTCCAGCACGATGGACGTCCCGGTCGCCAACGCCCAGCAGTACGCCTCGGTGTATGCGATGGACGTGCATCCCGGGCCGTAGTCCCCGGCCTGCATCCCCGTGTCCGTGAAGACGAACGACGCGGTCTGCCCGCCGTTCACGCCCGTGAGCGTGCAGTTGTATTGCTCGCCCTGGAAGGCCTCCAGACCCAGGTCGGCCACGACGCGCATCCACAGGTGGAAGGACGTGCCCGAGGGCGACTGCGTCTGGAAGACGGCCTGGTAGTCCAGGGGCAGGCGCGTCGTCACGCCGCCACGCGCGCAGTCCCCACCCACGCGCCCGGCGACGTTCGCGTTCTCGTCCGCTGGATCGCAGGACGTGGACACGCAAGGCTGTCCCGCGCCTTCGTTGGCGTTGTCCGCGCAGACCTGGGTCTCCACGGCCGCCGTGGGGCCCGTGCACGTCCCATATCCGCAGGCCGCACCGGAGGACGAGCAGCCCAGCGGCAGGCACGTGCTGGGGTCGAAGCCCGGCGCCCCCGCGCACGAGCTACAGTCCACCCCGGCGTACCCCACGGGGCAGGCGCAGTAGGCCACGTCCCCGCCCGGGGCGAGCTGACAGGCGTCGGCCACCCCGCTGCAGCTCCCCGGCCCGCACGCCTCGTTGGGCACACACGCCCCGGTGAGGTCGTCGTGGTGGCTCCCCGGCCCGCACACCGCCGTGTTGCAGGCCGCGTCGGCCGTGCACGTCCCGAAGCCACAGGCCTGCCCAGCCACGGTGCAAGCGTCTGCCGCGCAGGGCGTGCCCGAGAACCCGGGCTCGCACGTCGTGCACCGCCCGTCCGTGGACCCCACGGGGCAGGCCCCCGGGAAGGGCACGTTCACCGGGTGGCTCAGCGCTTGGCCCGTCCACGTCCCCGACTTCACCGACTGCACGTCCCGGGCCTTGTGGCACTCGATGCACAGCTCGTTGCTCGTGTTGTTGAGGCGCATGAAGTGCCGGCCCGCCGTCCCGGCCGCCGCGGGCGCCCGCGGGTCACCGGGCGTCTTGGCCTGGCTGTGCTGGTCGTGGCACGTAGAGCACGTGATGGACCCCGTCACGGGGTCCAGGCGCGCCACCATGCCCGGGTCGGTGGGGGGCACCGCGTCCGCCGTCGCGTTCGTGGGGTTGGCGTCCCAGCGGTGGGAGGTCCCGGATGTCCGAATGACGGCCTGGTCGGTGCTCTGCCAGGACATCCCGCGCGTGGCGTGGCAGCTCAGGCACAGGTTCGCGTTCCCGGCCACGGTGTTCAAGGCCATCCCGGCCCCCGTGTGGGGCAGGTGGCAGTCCTCGCAGCCGTTGGTCAGGCTCGATGGGTCGTGGGGCGGGTCCGTCGCCCGGGCGGGAGCTCCCCATCCCCACGCCAGAGCGCCCACCGCGACCAGGCCCAGCGCCCTCGAAGACCGGCCCACCACGTCCCGCCTCAGACGTCCCCGCAGGGCCCGCGCGACCGCCAGGAGCAACAGCACCGCCCACGCGACCCACAGGTCCGACGCGCCACCCCTCGGGCTCGCGCCCGCCGCGCACCCGGACACCGTGGCCCCGTCCTGAGGCCCGGCTGCGGTCGGCGCTGCCGCCGGGGTAGCCGGCGCGCCCGACCCGCCGGGCAAGACCGGCGACGTCTCGACACCGCCCTGCGCGGGCGCGGCGCCCACCTGGAAGGACACCGAGGCCACGGGCGCCCGCGCCTCTCCGTCGTCCACCCACAACGCGAACGTATAGGCGCCCTCCTGCCGCGGCACCAGCGTCAGCGTAGGTCCGGTGGGGTCCGCCACGGGCAGGCGCGGCCCGCCGGTCTGCACCCACAGCATCCCCAGGGCGTCCCCGTCCGCGTCCTCGCTGTCCACACCGCTGAGGACGACCTCGCCCCCCACCTGCACTTCCGCTGGGCTAGCTGACGCCGCCGCCCTCGGCACGTGCTCGCCCGTGGGCGCGTCCACGACGATGACGAGCTCGTCCCGGGTCCCCGCTCCCGCGGCGTCGTGCGTCGCCAGCTCGAACCGGTAGGTCCCGGGGTCCAGGGGCTCGAAGGTGATGGCCTCGCCGTCCATGCGCAGGGTGGCGCGCGGACCCGCGACTTGGGTCCACGTGCAGTGGACCGCGTCCCCATCGGCGTCGGTGCTGGCGCCACAGTCCAACGCGATCTCCTGGCCCGTCTCCACCTCGCGGTCGGGCCCCGCGTCCGCGCGCGGGAGGGTGTCGCCCGGGCTCTCCACGATGACGCGAACCTCCGCGGAGGTCCCCCACCGCGTCCCCTCACCCACCGCGAGTCGGAACCCGTAGACGCCCCGAGCCGTGGGCCGGAACGTCGCCACGGGTTCGTCGGCGCCCAGCAGGGTCACGGCAGGGCCCTCGACCTGCTCCCACCGCCAGGCGTCTACCGGCCCATAGCTGCCCCGACCGTCCAGTCTCACGACCGCGCCGGGGGCCACGACCGAAGGCGCGCGCGTGACCGCCGCCGCCAAGGGCGCGTCCGCCTCGTCCACCGCGACCGTCACCGTGTCCACCGAGGCGTGCCCGGCCGGGTCCGTGACGGTCACCTGGAACGCGTAGACGCCGGCCTCGGGGGGCACGAAGCGAACGGCCGCGCCGTCCACGCTCCCCGACGCTCGGCGCGCACCGCCCGCTGCCGCGGGGCCCAGCTCCACGCTGGGACCGGCCGTCTGCTCCCAGGTGGCCGCGCAGGGCTCCCCGTTCGCGTCGGACGACAGGCCGGCGTCGAGGACCACCGCGTGGCCCACCACGCCGCCCCGATCGGGCCCGGCGTCCGCCGCGGGCGCCACGTCCCGCACGGTGACCAGCGCCTCCACGGGCGCGCTCGTGGACGCGCCGTCGCGCACGGTCAACGCCCAGACGTAGGTCCCCTGGGCTCGCAGCGTCACCGTGGGCGCCTGGGCGTGGGCGTCGCTGAGCGACACCTGCGCGGGGCCTTCGAGCTGCTCCCATGTGTAGGTGAGCGTGTCGCCGTCGGGGTCCCACGAGGCGCCGCCGTCCAGGACCACGCGCGCCGGGTCGGTCTGCTGCTCGGCTCGCACGAGCCGCGCCACCGGCCGGTGGTCGCTGGGGTCGGTGGGGACGCCGCCGCCCGCCACCTCGGCCCCGTCGAGCACGCCGTCCGCGTCCGTGTCCGCCACCGTGGGATCCGTGCTCCAGGCGGCTTCCTGGCGGTTCACGAGGCCGTCGCCGTCGGTGTCCGCGAAGGCGTCCGTGGGATCCTTCGCGTCGAGGCCGTGGGCCAACTCCCAGGCGTCCGCGAGGCCGTCGCAGTCCGCGTCCCCGTCGCAGGCGACCGGCGCGCTCTGCTCGGTGAGGAAGACGTCCACGCGACCGTTCCCAGCGTCCGCCACCAGCAGGCGCCCGAAGGGGTCCACGGCCACATCCAAGGGGATGCGCATCTGCCCCGTGTCCGCCCCGTAGGTCCCCACCGACTCCAGGACCGCGCCGCCCGCGTCCAGGGCGACGACCTCACCCTGGAAGGCGTCCGCCACGTAGGTCACGGCGCCCGGGCCTCGGGTGAGCCCCGCGGCCCGCCCCAGGAGACGCTCGTCGTCCATCCCGGCGGCGAAGGGGGCCGCGCCCGTCTGCCCCACGCCCACCCCCACGGCGAGGACGCGTCCGGCCAGGTCATCCGCCACGAGCAGCCCCTCGGGCGTCCAGGTCACGCTGTTGGGGCGGACGGCCCCGAGCCGGACGGCGCCCAGCGACGCGCCGGCCTCGTCGAAGATCCGCACGAGGCGCGCGCCAGCGTCCAGGACGTAGACCCGCCCCGTGTCCCAATCCAGGGTCAGCGCCGTAGGTTCGCGGAAGGCCCCCGGCCCGTCACCCACCCAGGGACGCGCCAGATCGGGCTCGCCGTCGAGACCGTAGATGGCGACGGCGCCCCGCGCCGGGTCGCACACGTAGAGCCTCCCGGCGGCGTCCACGGCGAGCCCCGTGGGGTTCCCCTGGACCTCCACGGAGCGCACGACGTCGCCCCAAGGGGACAGCCCCACGACCCGATGGCGGCGCGGATCGGAGACGTAGACGATCCCCGTCCCCTCCACGGCCAAGCCGGCGGGGTAGAGGCCGCCCAGCTCCGCCCCCAGGGCACCCGCAGGCTTGGCGGACACGACCCACAGCGACACCTGGGCCGTGGCGGCCGCGCCCGTGGGGTTTCGCACGCGGAGGATCACGGTCGCCGGGCCCAGCGTCTCCGGTGCCACCCAGGTCACCCGTTCGGGATCGGCGTCCCCTTGGCCCGAGAGGCTCCCGGTGGAGGCGGACCACTCGTAGGTCAGCGGGGCGCCCGCAGGATCGGATGCCACGGCCACGACCTCCACGGACTCCCCCGGCCACACCTTGTCCTGGGAGACGGTCATGCTTTCGATCGCGGGAGGTTGCGCGGCGGCGACGACTTGCACGGTCTTTGTGAGGGCGGGGCCCTGCGTGGGCAGCCCCATGAGGCCGCCCGAGTCCCACGGTGCGCAGGAGACGGTCACGGGGCCCGGCGTCCCGGGGGCCTCCCAAGTCACCGTCGCCGTGACCGAGGCGGCTGGTCCCGTGACGTCCGCTTTCCAGGTGAGGGTCCCGCCGGGGAGGGCGCCCGCGGAGACGGTCCAGGTCACGGCCGTCACCTGCCCGTCGGGGTCATGCGCGGAGCAGGTGAGGACGCCAGCGGCGCCCGCGGGCACGGGCTCCGGGCTCACGGAGAGCTGGTCCGCCACGGCGCAGGTGTTGCCCATGCCGCAGCTCGCCGCGTGGGCCGGGGCCGAGGAGGCCGCCCAGGTGAGAGTCGCGACCGTGAGGGTGAGCAGAGCGCGGGCGAGGAGCTCGGGGGGCCGGGGGGGGGCGCATGTGTGGCGCGCCGAGCGACGCGACGCGCCGGTGGGGGCCTGACGGCGGGGAGGCCGGCACGGAACAGCTCGCATGATACGCCTCGGGGGCGCTCCCGGGAGCGCGGCTGGGATGGATCTTGCCATCATTCTGGCAGGGGACGACGTTCCCCCAAAGTGCCTCTTGGCACAGGTATCCCGTGTTGTTACCCAAGCCGCCGAAGCGACCTGGGGCGGGGCCGCGCGGGGAGGCGCGACCTGCCCAGGGGACGCTGGGCGGCTGGGGGGCGGCGTGGGCTCAGACGCCCGTTGGGCTTCTCTGAGCCTCGGCCCTACGGGCGCAGGCGCGCGATGACCGCGTCGGTGATGTCCACGGGCTCGGTGGCGCGGTACAGGACGCCCGTGGCGCGTCGCCCCAGGACCACGGCGAAGCCGCGCTCCTTGGCGAGGGAGGCTACCGCTCCTCGCACCTTGTCCAAGACGGGCTTCAGGAGGCGGTCCTGCTGGGCGCGGAGGTCCTTCTCGATGTCGTGGGCCTGGGCGGACAGGGTCTCGCGCTGGGCGCTGAGCTTGCTCAGGCGAGCCTGGCGCTCGGCGTCGCTGAGGCTTTTGTCGCGGGCGACCTTGTGCATGGAGGACACGAGCTCGGCCTTCTGGCGCTTGATGTTCGCTACGCGCTTGGCCGCCAGCGACTGGATCTGCTTGCGCACGGCCCGGCCCTCGGGGATGGACGAGACCACGCGGGGCAGGTCGCACACGGCCACGGCGGAGGAGGTGGGTGTGGCGGCAGAGACGGGCGGGGCCGCGACCGTGAGGGTGGCGGCGAGCAAGAGGGCGAGCGAGCGGATCATCGGGAGCCTCGGGGCGAGAGGGGTTCATGGCGGGCCCACCCCTGGCCCGTGGCACTTGCCCAGGGCGTCGGTGGTCGCGCAGGAGCGCGGCCCACGATACGGGAACTCGCGGACGTCGAGCCAGGGCTGGAGCAGGGCGTCCCGGGGTACGCCGCGGTTCCCGCCGCTGGCGCCGTGGACGTCGTGGCAGTAGGTGCAGCCCACGCCCCGCTCGCGGGCGAGGCCGCGTGCGTGGGCGGCGTGGAGGTTCGTGAGCTGCCCGTCCAGCGCGAAGTCGGTGGTGCGCGTCGCGACGGAGACCAGCTCGGCGCGCACGTCGGTCGCGCCGGGCCAGGTGCCATCGTGGCAGTCCAGGCAGAAGTCGGCGGAGCTGGCCGCGGCGCGCGCGGGATCGCGCGTGTAGGCCCAAGGGGTCTGGGGCTCGGGGACGGCGGCGCGGGGGCGCATGGGGTCGTCCGGGTCGGTGAGGATGGCCCGCGTGGCGAGCCCCGCGGCGCGCACGCCGTGGGGATCGTGGCAGGTGGCGCAGCGCACCGGGGCGGTCCCGTTGGCGCCGGCCGAGGCGGTGCGGCCGTGGGCTCCCTGGCCGGCCGGTGCCTGGGCGGGGACCTGGTCCGCGTGGCAGCGGCCGCACAGGGCGCGCTCGGAGGCCACGAGGAGGTCCACCTGCCCCGCGCCGCCGTGGCTGGCGTGACAGGTGGCGCACCCGCGCGCCAGCGAGGGGGCGACGTCCGGGGCGTGGGCGGACAGGGCGTAGTCCGCCCGCGTGTGGCAGGTCGTGCACAGCGCGCCGCGGGCGTTGGGGACGCGGAGGAAGTCGCCCAGGCTGTCGTCGTGGGGGTCGTGGCAGGTGGTGCACTGGACGCGGCTGGCGCCGTCCAGGAGGTCGTCGGCGATGGTGCCGCCGAGCCCCGAGCGTTCGGTCGACGGCGCGGCGAGCGCTCCATCGGCCGTCGCCAGGGCGTCGTCGTAGGCGAAGGACACGGGATGATCGTCGGTGAGGTCGGTACCCAACCACCCGCGATCGCCCGGCCCCAGGTGGGCGCCGCCCGCGCGGAGGCCGCTCCCCATGCCACCGGCGTCGTCCAGGGCTACGGTCCCATCGTGACAGGACAGGCACAGCTTGGTGCTCCCGTCGGGCTGCCCCACGCGGGCATCCATGGTCGGGCTCTCGTAGACGCGGTACACGGCTTGGGAGAGCTGGTGGTTCCACAGGGGGCCCGCGTCGCCCCGGGAGGCGTGGGCGCCGTGACAGTAGACGCAGACGCGCGTCCCGGCGCCGCCCACCGTGCGGCTGAGGTCGTGGGGGCCGCCGGTGACGCCCACGCCGCGGGCCCACGCCGTGGACCCGGGCGCGAGGCCTCCAACCAAGACAACCAAGCCAAGGGTCCAGGCCCAGGCCCTGCCCGGCGCCGCGCTACAGCAGGCGGCGGATGTTGAACGTGACGCTGTGGCGTTCATGTTCGGCGGTCTCCGTGAGCTGTAGGCGGGCTTCGTAGCCCAGCCAGACCGAGAAGCGTTTCATCCTCCAGTCCAGCTTGGCTCGGGCGTAGAGGTAGTGGCCGTCCAGGGGCTCGCCCTTGTGCCACTGGTAGTCCAGGGACCAGACAGCGCGCAGGGCGCCGTAGAGCGGCACGTCTCCCTCGGTGTAGAGCTTGAGGATGTTCCGCTCGTAGCCCGCGCCGTCTCGGAACCGGACGTCGTAGTAGCGGTCCTCGAAGCCCACGGTGGGCACGAGCGACGGCGACAGGCGGATGTCGTAGCGGGCCCCGCCCCAGACGCCATGCCCTTCGAAGAGCTGGGAGGAGGTGAACTCGTAGCCGGCGTCGCCGCGGACCTCGGCGACCTGGGTCCAGAGGGAGGCGGTCAACGTGTGATAGGTCGTGCGCGGCAGGGTGGCGCCGTCCGCCTCCGTGGTGTCGTCGAAGAGCCGGTAGCGGGCCTCCATGCCCCAGAACTTCCAGCCGTTCGTGGCCACGCTTGCCTCGTAGAGGTGCGAGCGGGTGGAGGTCTGCGCCTCACCGCCCGTGCTGTAGCGGTATGACACGAGCACCGTGGCGCCCGTCGGGATGTCGCCCGTGGGGAGGCGCCGGAGGAACAGGTAGTCGCCCTGGGCGTCCACCGCGAAGTCCCGCCCCTGCACGTAGCGCGTGAGCCCGTCGGACGACAGCACCTCCAGGGTGTCCGCGAGGATGCGCCGGTTGGGAAGGGCCACGGGGAGATCTCCGTCCAGCGTCACCCGCCAGTCGGTCACCGTCACCTCGTCGCGGTTCAAGTAGGTGCTCCGCGCCTGGCCCCGGAAGGTGTAGCCATGGGCCATGACGAGGTGGTCGCCCAGACGCTTGCGGTAGCGGACACCCGCGGAGCCACCGCCCTCCAAGGCGTATCCACCGGTGAGGACCTCGTAGCGTCCGTAGGCGCGCCCACGCGACGTGAGGCTCTGCCAGAGCTGGTGGCGCAGGTCCAACCACAGGTCGTTGCGCAGGGTGTCGTTGGCCGGGTCGCCGCCCACTGCGAAGCGTTGCCAACCCAGGTCGTAGGCGAGCCTCCCCCGGACGGTTCGCGTGGGCGTCCAGACGAGGCGCTCCTCGACGTCGAGCGCCCGCTGCTGCCGGTCCAAGTCCGCGCCGATGGCACGGTCGTGGAAGCGCAGACGGCTCTCCAGGCGCCACGTCTTGAGCGTGTTCAGGGGGAGCTTGTGGAGGGCCTGGGCGATGTGGAAGCGATAACGGTACGCGTGGAAGAAGCGGTTGTCGTAATCGATGAAGCGGTAGAGCGTGTCGAGGCCCTGGCCCTCCACCGGGTTCAAGTGCCCCGTGAAGCTCGCCTCGTGGGTCTGGGCGCCGGTCTGGACCTCCACGGGGTCGCCATCGTTCCGGGTGAAGACATAGGACAGCCCGATGGGGAAGACCTTGTTCCGCCAGCGGTGGGTGGCGCCCGCTACCAGGCGCGACATCCAGAAGTTGGACCCGAACCGGCGCCGGTAGATCGTCACGTCCCGGCTGGTCCAGATCCGGGTGGGGAAGGTGTTGTGCTGGAGGAAGTCCGATTGGAGGAGCCACTCGCCCTGGACGTCCACGCGGTCGGACTCGTAGAGGGGCAAGGGCGTCATCGTGGACTGGACCGGGACGAGATCGCCGGACTGGAGGTCCTCGATGACGAGGAGGTTCGCCAGCGCCTTCCAGGCCCAGAGGCGCTCGTGGATGATGTTCCCGGCCGCGTAGCCGCCCACCCGCTGTCCGAACACGAGCTTCTGCGTGAAGGCCGAGTTCTCCCCTGGGGCCACGCGGCGGTAGCGCTCGAAGTCGGCCCCGGTGAGCAGATCCAGGTTGAGGTCCAGGTTCGTGAGCTCGGTGCCGTGAAGGCGACTGGCGCGTGCGCTCGTGGGACACGCCAGCGTGGCACCGAGGGCGAGCGCGACCCCGGCGACGGCCGCGCCGGCGGCGCCCTGGCTGCGCTCGGTGTGGCGAGCGTGGCGGATCACGGCGTACCTCCCGGTTGAACGAGGAGGAGCTTGGCGCGGCTCGACGCGTGGGGGCTGTGGCAGCGCAGGCACGCGTCGCGGTCGGCCACGGCGGCGTGGGCCTTGCTCCAGTCGGCGTCCTCGGCGTCGTGACACGACCAACAGAGGCCGGGGACGTCCTCCACGACGAGCGCCCCCCGCCCCGAACCGTGGGGGGCGTGGCAGTCGGTGCAGGAGCCGTCGGCCACGGGCTCGTGGCGGAACTTGCCCTGGAAGTCGTCCTCGTCATGGCACTGGAAGCACAGGTCCGGCACCGCGTCGTCCAGGTACGGGGCCTTGCCCGCGTGCGGCGCCCCGTGACAGTTGGCACAGTCCGCGGCGACGGGCGCGTGCGGGTGCTCCTTGGGCGCCGGGACCCCGGTGTGACACAGGCGGCAGTCCTGGGGGCGCAGAGCCTTCAACATCTTGGGCAACTTCCCGGCGTGGGGCTCGTGGCAGCGCTCGCAGCCGGAGGGCTTGCCCAGGGGCTTGTGGCGCGCCGCGAAGCCTTCGTCGTCCGCGTCATGGCACTCGAAGCACAGCGTCGCCGTGGGGCTCCTGAGCAGCGCGGCGCTCGCCGTGCTCTGGTGGGGGTCGTGGCACTCCAGGCAGTCCCCCTCCTGGGCCGGTGGGTGCTTGACCTTGCCCGCCAGGAGGTCCTCGTCGTGGCACTGGAAGCAGAAGGGCTGGCCGTCGACCAGCTTGGCGACGGCGTAGTCGTCGGCGTGGCAGTCGTGACAGCTCCGCTCGGCGAAGGGCGGGTGCTTCCAGACCCGCGGCGCGCCGGGCTTGGTGATGTTGGCAGCGGCCGCGGTGGCCGCGGGCGTGGGCTTGTCGGCGCCGCCGTCACCCTTGGCCTTGTCCGCGGGGTTCGGGACCCCGTCGAAGAAGAAGGACAGCGTGTCGTAGCGGCTCTGGGCGCTGCCGCAGCCAGGAGCCGGGAGACCACAGCAGACGGCCGCACCGACCCACAGGGCGCGCCGCCAGAGCCCCCGGTGGAGCTCCTCGTTCGGGCCCACGGGCACGCCGGGGGTGTTCGCCCGCGAGCCGCTCATGTCCCGTTCCCCACGGACGGGATGGACTCCAGCGACGGCGCGGGCTCGCTCGACGGGGCTTCGTCCTTGGCGTCCGGTGTGGCGTTCGCAGGCGCGGCGGGCGCCTCCCCTCGCCAGGTCCCGTACCCATAGATGTTCAAGCGGTGGGGCCCGTACTGGTTCGTCACGAGGACCAGGAACTCCAGGTGGAGGCGGGGGTCCACGTAGGACTGGAAGCTGGTGACGGACCGGGAGTCCGTGACGATCTCCACGTCCGCGGGGAGCACCATGTCTCCCGGACCGTTCCCTCCGCCCCCGATGGCGACCAAGAGGCGGTAGTCCTTGGGGCGGAAGACCTGGACGTTCTCGAAGGCGGCGTCCACGACGTAGACGCGGCCCGCGGGGTCCACCGCGAGGCCCTTGGGGCGCATGAACTGCCCGTAGCCGCGCCCGGCGGAGCCGAAAGCAGCCAGGAACTTCCCGTCCTCCGAGAAGTGTTGCACCCGGAAGTGCATCGTGTCGGTCACGTAGAGGCTGCCGTCCGGCGCCAGCGCGAGGTTCGTGGGCTTGTAGAAGGCCCCATCGCCCTTGCCCTCGTGGCCGATCTCCGCGATCTGGCGCCCGTCCGCGCGGCTGAGGACGACCACGCGGCTGTGGGCGACGTCACAGACGAAGACGCGCTTGCCGCGCACGGCGACGTCGGTGGGGCGCATGGTGTTCGGCTCGCCCAGGGCGCGGACGAAGCGGTCTTGGTCGTCGTACTCCACGACCTGCCCGCGCCCGACGTCCGCCACCCACAGGTGCTGGTCGTCCGGGGACAGGAACACGTTGATGGGCTTGCGCAGCGCGCCCTCACCCCGCGCGCCGACCAGGGGCTCGAAGCGAGCGGTCTCCAGGTCGATCTTGACCACGGTCCCCATGATGGAGTCCGCCACATAGACGTCGCGCCCGCGCATGGTGACCCCATAGGGCTTGGCGAGCCCGCGCGGCTTGTCGGGCTTGCCCAGCAGCCACTCCTCGAAGGCGCCGGGACGGTCCAGGTCGTGCTCGTGGCTGATGGAGCGCAGGAACTGGAACCGCGGTTGGGCGGGCGGACCCGGGTAGAACACCGGGGGCCCGTCGAGGCGGACCTGGCGGGTGGGACAGCCGCTCGCCGTGACGCCCAGGGTCATGAGGGCGACGAGCCAGAGCTTGCCGCCGCGGAGCCTTCGTTGCATGGAGCGCCTCCGGGGCCGTGTGGAGGAAGGCGCACCACGCCCGTCCACGGCAGACGGGCGTGGTGCGGAGGAGGCGAAGAGCCGACGGGCGGCTACTTCGAGTGGCACTCCAGGCACAGCGCGGAGGCCGCGGTGTCCACGTACAAGAGGCTGTTGTTGACCGTGGCCGCGGTGGCGCCGTTGTGAACGTCGTGGCAGGTGGCGCACTCGAGCTTCCCGGCGAACAGCGGGAGGAGGTTCGAGGTGCCGGCGAGATTATCGCCGCCCACGGCGACCAGCCCCCCGTCGGCGGTCGCCAGGGCGTCGTCGTAGACGAAGCCCACGGGGTGGTCGTTGCTGAGATCCACGCCGACGTTGGCCGTGGCCGCGATGGTCGTGGAGCCGGTGTTCCCGCCGAAGCTGTCGATGGCGACCGTGCCGTCGTGACAGCTCAAGCAGAGGGTCGAGATGGTCCCCGGCTGGCCCACGGTCGCGTCCAGCGTGGCGGACGAGTAGGTGCTGAACGTAGAGGCGGTCGTCGCGTGGTTCCACAGGGGCGCGCCACTCACGCTCGAGGCCCCGTGCGGGGTGTGGCAGGCGACGCACGTGCGGCCGCCGCTCCACGCCTGTCCGCTAAAGTCGTGCGCCGACCCGGCGATGCTCGCCATGGCCGGGGCCACCGCCAGTGTGAGCAGCCCCGCGATCGCGAGACCGGGGCCGAGGACCTTTCTCGGAACTGTGGACACGAACTTCATGGTTTCCCCTCTCCTGTGGGTGTATGCGCGCTGGTCGCCTGGGAGCGAGACTCAGCCCTCCCCCCGTCGTGGATCCTTGGGTCTGAGTCACGCCCGTCGGGTGGAGCGCGGCCGGGTGCGCGCGGCTTGGATGCGCGGTGCGTCAGGCACCGCGAAGGGAAGCGTGTCACGCATCCCACGTCATACAGGCATGAGGAAACCCGATTGTGTTACCGCAAATGGTGCGCTTTGGCACATAGAGGGGCTGGGGAACTCGCGGGTGCACCGGAACGTTACAAACGCGACGGGAGCGCCCGGCGAAAGGCGGCGTGGGTTTCAAACGCGCGCAATGCGCTGCACCGCGGTCAGGCCGCGCGGAACGGGCCCCGACCGGCTTTGACGAGGGGCCCGAGACGGATCGAGGCGCCCGCCGGGAGCCGACGGGCGCCTCGGTGGGGCGCGTCTCAAGCCGCGAGATGGAGCGAGCGCCACCCGGCGCCCGCTCCGTCTCGGAATCAGAAGTTGCCCGTCACGCGGTACAGGGCGTTGCCCTGGCGGTCCGTGACGTAAAAGGAGCTCCCCTGGGTCTCCCAGGCCAAGCCCCAGGGCTCCCAGCTCCCCCAAGCCAGGAGCTTCGTGGGGCAGTTGCCGGCGCCGCAGTTGTCGATCTGCACCAGGAAGCCCAGCTTGGAGTCGGCGACGATGACCTTGTTGCTGCCGGGGGCGTAGAGGATCCCCCGGGGCTCGTCGAGGAGCTGCGTGAGGCGCCGGTCGTTGTTGCCGTCCGTGCGCCAGACCTCGCCCTGGTTGCGGTCGGTGGCGAAGTAGACGTTCTGCCCGCCGATAACGGCCACGTCCACGTCCCACAGCCGGTCGATGCTCCCGCCGAAGCTTTCGGTTCCCTGGCTGCCGGCAAAGGCGCCGTCCGTGGGGTCGAAGAACCGGAGACGTCCGTCGTTCTCTTCGGCGATCGCGAGCCGCGGCGTGCCGTTGCTGCGCGTCCACAGGGCCATCCCGGCGGGGTTGCGCAGGGGCCCGCCGAAGGCGCGGATCTGCACCCACAGCTCCTGCTGTCCCTGGCTGTTGACCCGAAGGATCGTCTGGAGGTTCTGCTCGGTGACGAAGTAGGCATCGTCCGCCGGGAAGTAGGCCACGTCGTGGACGTCCTGGAAGTAGCCGCCCGCCGAGAACAGCGTCGTCACGCCCGTGAGGGGGGACGTCCGCGTCACGGCGTTCAGGCCGTTCTGCGCCACGAAGACGTCCCCGTTGGCGCCCACGGCCACGCCCTCGGGCCGGTCGAAGGCGGCGCCGCTGGCGACGAGCTCCACGGAGACGCCGTTGCCCTGGTCCAAGAAGGTGACGGAGTTCACGGTGATCGTCGCGCGCGCCGTGGACACGTGGGCGCCGTCGCTGACGTACAGCGTGACCACGTAGTCACCCGGCTGGTCCGGGTTGAACGAGGCGTTCACGAGCGTCGGATCGTTGAACTGGGCCTTGCTGCCCGCGGGCTTGGCGTAGAACTGCCACAGGTACGCGAGGGTCCCCGTCTGGCCGCAGGCCGCTTGGAGGTCGGGGTCGGTAGAGGCCGAGGCGTCCAGCGCCACGTCGAAGCCCACCGGGGCGCCCGTGGCGGTGACGTCGGCGCCGGGGCCCGCGGCCACGGGGCTCACGACGGCGGCCATGGCCACCGGCGGGTTGCTCCCGCAGGCGTCCACGGTGATGACCGTGTCCGTGGAGTCCGTGCGCCCCGTGGAGTCCGAGACCCAGGACCGGACGACGTAGTCGCCGGGCACGTCCGCCACGAAGGTCGGCGTGGGGCCGTTCGCCGGGGCGAGCTGGGCCGAGGAGCCGGCCGGCGCCGCGACGATGGCGCTGCCGTAGGTGAGCGTCTGGTTCATCCCGCACCCGGGCGCGTTGTCCGCGTCGGTCGCGGCGACGGTGATGGTGACCGCGTCCCCGGTCTGGGGCGCCGCCGGGGACACACCGCTCACGCTCAGCGCGGGCGGAGCGCTCCCGCACTCGGAGACGGTGACGACCGTGTCGGCGCTTGCGGTGAGGCCCGTGTCGTCCAGGACGATGGAGCGGATCACGTAGTCGCCGGGCATGTCGGCCACGAAGGCCACCGACGGCCCCACCTGGGGCGCCAGGGCGGCCGTGGATCCGGCGGGGCGGGCGACGAAGCCGCTCTGCACGGTGAGGACCTGCGACAGCCCACAGCCGGCGCCGTTGTCCGCGTCGCTCGTGAGGATGGCGAGGGTCACCGCGTCTCCCACGTTGGGCGCGGCGGGCGTGGGGATGACGCTGTCCACGCTGGGGGGCGCCGAGCCGCAGGCGCTCGCCGTCACGGTCGTGTCCACCGTGGCCGCGCGGCCCGTGTCGTCCACGACCGTCGTGCGGATGGTGTAGTCACCGGGCACGTCGGCCACGAAGGCCGGGCTGAGGCCCTCGGCCGGCGAGAGCGTCGCCGCCGAGCCGGCGGGGCGCGAGACGAACGCGCTCGTGGTCGTCAAGACCTGCCCCATCCCGCAGCCACCCGGAGAACCGCCACCGGAAGCGCCGTTGTCGGCGTCGCTGACGGTGACGGCGAAGGTGACGAGGTCGCCCGTGTTGGG
>CAYZID010000057.1:0-25753 GCA_964478315.1 uncultured Myxococcales bacterium | reverse complement strand
CGGCTCGCCCCCCCGGGACCAAGCCGGTTCCGCCGCCGTCCGCACCCGCACCCGCACCCGCACCCGCACCCGCACCCGCACCCGCTCCCGCACCCGCTCCCGCTCCCGCTCCCGCTCCCGCGTCCGCATCCGCTCCCGCCTCCGCTGCCGCCCCCGCCCCGCCCCGCATCCGCATCCGCATCCGCACCCGCTCCCGCTCCCGCTCCCGCACCCGCACCCGCTCCCGCACCCGCTCCCGCACCCGCACCCGCTCCGTTTCCGCCTCCGCCGCCGCGCCCGCGCCCACGCCTGTCTCCACTTGGGCCCACCGGTTGACCGCGGCCAGCCCTACCGGCACGGTCGGGGCATGAAGCGCGCGCTGCTCATCGTCGGAGGGGCCTGCAACAACCGCTGCCTGGGCTGCCCCGCCGACACCCCCCAAGGGGGCTGGCGGGAACGTCGCGCCACGCGCGCCCAGGTCCTCACCGCCTTGGAGCGCCTGGCCCGCGCGCGCTTCCAGGCCGTCACCCTCGCCGGCGGCGAGCCCACCCTCCGGCGCGCCCTCCCCGCCTGGGTGTCCGCCGCCCGGCGCCTGGGCATGGAGGTCACCCTGCGCACGAACGGCCGCCTACTCGCCTACCAGGGCATGGCCGCCACCCTGGTCCGACGCGGCCTCACCGCCTTCGAGGTGAAGCTCCCCGCGAGCGACCCCGCCACCCACCGCGCCCTCACCCGCGCCGACGGCCTCTCCCAGACCCTCGACGGCCTCGCCGCGGCGGCCCGGGTGGCGCCGGTGCGCGTCCGCTGCACGCTCGGGCCCGCCAACACCTCGCCCCCCGCGCTGGAAGCCCTCGCCGACGCCGTGGCCCGACGCGCACCGCGCGCCACCCTCGTCTTCGCCGTCCCCCGCGACGGGGCGGCCAGCGCCCCCCCGCGCGAGGTGGCCGACGCCCTGGAGGCCGGCCTCGCCCGCGCCCTGGCGCGAGGCCTGGTCGCCGTCCACGAGGGCCTGCCCCTGTGCCTCCTCCCCGACCACCTGGCCCACGGCGAAGCCCGGCCCAGCGAGGCCGAAGGAGATGGTGTCGTAGCAACACTGTTCGCGGACGACGGAGCCCTGCTGTGGGATGGCTTGCCCGCGCGCACCGAGAGCCCCCCCGAAGACGACGGCCAGGGCGCCCTGGCCTGCCACGATTGCGCCCTGGAGCCGCGCTGTCCGGGCACGCCACCGGGCTGGGAGGGCGATCTCCGCCCCCGCCCGGGGCTGCGCTCCAACTCGTTCCACTACGCGCCCGCTGGTGAGCCTCTCCCCTGGCCCGCTGGGGCCCCGTGCCCCGCCCTGGGCCTGGACACGCCCGCGTTCGATCCCGCCCGGGGCCTGTTTCTGTGTCGCGACGACACCCTCCAATGGCACGCCACGGCCAGCCGCGACTTCTCCCGAGCCGAGCTGTGGCGCACGCGGGCCCGGCGGGGGCAGGTCTACCTGGACGTGTCCCATAAGGCCGCCGCCGACGACTTCGCCCAGGACCTCGCCCCCCTCACCGCCCTCGAGACGTGCGCCGCCTGCCCCGCGCACCCCCGCTGCCCAGGGGCCTATGAGACAAAGGTCGAGGTGGAGGGAGGGGACATCTTCCACCGCGACGACGCCACGGTGCGGGAGGTGCTCGCCACGCTCTCCGGGGACGTGCTGGACCTGGGCTGCGGGGAGGGCCCCTACCTGGACACCCTCGCCCATTGCGTGGCGGACGGCGCCGTGCGCTACTGGGGCGTGGACCCCCATGCCCCCAGCGTGGAGACCCTGCGCCGGCGCTGGCCCGCGCTGCGCCTCCAGGTGGGCGCCGCCGAGGACCTGGAGCTGGACCCCGAGAGCCTGGACGCGGCCCTCGTCCTCCGCAGCTACAACCACCTGCGAGATCCCGACCGGGTCCTCGGGGCCCTGACGCGCGCGCTCCGCCCCGGCGGCACCCTCCTGCTGGTGGACAACGTGGCCTTTGGCCTCGTGCGCAGCCCCGAGCAGGTGGCCCGCGCCGAGGGCGGGCCCGCCGTCTTCGAGCACTACCGCAACGCCACGGCCGCCCAGGCCAAGGCGCGCGTGGCGCGGGTCGGCGGGGCGGCGCTCCGCCTGGTGGACGAGCGCCTCGTGGGGCCGGGGACGTCCAACCAGTGGCTCCTGCGCTACGAGCGGGCCTCCCCTCCAGGCCGCGAGGGCGGCGGGACGGGCTGGAACTCGTCCCACCCGAAACGGCGCAGGTAGTTGCGCCACACGCCCTCGCAGGCGTGGCGATAGGTGCAGCCGTCGCACGCGGGGCGGTGGACGCGCTGGGCCAGATCCAGGTCCTCGCGCGTCACCGCGACGAACTCCGTGTCATCCACACCGCTGGGCCGCGCGTCCACGCCCGGCAAGGGGTGCGGGCCGGCGCCGTCTTCCTTGACCTCGTGGTGGACGTAACGCTCCACGTACCCCCGGTTGAAGTCTGGGATCTGCGTCGTCGTGCACAGCGGGATGTCCACGAGGAAGGCCTGGGCTCGCTGGCGGTCGGCCTCCAGGCGCCGCGGCAGCTCGGGCGAGCGCCCCGGATCCCCCAGGCGGTCCAAGAAGGCCCGGAACTGGGCGGCGATGTCCGTATAGCGGGGGAAGATGCGCTCGAAGTAGGTGTTGGCCCGCCCGTTGGCCTGCATGACGTTGAAGACCACCTGGTCCACGCCCAGGGCGCGGAGGAACACGTAGATCTCGAAGAAGGACTCGTAGTTCCTCTTGGTGACGACGGTGCTCGTGTGGAGCTGGAGCCCCGGCCACCGCGCCTTGAGGGCGGCGACGTTCTCGATCCCCTGGACCGTCTGGGCGTAGGCCCCCGGGGCGCGCACCAGGCTGTTGTGCATCTTCGCCGTGTGGCCGTGGATGGAGATGTAGAAGTGGTTGATCCCCGCCTTGGCCAAGTGCTCGGCGAAGGCCCTGTGGGCCAGGCGGCGCCCGTTGGTCATCACCGAGATGCGGCGGTAGCCCAAGCGCCTGGCCCAACGCGCGTAGCGCCCCAGGGCCGGGACCAGCGTGGGCTCGCCCGAGGTGAAGCAGACCTCCTCCCCGCCGGGATAGGCTTCGAGGATCTTCTTCACCCGCTCGGGGGTGAGGGCGCCGTTGATGACCTTGCGCCCCTCGCGGTCCTCCTCCATGCAGAAGATGCAGTTGTTGTTGCAGGTGGGACCGATGGCGATGTGCACGCGCTCCCGCCGGCCTTCCAGGCGCTCCACGATGTCCGAGGCACCAGCAGCGCCCCCCTGGCCGCGAGGCTCGTCGGAGGTCCCCGCGAGACCCTTCCCAACCGCGTGGGGGGCCTGGGCGCGGTCCGGGCGGGCCAGAGCGTGTTCGGGCTGGGCGTGTTCGGACATGCCGGGATGCTAGCACGGGCCCGGCGCCGCGCGAGGGCGAAGGTTGGATACGGGGGGCAGCGCGCTCGCCGCTACCCGCGCCAGACGCGGTCCACGGCGCTGGGACCGTGGGCCACGAGGCGCACGGGCAGGCCCAGCTCGGCCTCGACGAGCTCCAAGAACGGCCCGGGCGCCCCTGCCGTGGCGCCCACCCGCCCGTAGAGGGGGCGCGCGGCGAAGACGCGCTCCGCGAGGGCGGTCTGCCCGGCGAGGTCTCCGCGCGGCCCCAACGGCAGGGCGTCGAGTCGCCCCCCGGGGACCTCGTAGGCCACGGCCAGCTTGGGACGGGCTGGGAGCCGGTCCAGGCACGTCAGGGCGAGCCCGTCCACGCCCGCGGGCGAGCCCGCCGCGCAGGCCGCCAGCGCGTAGCGCCCGAGCACGGCGTCGAACCAACCCACCCGGAAGGTCCCCTGCCAGGGCCCGGCGCCGTTCGCGGCGTCTGGGAGGGCCGCGGTGAGGACCTCGTCCTCGGTGGGCAGGGGGCCGGCTCCGTGGCGTGTGGCGTAGGCGCGGAGCACGCCCAAGGTCTCCACGCGCCCCTGGAACCCCACCCGCGCGAGCGCCGCCCGGGCCAGCGCGGGCGTGCAGTCGCTCCACGTCGTGTGGGGGTGGAAGCCCCAGCCTTCGTCCAAGAGCACGCCCTGGGCCCCCTCGAAGACCACGGGGCGGGGCGGGGCGCCCGCCTCGGGGCCGCCCTCCTGCCCCAGCGCCGCCCGGAGCGCCTCCTCCTCGGGCACGACGCGGGCGCGCCGGCGAAAGACCCCCAGGGACTCGTCGAGCGCCTGGGCCCAGCCCCGCCCCTCCAAGACCTCGATGGCCTCGTCCGCGCGGCGGGAGGTGCCCGCGAGGGCCCGGGCGAGGTCGGCCGCCCGCGCCCGGAGGCGCTCTTGGGTGGCGGTCAGGAGCCGCCGCGTGCGCGCTGGGGTGAGCAGATCGCCCGCCCGGAGGAGCTCGTCGGACGCACTGCGGAGGCTGTCGTCGCGGGCCTCCCCGACCCCCACGCCGCAGCTCCCGTGGCGCGCCGCCCCGCGCCCCAGCTCGCGCAGGTGGTTCACGGCGCGGTGGAAGGGCGTGACGACCAGGGCCTCGCGGCTGAGCCACAGCCGCTCCCAGGCGTCCAAGACGCCCACCGCCGCCAGGTGGGCCGCCTCCACCGCCAGCGCCCAGGGCTGGAGCAACACGTCGCGGGTGTGGACGGTACGCACGCCAGGCACGAAGCTGCCCGCGCCGAATTGGCTGAAGACGTGGGCCCGCCCGTCGGCCGTGACCACGCGGTGGCCGGCCTGGGCGCCGCCGTGGAAGCGGACCACGGCCCGAGCGCCCTGGTCGCGGGCGAGGAAGTCCACGGTGGCGCCCTTGCCCTGGTCCCCGAAGCCCAGGTCCACGACGATCCAGGCGGTGGGCTCCGTCACGTCTCAGACGCGGTCATTGCCGCTGTCGTCCCCCTCAGGGGGCTCGGGGGGGGCGCCACCCGGGCCCGTCCCCAGGAGCCCCAGCGACGCGGCGTAGCCAGCCACGGCGTCCAGCACGCGGTTGCGGGCCGCGCCGGTCCAGCCCAGCTCGTCCTCCAGCTTGCGCGCCGCCGCGTCCAGGTCCGAGAGCTGCCCCTCGGTGAGCCCGATGAGGATCGCCGCCGCCGCGGCCGTGTCGTCCGGGCTGTGGAGGCCGATGACGTGGTCCCCCAGGACCCGCCGCCAGTCGTCCCCCACGTTCCGGGTGCGAGCCTGGTCGGGGATGAGGAAGAAGGTGTGATACCGCTCGGACACCTCGGCGACCATGGCGTCGAGCGGGATGTCCCCCTCCAGCGTGTCGCCGATGACGGCGCCCACGTGGCGCGCCAGCACCGCCTGGTTCGTGGGCTCGTCCCCGGTGATGAAGAGGTAGCCCTTGCGACCTCGCTTCTCCCAGGCGTCGGTGGCGGTGTGCCGGGCGGCGAAGTACATGGCCAGCTCGTAGGTCTCGTTGCCTCCGCCGCCCCCGCCTTCGAGGTACATGCGCGTGAGCCACTGGTCCATGAGGGCGTCGTCGCTCTCGAACTGGCCCACCTGGAGGGGCGCTGAGTCGGAGTCCGGGTGTCCCACGGCCATGAACAGGAGCTGGGGGTCCGGCAGGACCGTGAGGACGCTGCGCATGAACGTCGGCAAGGTCTTGGCGGCCATCTCCGCGGGGATCTCCCCCATGGAGCCGCTCACGTCCAGGGCGAAGATGACCGGGACGCTGTCCGGGTGCTCCGCGCTGTCACGAGCCTCCCGGGCGGCCACGCCGTGGGGGTTCATCGTGGGGTGACACGACCGCTGGCTGAACACCTCGGCCTGGGCTCGGCCCTGGCGCCTGCGCGCCACCTGCACGTGCGCCTCGTAGTCGTAGCTTCCGTAGCCCATGGTTCCTCCTGTGCCGCCCCGGGGGGGGCGTTGGGTGTGTGCGCGTGCTACCGGCGGCCAGCCGGTGGCATCTCGAAGACGTGGTAGCGCGGCGGCCCCAGCGTGTCGGTCGCCACGGCCCGGAAAGCTCGGTAGGCGTCCAGGGCCGAAGGAGACGCCTGCCCGTCCAAGCGCCCCGAGGTCGCCAGCTCCTCCAAGGCCCGCGCGATGGCACGCGGGTAGGCGGTCGGACCGTGCTGGGGCGCGCGGCCCGCGGCGGGATCGCCTCCCGCGACGGCCAGCACGGTGCGCGCCGCCAGGCGGACGTCCAGCGCGCGGGTCACCGGAGCCCCCGCCAGCACGTCCCGGGGGTAGTAGGCCCGGCAGGCGCGGGGGACGGCCGGCAAGGGCTGCCCCTCGCGCACGGCGTAGCCCCAGTCCAAGAGCCGGGCTGCGTGGTCGCGGGGGTGGATGAGCACGTGCCGCGGCAAGACCGCCCCGTGGACGAGCCAGCTCCGGTGGACCCAGTCCAGCAGCGGCAACAGCCGGTGGAGCATCCAGACCGCGGCCTCCACGGGCACCCCCTGGGGGTAGGCGGCGCGCACGTCGGCGAGCGTCCAATCGAAGCCCGGCGCGGCCCGAACCGCCAACGCCCGCCAGCGGCCTGGCGCCAGGCGCCGGGCGCGCTCCCAAGCCGCGTCCCCGGGGACCTCCAGCACGCCGTCCCGGGCGAGGGACGGCACGAGCCGCCCGAACAGCTCCGCCCCCTGGGCCTGGCTCTTGCCCAAGCGCCGGAGGGACGCCGCCTCCCGTTCCAAGAGGTCCGCGTCCTCCCCGGCGCGGAGCACCTTGACGACGAGCCGCTCCGAGGGCTCCGCGTCCCACCTCCCCAGGTAGACGTCGGCCTTGTCGCCCCGCCCCACGCGCCGCTCCAGCAGCAGGGGCCGCCCGTCGAGGGCGGCCGCGACCAGCTCCGCACGGCGCACGCCGTCTGGGAAATAGGCCGGGCGCGCCGCGTTGGTGATCTCGCGCGCAGCCAGCCAGGCCCCAGAGGCCGCGGCCGCGCCCCGGAGGTCCGCGCGGCTCACGAGCCCCACGCGCGCGGGCTCGCGGAGGACGCGCGCCGCGTCGAGGACATCCCCGAACGCCTGCAGGGGGCCGTGCCGCAGCCAGCCGAGGAACCCGTAGAGGGGCACGTGGGCCTCGCGCAGCGCCTCGTCGAGCCGCGCGTCCACGCCCCCGGCCCAGGCCCGCAAGCCCTGGGGCCCATCGTCTTGGAGGGGCACGGGACCGGTGCTCGCACCCCCTACCGCGGCTCCCGCGACGCCGGTCCCCCAGTCCGCGGTCACCGTGGGGTCCACCAGGGCCCCGGTGGTCCAGGCCACGCGCCGAAGGAGCAGCCGCGGGCGGACCACGCGCCCCGCCCCGCAGAAGGGGCAGAGCAGCCCCGGCGGCGCCACCGAGACCTTCCCACCCAGGGCGTTCAGGCCCAGCTCACCACACGACGGACACACGGCGGTGCCCGGGTCCACGGCGCCGAGCAGGGTCGCCAGATCCCGCAGGTCGGCGGCCGGGGGGAGGTCGCGGAGAGCCCGGCGGGCGGCCTCCCGCACGTCGCCCAAGGTGAGCCCGGCGAGCTGTCCATACGTGGGCGCGGTGCCCACGAGCCCGGCGAGAACGCGGGCCCCCTCCTGGCGGCTGGAGAGCCCCAGGGTGCGCGCCACGAGGGCGGGCAGACCAGCGGCGACCGCCTCGGGGACGGGCACGGCGCGGGTGTCCACGCGCCGCCACGGTGCGCGCTTCGCGGCCCGATGCGGCATGTCCTAGAAGGTCTTGCGGCGGCCGCCGCTGGCCGCGGGCGACAGCGCCGCCCAGTCGATCTGGTCGCCGAGCTGCTCCACGGCGACGATGTAGGCGGGAAGCTGGTCTGTGCTCACCTTGGGGAGCCGCAGCGCCGCCAGCACGTAGCGCGTGAGGTCGCGCTCGAGCTGGGCTCCCTGCGCCGTCACGGCGATCCCCAGCCGCTTGAGCATCTCCTCGCGCCCGCTCGCGCCCAGGGCACCCGGGAGATCGGCGTCCTCCAGCAGCCGCTTGAGGGCGATGGCGTCCGCCGCCAGGGCCCGGGCCACGGGGATCCCCGTGCCCGCGAAGACCTGGTTCACGCGGTCGATGAGCGTCGCCGTGGCGGCCTGGACGGGGCCGGCGTCGGGAGCCTCCATGAGCGCGGAGGAGGACGCCACGGCGGGGGCGGCGGATCCTCCGCCCATGAGCGCGGCCAGGCCGGCGAAGAGCGCCCCGGGGTTGGAGATGCGCTCCATCCACTGGTCCTTCCACGTGGTGAGCTCGCGCTGATAGGCAGCGAAGTGCCCCACGAGGGGGTCCAGGCGGTCCAGCAGGGCGCGCTTGCGCGAGGGGCTCACCAGGTTCTTGGAGGCCCCCAGGGCCGTGAGCACGTCCGCGTGGCGCTGCCGCGCGAGCTCCCGCTGGATGCGATAGAACACGGGCCCGCAGGGCTCGCCCAGGCGCACGGCGTGCTCCTCGATCTTGCGAGCGAGCTGCTCCTGGATGCCGAAGATCCCCAGGCGTTCGGCCAGGAGCACGCGCAGGGCGGCCGCCACGTCCGTCTCGCTCACCTTGGCGATGCCGCCCACGACCAGGGAGGCCAGGAGGCCCTCGTCGTCGGGCGCGGCGGGGAGGAGCGCCGCCGCCTGCGGCGCGGCGCCGGGTTGGGCGCCCCCGGAGGCCGCCAGGCGAAAGCGCCGGATCGCCCGGTTCAGCCGCGCCCGGGGGATCCCCGCGTCCTCGAAGCAGGCGCGGAGGTCCTCGTCGGGCGCGGCGCTGGGGTCGGCGAGGAGCTCGGCGGCCTCGTCCCCCGGCGGGCCTACGAGGGGCGCCAGGCGGCGCTCGATGTCGGGCGTGGGCAACGCCAGGCCCTCGGCCAAGGCCGCGATGAGCTTGGACCAGGGGGGTGTGCTGGGCATGGAGCCTCCTTGGCAAGGGCAGGCACGAGTCGAGGGCGCGCGCGACCGCTCGGGGTGCGCCGACGGCGCGAGCAGGTTCGAGGGGACGAGGCCACCTTAGGAGGCCCGCAGGGGGCGGTCAATCGGTGAACCGGGTGCGACCCGGGGCGCTGCGAGGGGCAGCGGCGCTCGCCTCCAACGCGGCTCCCGCCCTACACTCGACCTCGTCGCGGCGCCCGTTCCGGGGCTGCGGCGGCGACCGACGGGAGGTCGATGCATGAAAGTCGGCGGGTGTGGGAAGACGGGGGAGGCGCCGCGCGCGGCGCGGTGGGCGTGGCCGCGGCGGGCACAGGGCGGCGGGCGAGCGACCACGACGAGCCTGGCGGCCCTCGTGGCGGTGACGGCGCTGGTGGCGGCCGCCCCGGCCGGGCGCGCGGCGGGGGGCAAGGGGATCGCCGTGTTCCGGCTCGCGGGCGAGGTGGCTGAGGCGCCGCCCGCGTGGGACGTCTTCGGGTTCGAGGACCGCCTGGTCTTCCCCCAACTCCTGGACGCCCTGGACGAAGCGACCCGAGACCCGTCCGTGGGGACGATCCTCGTGCGTTTCGCCGGCGCCCGGTTCGGCTTCGCCCAGCTCACCGAGCTGGCGGGCGTCCTGAACCACGCCCGAGAGGCGCCCCACAAGCGGGTCATCGTCCACCTGGACGCGGGCCAAGGGGTGGAGATGCTGGCGGCCACCGCGGCCGATCGGGTGAACCTGGCGCCCGAGGGGAGCCTGTGGCTCGGGGGCCTGCGGGTGGAGGTGTCCTTCTACAAGGACCTCCTGGACAAGCTGGGCGTCCAGGCGGACCTCCTCGCGCTGGGGCGCTACAAGTCCGCGCCCGAGGCCTTCACGCGCTCGGAGATCTCCGCCCCCGCCCGCGAGGCGCTGGAGGCGCTCCTGGACAGCCTCTACGGCTCGCTCGTTCGAGGCCTGGCGCGCAACCGCAAGCTGTCGCGCAAGGCCATCGCGGCCGTCATGGACGTGGGGCTGCTCACCGCCAAGGAGGCCCTCGCCAAGAGGCTCGCGGACACGACCTCCTCGTGGCCCCAGCTCGTGGCGGAACTCGAAGGGCGCGCGGGCGTCCGGGCCCACCTCGCCTTCCCCCAAGTGCCCGAGCTCCCCGACATCAGCTCGTTCTTTGGGCTGCTGGAGCTCCTCACCAAGCGCCCGCCGGGGAGCAGCGACGCCGACGCGGTGGTGGCGGTGGTCCCCCTGGAGGGGCCCATCGTCACCGGCGGCGCCGACCGGGGGCTCGTCGGCCCCGAGCAGCTCATCGCCAGCGACGACGCGCTGCGCCTGCTGCGCAAGGTGGGTGAGGACCCGCGGGTGAAGGCCGTGGTCGTGCGGATCGACAGCCCCGGCGGCTCGGCGCTGGCCAGCGACCTCATCTGGGGCGCCCTGCGGCGCCTGGACCGGAAGGTGCCCGTCGTGGCCTCCCTGGGCAACGTGGCGGCCTCGGGCGGCTACTACATCGCCAGCGCCGCGCGTCTCATCGTCGCCGAGCCCACGACGGTGACGGGGTCCATCGGCGTCTTCGGCGGCAAGCTCGTCACGGCCGGCCTCCGCGAGAAGCTCGGGGTGCAGACGCTGGTGCTCAGGCGAGGCAAGAACGCGGGGATGTTCTCGTCCACGGCCCCCTTCACGGACGCCGAGAGGGGCGTCCTCCAACGCACGCTCCAGCACACCTACGACACCTTCGTGCGGCGCGTCGCCAAGGGCCGGCGCATGTCCTACGACGCCGTCCACGCCGTGGCCCAGGGACGCGTCTGGACGGGCGCCCAAGCCAAGGAGGTGGGCCTGGTGGACCACCTCGGCGGCCTCCGCATGGCCGTGGCGCTGGCGGCGGTGCTGGGCGGGATGAAGCCCACCGAGGGGCGCTTCCCCACCCTCACCTTCCCCGAGCCGCGTTCGCTCCTGGAAGTCCTCCAAGAGGACCGGAGGGCCCTCCGAGCGCCGGGGCTCGCGCCCCTCGCCACGCTGGCGCGGTCCGTCGCGAGCGGCGCGCTGGGGTCGTGGCTCGCGGGTGCGGCGCCCCCCGCCCTCGCCGGGGTGCCGGTCCTGGCTTCGATCCTCCACCGCGAGGCCACCGTGGCGATGCTCCCCTTCGCCGTGACCGTGCGATGAGCCGCGCGGCGCCGGAGGGGCGTCGCGACCCGGTCCCCGTGCCCTTCCGCGGGGCCCAGGACCCCAAACCCCTGCGGTCGCCCCCCCACGCGCGCGCCCTGCTGGTCAAGAAGCCGCGGCGCTGAACCGACGGGCACTCCTTCGGCTGGACCGAGTCCGCGGGCACGTGGGCCGCGCGCCCCGCCCAGGCGGCCGAGCTGTTCGCTCGTGCGCGCCGGGACCTCGACATCCTGGATGGCTGGATGGCGTGCGCGTGGAGGGATGGGGGCCCCCTCCCCCGGAGGGGGCGTGCTCTGCGTGCACCGACCGGACCGACCTCCCGTGCGGGTTGTCGTTCGTAGAGCGCCCATGAACACGTCGCTCCCTGCGAGCTGCGGTGGCACCCCCGAAGCCGGGGTCCGCTGGGTGGCAGAGACAGCGGACGTGGACGCCGCCCTGCGCTACTCCTCGTCGGGCCCCAGGGAGTAGCCCATGAAGGTCCCGATGAGGGTCCCCGCCAGCGCAAACAGGACGAGGAACAGGAAGAGCGACGAGAGCAACCCGAAGGCCATGCCGCCCACTTCGACCGTCTTGGCGACGAAGGCGGGTTCGAGCCCCTCACCCAGCATGGACTCCGCGAGCTCCTTGCCTACGAAGCCGCCATACAGCACGCCAGGCGCCGCGCCGTAGAAGATGAACAGCAGAAACCCAATGATGGCGCCGATGTTCGTGGGCAACCGCTTCCGAAACCGCTCATTCATGACCTGTACACTCCTGCTTCTCGGTGAGGGCTCGCCTTCTCAGCAAGTTCTTAGCAAGACCCGAGCCAACGTCCTAACCGACCGCGATCCCTAGCGGGGCCCCGACGAAAGGCGCGGAGCATGTCGCCTTTTCCCGACACGGCGGCACTGTCGGGGGCCCCCCGAGGCGCCCCAAGGACAGAGGTAACTCCTCGTCACGACGGGACAACCACTTCCTTGTCGGCCATGCCAGACAGCGCCGTCGAGCCCCGGGGACACGGGGGCGGCGCGATGAAGCGGCTATTGGGCGGGTGGGGCCACGAGCCGCGCGCCGTTGCCGCGCACGCGGAGACCGATGGAGGCGGCCTCGTTCACGCCGTCGCCGTCGAGGTCGATGTCCGGCTCGATGCCCGACTCGAGGATCGACACGACGAGGTCCTTGTCGATGGGCAGGACGTCCTGGTCGAAACCGTCCACGGCGGCGATGAGCTGGTCCTTGATGACAGCGCCCCCCATGACTCCGTCCACGCTGAGGACCTGGGTGTCCGCTGCGGTGAGGGACACGGACGCCGAGACCTGGGCGCGGGCGATCGTGATGGGCAGCACGGCCCCGGGCAGGGGGATGACCATGGTGATGACGGTGTCGGGGCCGCCCGCCGTGAGGGTGCCGTCGTCGTAGACGGCGTTGTCGAAGGCGAAGTACGGGTGGCAGTCTCCCGAGAAGCTCGCGGGGCCGGCGATGTACGCGCACGTCTGGAGCCCCGGGTCACACAGGGGATCGGCAGCAACGCTGTCGTAGACGGCCATCTTGAAGGGCGTGCCGTCGGTCTGGAGGGCCTGGAGGTCCAGGAGGTAGTTGAGGTCGCCCAGGGCGATGGCGTCGGACAGCGAGCCGTTGAGGACGCCGCCGAAGATGGACAGGGCGTTGTCCACGCCGTCGGAGCACTGGCCCGCGGGCTGACAGGTGGTGGGGTCGCCGTCCACGTCCACGCCGTCCACGGAGTAGCCGGTCTGGGGGACGGACAGCTCGAAGAAGCGTGACGCCCGCGCCGTGGTGGGGAAGGGGCAGGCGGCGCAGGCCGTGGTCTTCACGCCCACGCACACGCCTCCGCCGCATTGGTCGTCGATGGTGCAGGAGATCCCGTCATCGCATGGAACGTCCTGGAACTTGTTCACGCACCCCAGCGCGGGGTCGCAGTAGTCCTCCGTGCAGGGGTTGTCGTCGGCGCAGTCGGGCGCCTGACCGCCGCCGCACACACCGGAGTCGTCGCAGACCTCGCCCACGGTGCAGGCGTCGCCGTCGTCACACGGCCCGGTGAAGGCGGCGTTGGTGCAAGCGCCGTCGGCGGCGCAGGTGTCCTCGGTGCATGGATCCCCGTCGTCGCAGGTCGCTCCGGCGATGACGCAGCCCAGCTCCGGGTCGCAGGCGTCCACGGTGCACGGGTCGCCGTCGTCACACACGACGTCCGCCCCCACGCAGGCGCCGTCCTCGCAGTGGTCATCGGCCGTGCAGGCGTCGCCGTCGTCGCACGGGCCCTCCAGGGGGGTCTCCACGCACCCCTGGTCGGGGTCACAGCTCGCCGTGGCGCAGGGGTTCGTGTCCGGGCACGACAGCACGCCCGTCCCCATGCACGTGCCCCCCTGGCACTGGTCGCCCGTGGTGCAGGCGTCGCCGTCATCACAGCTCGCCCCGGCCGCGGCGCTGGTCCAGCTCCCCCCGGCGGCGCAAAAGTGGCACACGTTCGCTGGGTCCGGCGCGTCCAGGGCCACGCAGTCCCCGGCATCCCCCTGGCACCAGCCGACGATGAGCCCGTGGTGGCAGGCGCCGTCCTCGTCGCACGAGTCCGCCGTGCAATCGAGGCCATCGTCACACTTGGGCGCTCCCACGCAAGCTCCGGAGGGGTTGCAGGCGTCGTCCACGGTGCACGGATCCCCGTCGTCGCAGGCGGCGCCCTCGGGGCAGGCGCGGGCGTCGGGGGCCGCGTCGGCCGACGTGTCGGCGCCGGTCGCATCGGCCCCCACGTCCGGGCCCCCCCCCACGTCCGCGGTCCCCCCATCCGTCCCCGCGGCGACGTCCGCCTCGCCCACGGTGCTCGGCGAGGAGCACGCCTGGATTGACCCAACGGACAGCCAGCCGGCGATGACACCGATGACGACCTGCGCTCGCATGGTTCCCCTCCCTCGGCCCTCCCGGGCCGCCCTGTCTCTCAGCGGCTACGGAGCCTGGCAGCCCACGCCCGCCGTGCACGTCTGCGGGGCGTTGCAGGGCAGGCCAGCGTTGCACAGGCAACCCATCCCCGGGTCGCACGCGTCGCCCTGGTCCACCGAGCACCTCTGGCCCGCGCACAGGCACTGCTGGGGCGCGGGGGGACCTGGGTCGTAGCAGACGGTGCCCGCCACACAGGCGGCGTCGCCCTGGCAGACCAGCTTCCCATCCACGCACGCGAGCCCACCCGTGGCGCAGGAGTCGGCGTCGTCTCCGTCGCAGGCCTGCCCCTGCTCGGGGAAGCTCTCGTCGGTCTCGCCGTCGCAGTCGTTGTCCACGCCGTCGCAGGTCTCCTCCGTGCCGTCGTAAGCGCTCCCATCCGGATTCGTGGAGCAGGTCGCGCCCCCGGCCCCGTCGCACTCGACGACGCCCGTCCCGCAGACCCCTTCACCGTCGCAAGAGCTCCCGAGGGGGATGTCGTTCCATGCGATGCCATCGTCGATGACGCCGTCGCAGTCGTCGTCCTTGCCGTTGCACACCTCGGCCGTAGCCTGGGACATGGTGCCGTCGGCGTTGGACGAGCAGGTGACCCCGCCCTCCCCGTTGCACTGCACGACGCCCGCTCCGCAGGCCCCCACGCCGTCGCATGGGAAGCCCAAGGGCCGCCCGTTGTAGGTCTGGCCGTTGTCCACCAAGCCGTCGCAGTCGTTGTCCACGCCGTCGCACACCTCGGGGGTGCCCACGCCCGTCTCGTTCACGCACTCCACGCCGAACCCGTCGGCGGCGCACGTCCAGGTCCCGGTAGCGCACTGATCGGCGTCGTCGCCGTCGCAGGCGGCGCCGAGCTGGGGGAAGGCCTCGTCGGTCTCGCCATCGCAGTCGTTGTCGATCCCGTCGCAGCGCGTCTCGTCCGCCTCGTAATCGGGCAGGGCGTCGTAGTTGCACTGCCAGCCGGTGCCCGTGCAGACGACGAAGGTCGTGGGGTCGGCGCAGGCGCCGGTGAGCGAGCAGCCGGACTCCGTGGCGTCCAGGTCGACGATCTCGTCCGTCTCGCCATCGCAGTCGTTGTCCACGCCGTCACACACCTCGGGCTGAGACATGTCCGCCGAGCCCCCTCCAGTGGTGCTGCACACGGCGGTGGCGCCGTCCGCGCTGCACTCCACGATCCCGTCGTCGCAGATCCCACCCGGCGAGCACGTGTCGCCCAGGGCCACGCCGTTCCAGTCGAAGCCGTCGTCTGGCGTCCCGTCGCAGTCGTTGTCCACGCCGTCGCAGACCTCGTCCGAGGACTGGTCCTGGCTCCCCCGGGGCTGGGTGGAACAGGTAGGCGCCTTCGTCTCCGGGTCACACTCCACGACGCCGTCGCCGCACACGCCCTGGCCCGTGCACGCCTCACCCTGCGCGGCGCCCTCATACATCAAGCCCTCATCGGTCTCCCCGTCACAGTCGTTGTCCAGCCCGTCGCACAGGGTCTCGTTGGCCTCCCAGCCGGGGATGCCGCTGTAGTCACAGGCGTAGCCCGGCCCGTCGCAGAACACCAGGATGGCCCACGCGAGGCTGCACACGCCCTCGGTCGAGCAGCCCGCCTCGGCGGGCAACAGGTCCAGCTCGTCGGTGGTCCCGTCGCAGTCGTCGTCCACGCCGTTGCAAGACTCGGTGATCCCCTCGGGGTCCTCGTTCAAGCAGGCCGTCCCCACGCCATCCGCCGCGCAGCTCCAGGTGCCGTGGAGGCAGGAGTCCGAGTCCGGCCCGTCGCAGGGCTCGCCCAAGGGCCACCCCTCGTCGGTAGTCCCGTCACAGTCGTTGTCCAGCCCGTCACACAGGCTCTCGTCGTCCTCGTGCACCAGAATGGCGCCATAGTCGCAAACCCACTGGCCGTCCACGCAGCTCGCGACGACGCCCCCGCTAGCGCACACGCCGACGTTCAGGCACGGGCTCTGATCGAAGCCGAGTTCCTCGTCGGTGAGCCCATCGCAGTCGTCGTCCACGCCGTTGCACGACTCCACGCCGGCCTCACTGGCGGTGCCGTCGGGGTTCGTGGAGCAGGTCGTCCCACCGTCGGGCGCGCACTGCACGACGCCCACGCCGCAGGCCCCTTCGCCGTCACACTCGTCGCCGATGGCCAAGCCCGAGTACGTGAAGCCCTCGTCGATCTCCCCGTCGCAGTCGTCGTCCACGCCGTTGCAGACCTCGTCCACCGCCTGGGAGAAGGGCCCGTCGGGGTTCGTGGAGCAGGTCGCCTCGCCCGCCGGGTTGCACATGGCGATCCCCGAGCCACACGCCCCCTCACCGTCGCAGATCTCCCCGATGGGCGTGCCCTTGTAGTCGATGCCCTCGTCGGTCTCGCCGTCGCAGTCGTTGTCCAGGTCGTCGCAGATCTCCGCGAGGTCGGTGACGCTCTCCTCTCCGCAGACCACGCCCGAGCCATCGTCGTTGCACTCGAAGACTCCGTGGGCGCACTGGTCGGCGTCGGGGCCATCGCAGGGCTGCCCCAGGTCGTAGAAGTTCTCGTCCGTCTCGCCGTCGCAGTCGTCGTCCAGCCCGTTGCACAGCTCGGGCGCCTGGAAGTGGTCGTTCACGCACAAGACCTGCACGGTGTAGGTCTGGCTGTCGTGGACGCATACCCAAGCGCCGGGGGTGCACTCGTCGGTGTCCGGGCCGCACGGGCCGGACTTCCCGGCGGGGTTCCCGTCGTCCACGACCCCGTCGCAGTCGTCGTCCACGAAGTTGCACACCTCTTGGGCACCCGGGTGCACGTCGGCGTCGTTGTCGTTGCAGTCGATACCCTTGTTGTAGCCGTCGCCGTCGGCGTCCTCGACCAGGGCGCAGTCCAGGTCGCCACCCAGGCAGTCCTGGTCCACGCCGTCACCGCACTTGTCGAAGCCCCCCGGGTGGACCGTGGGGTCGGTGTCGTCGCAGTCCGGCGGGTTGCCGTTGGAGGCGTAGCCGTCGGCGTCCTGGTCGTTGGGCCCGCAGGGCGTCACGATCCCGTCGCAGTTCAGGTCGCAGATGGTCGCGCCCGCGGGCCCCAGCGCTGGGTCGCAGCACGGCTCCTGGGACAGTGGGAAGGGGTAGTACTCGGGGCGGAGGTCATCGCAGTCCCCTTGGGCGACGGTGAAGCCGTCACCGTCCAGGTCGGTGATGGGGCACACGAACTCGTCGGTGGCGCCGTCGCAGTCGTCGTCGATCCCGTTGCACTCCTCGATGATGTCGGTGATCGCCTCGGGCGCACAGATGGTGCCGCTGCCGTCGGGGCTGCACTCGGTCACGCCGTTGGCGCACTTGTCACTGTCGGGGCCATCGCAAGGGGCGCCCAGCTCGGGCCACAGCTCGTCGGTCTGGCCGTTGCAGTCGTCGTCCTCGCCGTTGCAGACCTCCGGGAGCTGAAGCACGGCGCCCTGGCACTCGACGACCGCGCCGTAGCCGTAGTGGGTGCAGACCATCGTCCCGGGCTTGCAGTATTCGTCCGTGGTCCCGCAGGGCTGCCCGCCTTGGGGGTTGCCCTCATCGGTGAGGCCATCGCAGTCGTTGTCCAGGTTGTCGCAGATCTCCTCGGCCCCTGGGTTCACCGAGGGGTTTCCGTTGTTGCAGTCCGCGGGCGGGATGTAGCCGTCGCCGTCGCCGTCACTGCCAAAGGGGCAGAGGAGATCCCCGCCGAAGCAGTCCTGGTCCACGCCGTCGTCGCACTTCTCGGGGGCGCCGGGGTGGATCGAGGGGTCGCCGTCGTCGCAGTCCTCGGGCGGGCAGTAGCCGTCGTGGTCGCCGTCGCAGCTCGCGCACGGCGTCACCTGCCCATCGCAGTTCTTGTCGCAGCTCGCGACGTAGCCGAGCGCCGGATCGCAGCAGGGCTCAGGCGCATCCTCGTGGCGGCTGGCGTCGTAGGGGTCGCAGTCCACGTCGTTGAGCCAGCCGTCCCCATCGATGTCGTCCGTCTCGCACCCGTCGTTGACGTACCCATCGCAGTCGTTGTCCACCACGTCCGCGCACAGCTCCGGCGACGCGAGGTCGTTGGTCGAGCAGGTCACGCCCCCGTCCGGCGTGCAGATCACCTCACCGCCTTCGCACTGGCCGAGGCCACACAGGGCCCCGAAGATGAGCCCCACGCCGTTCTCGTAGTAGAGTGGCTCCTCATCGGTGATGCCGTCGCAGTCGTTGTCCACGCCGTCGCAGATCTCCGCCGCTGGGGGCGCCGCCGAACAGGTGGACCAACCCTTGGGGACACACGTCGTCGTGCCCTCGCAGGTGCCTTGGGGCGTCACGTTCTGGCACGGGAGGCTCCACCCCACGAGATCCGCAGAGCACACGCAGGACCCCACCTCCGGGCGGCACTGCCCGGAAACGCACACGAAGCCGGGCACGCACGAGTCCGTGCACGGCGCGCCGCAGAAGGTTCCGCCCGCGTACTGGAGACACTTGGCGCCCGGCGTGGGGCAGTCCGTGTCCTGCTCGCACGGTGCGCACAGGCCCTGGTCGAACTCCTCGCACACGCTCCCGCCCCCCACCTGGGGCATGCACACGTAGCCCGGGAGGCAGTTGCCGTCGCACGCCTCGCCCAGCCCCGGCGGGGTCCCTGGGCCCACATCGCTGGGCTCGGCGTCGGCCGTGTCCTGGCTCACCTGGTCGCCCGACGGGACGTCCCCGACGACGCCGTCGCCCATCTGGCCGTCCTCGCCGTCGGCCGCGGCGTCCCCCGCCACGTCCTCCACCGCTCCGTCGGGGGTAGCGTCCCCCGCATCCTCGTCGGCGTCGAGGACGTCCCCCGCCGCGTCGCTTCCCGTGTCCCCGGCGCCATCGAGCGCATCCCCCGCGTCCACCGCGGGCACGTCCGCGTCGGCCTGGCTCACCTCGGCGTCCAGCGGCAGGGTGCTCGCGTCGGCCACGTCGCCAGTCCCGTTGGTCCCATCGGCGTCGACACCCACGGGCGTACCGGCGCATTTGCTCGCCTCGCAGCGTAGGCCGGGGAGGCAGTCGGCCGCCGTGCGGCAGAACTCCCCGACCTCGCCCGGCTGGACGAGCGTCACCTCGGTGCAGCCAGCCCCGCTGGCGACGGCCCCCACCGCGGCCAACGCCCCCACCAGGAATCCGCCGAGCTTCCGCTGGAACTCTTGCAACGTCTTCCCCCTGCGCTCGGTCCTCACGCTTCGCGCGGCTCATGTCGATGCCCGTGTACGTCCTCGGCCGCGCGCCCGGCCGGGCCGCCGCCGGCCCCCCGCCGAGACCGCGGAGGCGCACACGCGCCGCAGTGTAGCTGCGAGGAACGCGCCCGGTCCAGCCCGCCCGTGACGTCACCGCCGAATCGCGGGTTCTCCCTGGGCCCGCGTGCAGATGCGGCGATGGGTGCTGGTGCGGCCGCGGTTGCGGAGGCGGGCGCGGATGCGGTCGCGAGCGCGGAGGCGGAGGCGGAGGCGGGCGCGGTCGCGGGCGCGGGCGCGGATGCGGGGGCGAAAGCGGATGCGGGGGCGAAAGCGGATGCGGGGGCGAAAGCGGATGCGGGGGCGGGCGCGGATGCGGTCGCGAGCGCGGAGGCGGAGGCGGAGGCGAAAGCGGGTGCGGAGGCGGAAGCGGAAGCGGTCGCGGAGGCGGAGGCGGAGGCGGAGGCGGAAGCGGGTGCGGGCGCGGAAGCGGAAGCGGGCGCGGAGGCGGAAGCGGGCGCGGGCGCGGGCGCGGGCGCGGGTGCGGAGGCGGGCGCGGAGGCGGAAGCGGTTGCGGGTGCGGGTGCGGGTGCGGGCGCGGGCGCGGAGGCGGAGGCGGAAGCGGGTGCAGAGGCGGAAGCGGGTGCGGGTGCGGGTGCGGGTGCGGGCGCGGGCGCGGAGGCGGAGGCGGAGGCGGAAGCGGGTGCAGAGGCGGAAGCGGTTGCGGGTGCGGGTGCGGGTGCGGGCGCGGGCGCGGGTGCGGGTGCGGGCGCGGTCGCGGAGGCGGAGGCGGGCGCGGAGGCGGGCGGCCGTCTCGCGGCCCTCAGTCCCCGGGGTCCTCCTCGGTGAGGAAAGCCCACCGCGGGGGCGTGCGCTCCCCGCGCAGAAAGGCCACCGCGTCGCGGGCCAGGGCCGCCACGGATGGGTCCGCCGCGTGGGTGAGGGGCTCGATGTGCTCGACGGCCGCCGTGACCCGGAGGCGGACGATCCGCGTGATGGCGTAGCGCACCTCCCGGGGAGCCCCGGTGCGCAGCAGCGGCAGGACCTCGGCGACGCGGCGCGCCAGGGCCTCCTCGTAGCGGTCCGTCCACGGATGGAGGACGCCGTAGTCCACGCACCCCTCCACGCGCTCCTCCAGCGCGCAGTACAGCCGCACGTGAAAGTGCTCCTGGTGGATGGACGAGTCCCGCGGCTGGCGCAGTACCGCGGCGGCGTGGCGCAACACCTGGGCGTCCACGCCCTGGGCCCGCGCGTAGTCCAAGAGGAGCGCGCGGAGGTGGTTCGCCACGAAGACGTACTGGAGTTGGACCTTGGGGTCGCGCACCAGGGCCTCCACGAACGCCCAGTTGCGCGCCACGTCGAAGCGCAACGCACGGTCCCAGCGGCACACGCCGTCGGGGCCCACGGGCAACATGCGTGGGCTGTCCGCCATGCGCCCCGCGTCGTCGCGCATGAAGAAGGTCACGTCGGCGTCTCGACCGCTGCGGTGGCTGGCGTGGCCGGCGATGGGGCCCCCATGACGAAGGCTCAGATCCCCCGCGTAGACGACGCTACCAGGCCAGCGAGAGGCGACGCGGTGGGCCGCCCAAGTGAGCGCCTCGACGAGCTCGTCCGTGCCGTAGATGGCGTCCTTGCGGACCGCGCTGGGCCGAGGCCGCAGGGCTGGATCGTCTCGCGGCAGCGCGCGCCCCCCTACGAGGTAGCCGCGCGACGCCGTGCCGATGGAGTAGCTCCGCCCGGCCGGGAGCGCGGGCTCATCCCCGAACCCGGGACCCGGCAGCGGCGCGGGGGGGGCTCCGGCTGCGCCCACGGCCGCGGCCGGCAGCAGCGCGAGATCCCCCAAGACGAGCCGCGCCACGGCACGCCCCGCGAGCGACCGGCGGGCGTCATGGGCGACGCCGTCCCCCGTGCAGCCACCCCAACCCATGGCCGCGACGTGCCACATGATGACCAGCCACCTCAACGGGCGCCGCCAGTCCAGCGAGCGAGCCCCTACTTGGTGCCCTTCTTCTCCGCCCCGGCGGCGCCCTTGGCGCCAGACGCCCCCGCCGCGCCCTCGGCGCCAGGCAGCTTCACCGGGGGGGGCCCCGAGCCGTCGCACTTGTCCTCCAAGATCGCGGCCCAATTCGCGTCCCACCACTGCTTGTACTTACCCGCGGTGAACTTCTCCTGGGCGTTGAGGAGATCCTCCTGGGTCTTGAAGCCGTTCTTCAAGCGAATGATCTCCAGGTCCGCCTCGGGGACGTCCTGCATCATCTGGATCTGCTTCTGGACCATGAGGCAGTGGAGCTGGGTGCGGACCTTGAGGAAGTTCGCCATGACGGTCTCCTCCTTGGCCTCCAGGTCCAGCCCGGGCCACGGGATCTGCATGTTGCCCGGGCCTAGCTGCTGCCACTGGATCGTCGCGCCCTTGGGGCCCTTGCCCTCGGGGTGCGGGGGCAGCGGTGCGCCCTTCTTGCGCAGCCAGAACTTGCGCGGGTAGTAGCCCTCGCGGCTGAACTCCAGCGAGTACTCGTAGTAGGTCGCCGTCTTCACGTCCCCCGCCTTGGGCCCGTCCTCGTACTTCTCGGTCTCGAAGATGGGCATGTTCGTGATGGGCAGACGCTCGATGGTCTGCCCATCCTTGAGCGTGAGGCTGGCGTTGGGGATGTCGTTGACGGCGACCTGCTTGGGCTCCCCGTCGAGCCCCTCGCCCTTGTAGACGTACTGGGTGATCTTCACCTTGGCGTCGGGCGGGAAGTACACGAGCGTGATGTCCCCGTAGCGGTTGGCCGCCGCGCGGTCATCCTCCTTCCACTTCTTCTTGAGCTTGATGATGTTCGCTTCTTTGCACTCGACGATCTTGCCGGCGATGAAGCAGCGCATGTCGTCGCTGTACTGCTCGTTGCTGCTCACGACGACGCCCGCCGCCACGAGCACGCCGATAGCCAGCGCGAGGGCCACGAAGGCCAGCGCGCTCCGGCGCCTCTCCCAGACGGTCAGCGGCGCCAGGTCCGACTCGGGCTTGCGCACGTTGGGCCCGGGCTCGAACAAGCCCTCCTCGTGGGGACGCACGACGAAGGCCGGCTCGGGCGCGGGGCGCCCCGACTTGGCGCGCGGCGCGGCCGCGGGGGCCGCCTCCTCGCTGGCCTTGGACGGCGCGGCGTCGTCCCCGACCGCCTTCGCGGTGGCCTCGGCCTCGGCCTTGAGGCGCGCAGCCTCGGCCGCAGCCTTGGCCGCGGCGGCCGCGGCGGCCGCAGCGGCCGCCTCTGCGGCAGCGGCGGCGGCCTTGGCCTGAAGCTCGGCCGCGGCGGCGTCCTTCGCCTCGGCGGTGGGAGCCGCGTCGTTGTCCGTCTCGATGAAATCGGGGAGAGCGTCGTCCGTCCCGCGCTTGTCGTCCGAGCCTTCGGCCATGGAACCCTCTGGAATCAGTGGACTTTGAACCTGTGGGGCGCGCCATGATAGACGCGGCTATAGCGGGGCGTCAAGGCGCCTTGGTGCCCCGCGCGGCAACGGAGCGGGAGGCCGGTGGCGCGGGGGGGCGCAGAGCCCCCCGGCGCCCGGCCGGGTGGCCCGCCGCACGCGAGGAAAAACGCCAAGGAACACGAACCACTACGCGCCTATCAGGTGCACCAACGGCGGATCATGTCGACGTAGAAGCGGTAGGCGACCATGAGGTGCTCCTCGGGGACGAGCTCGTCGTCGCGGTAGCGATCGCCGATCCCGCGGCCGGGACCGAAGACGAGCGCCCGGGCGCCGCTGCCCACCAGCGTGCCCGCGTCGGTCGTGGACAGCCCCGCGGTTACGGCGGCGGGGGTCCCCGCGGACCGGAGCGCGGCGGCGGCCGCGTCGGCGAAGTCGCCCAGGGCGGGCGCCTCGAAGGCCGGGCGGTCTTGGACGACCTCCACCTCGGCGTAGAGCTCCTTGGCGGCGCCCACCGTGTCGTGCACGACGGCGGCGAGGCGCTCGCCCACGTCCTGGGCCCTCACCCCCGGCCCCGTCCAGAAGGCCAGCGTCCCCACGGCGGCGTCTCGCTCGGTCGCCAGCCAGCCCACGTGCACGGGGACCAGCGGGCGCGCGCCGCGGGGGTTGTGCTGGGGCTGGGCGACGGGCGCCGCGGCCTCCACGGCGGCGTCGCGCATGGCGAGCCAGGCCCCCAGGACGTCGTCGACCGGGAAGGGCACGGCGGTGCCATCGGGGAGGGGACGCGCCTCGACGCCGGAGGGCAGCGGCGGGAGCTCGTCATAGCCGGTAGCCACCAGCATGGAAGACGCGCCCGGGATGGTGTTCAAGGTGTCCCCGCCTTCGAACCGGAGGACCCGGACGTCGCCCGCGGCGCGCAGGGCCGCGAGCGCGGAGAGCGCCTTGTCCACGGCGTCGTCGCCCACGGCGGGGAGCTGGGCGTGGGCCGACCGCCCGGCGATGGACAGCTCGAAGATGCCGCGCACGGGGGGCATCCGACGGTGGCGCACGCGCCTACGCACGGCCACGCGGAAGGACATGAGGCCCGGGTGCGCCGCCCACAGCTCCAGGTTCGTGGGGGCACCGACCAGCGCCGCGCCGCGCCCCTGCTCGTCCTCGTCACCATCCAACAGGCTGCGGATGCCGGTGATGCGGCCCTCCTCACCGAACAGGGCCACGAGCCGCAGGGGGCGGCGGAGCTCCTCGCTGCGGAACTGAGAGGCCGCCAGGATCTTGAGGATGAGGTCCGCCTTCCCACTGGCCGCCCCGAGGCCGTAGACCACGCCGCGCGCGCGGTCCCGGCGGGGCTCGAAGGGGTCGCCCCCCGTGGACGCCCAACGCGACGGCGAGGGGAGCGCCCCGGTGCCCACGCACCCCACGAGCCACAGCGGTGGGGCGCCTCCCTTGGGGCCCTTGGCGCCCACGACGTTGAGGAAGTCGTGGGAGAGCGTGGAGGAGACCTGCTCGAAGATCTCGAAGTCCCCGTAGTAGAGCTGGTCGAGGAGGTAGCTGATCGTCTGGGAGGCCGACTTGCGGAGCCGCGAGTCGCGGCGGAGGGTCTCCATGACGGCGCTGACGGGGTGGGTGGGCACGCGGAGCCTCGTGGCGAAGGGGAGCGGCCTTCAGGGCTCGCACAAGATCCCCATCGCTGTCCACCCCTGGCCCGCGACGACTCCGTGGCGAGGCCGATGGGGGCGGCGACGCCGCGGAACGGGCGCGTCCGCCCAGGCGATGCTATGCGGTGGGATGCCACGGGGAGCGCATCCGAGGAGGCACCATGCGCGCGGTCGTACAGCGGGTCAGCGAAGCCGAGGTGGAGGTGGACGGCGAGGTCATCGGGCGGACGCGCCCCGGGAGTCCGGGGTTCCTCGCGCTCGTAGGAGCCGAGTCGGGAGACGGGATCCAGGACGCCGAGTACGTCGCCCGAAAGATCCAGGGCCTCCGCGTCTTCGAGGACGCCGACGGCAAGATGAACCTGTCGCTGGAAGACGTGGGGGGCAGCGTCCTCGTCGTGAGTCAGTTCACCCTCTTGGGAGACTGTCGGAAGGGGCGCCGCCCGTCGTTCGTGCGCGCCCTCACGCCGGCCGAAGCCGACGCCTTGGTCCAGCGGGTCGTGGACCAGCTACGAGACGCGGGCGTCCCCGTGGAGACCGGACGCTTCGGCGCCACGATGTCGGTGCGCCTCTCCAACGAAGGCCCCGTCACGCTGCTGCTGGACTCGCGCAAGACGTTCTGAGGCCTGCCCCGCGGCGCCACGCCATGAAGCAACCGCCGAAGCGGCGAGCGAAGCGAGGCCGCGTGCCCTCAGCCGGCCTTCTCCAGGGCCTCCTGGTCCGCAAACAGCCCCTCCAGCTCCTTCTCGATGCTCTCCTCGTCCGTACCCCGGGCGATGGACAGCTCCTTGACCAAGAGGCTCTTGGCGGTGTCCAGCATCTTGCGCTCGCCGAAGGACAGGTTCTTGTCGAACTTGAGCAAGAACAGATCCCGCAGCACCTCCGCCACGTCGTAGACGCTCCCCGTCTTGATCTTCTCCAAGTACCGACGATAACGGCGGTTCCAAGTCTGCTGGTCGAACTTCGCGGGGCGCTCGCGGAGGATCGCGTAGACCTCCTCGATCTCCTCGCCGGTGATGACGGCCCGCAACCCGACCGAGGTCACCTTGTTGATGGGGATTCGGATCTTCTTGTTCGTGTCCAGCACGCGCAGGACGTAGAAGTTCTGCTGCATCCCGGAGATCTCCATGCTCTCGATCCCCATGATCTCCGTGACGCCCTGCGCCGGATAGACAGCCTTGTCGCCGATCTTGAATTGGGGATGCATAGGACTCCTCAGTCGGTTCGTGGGCCCCGGCGGCTTCGCGCCGAGATCGCTGGTGGGGGCCCGGGCTGCGCGCGACCCGCGCGTGACCCTGAGGGTCGAAGGCCGCACTCGCAACGGGCCTATGGAACCAGCCGAATCGGAGAATGTCAATCGGGACGCCCACGCCTCCGAGCCGCGCCCGACCGCATCATCCCCCCTTCGTGACCGTCGCCCCAGCCTCGCTGGTTGCCCCTCGAAGCGGGCCAGACGTTGGCGGCCCTGGGCTCCCTAGCCGCTCCCCCGAGCCACGAGAGGCCTGCCACCCCCGATCCGCCACCTGCGCTCCGGACCGAGGCGCAGGAGGCCGCGTTTGGGCAAGGAGACAAGGGGCTGGGCGCGGAGGCGTGGCCGCGTCACGTCGAGCGCCCAGCCGCTTGTGGGGCCGCGCAGCTCGACGCCGCCCACACGCGGGATCCAAAGCCAAATCCCAGAGTAGGTGGCGGATCTGGGGCCACCCCAGATCCGCCACCTGCTCTGCGGACCGAGGCGCAGGAGGCCGCGTGTGGGCAA
>CAYZID010000056.1:0-25865 GCA_964478315.1 uncultured Myxococcales bacterium | reverse complement strand
GCCGCCCACACGCGGGCTCCAAAGCCGAATCCCAGAGTAGGTGGCGGATCGGGGCTGGGGGAGACGCTACACGGGGCGGGCCTTCACGGTCCACGCGCCCGGCTCGTGGGCCTCCTCGGTGATCCACGCGCCACCCGCGCCCCCGGCCGTGCGGAGCGTGGACGCCCCAAGGGCGCCGACGAGCGCCTGGGCGATGGCGCTCGGCGCGCCCGGGGCGGCGCCGGGGCGGGCGCGGACGGCGTCCAACCACGGCGGGTCCAGCACGCGCAGGATCACGCGCTCGGCGGGTGATCCGGCCCCCTCCACCGCCCAACCCGCGCCCACGGGAGGCACCTGGCCCAAGAGCGTCGCCCCAGAGAGGGCCCGCTCCAGGCCGTGTACCAGCGCGTCCGCGAGCCCGGGCGGCGCGTCCGCCAGCGTGGCGCGCTGGGCTCTCGGGAGGCGGCCGCTCCAGGCCCGCTTCCGGCGATACAGCAGCCCGGGCGCACCGCCCACGCGCTCCTCGACGCACCAGTCCTCGGCGTGGCCCACGAGCATCAAGCCAGGCCCCAGCGGCACGTGTGCGTAGTCGGCCACGTCGATGAGCAGCTCCTCGGGCGCGCCCACCAGGAGGTCCCGCTGGATCCACGCGTGGAGCGCGGCCCGGACGAGGTCCGGCGCCGGGCGTGCCCCGCCCACGGCGAACAGCTTGATCTCGAACCGCCGCGGGAGGGGCAGCGGCCGGGTGGCCTCCCGCCCGTCGTCCGCCGCGCCGCCCGCTCGTGAGTCGTCGTGCTGGCTCATGTTTGTGCCTCCTCGCCGCGCGCGCGGCGCGCGGCCTCCCGGTCGTAGAGCTGCCGCGCGGCCTCCAGGAACAGCACGGCCTGGTCGATGCGCTGGCGCGCCCGCTCCGCGGAGCGATGGTCGCCGCCGTCGGCGCCACTGCCCCCCTCTCCCACGGCGGCCTCCAGGTACCCGGCGAAGCGCACGGCCCCGCCGACCTCCCGGAGACTCCCGCCCCCGAGCCAGTGCGCCCGGAACGCGGCGACGACCTCCGCCGGGTCGTCGGAGACCTGCGCGTTCCCATAGCGGATGAGGGCCTGGGCCGCGGTCACCATGCCGGCCAGGGCGCGCTCCGCCGCGCGCGCCGCGTCCCCGTCGTCCAGGTGGCACTGGGCCTCGAAGATCTCGCGCTCGGCGGCCTGGAGGCCCATCTGGACGAAGGGCACGACCTCGCCCGCGCACTCCCCCACGCCGATGTCCTGGGTCGAGTAGTCCCGGGGGTCCCCCCAGTCGCGGTAGAAGGACGGGTCCTCCTCGTAGGACGGCACCTCCGCGAGGGGAGCGAGGGCGTCCTTGAGGCGCCGCCGCCCCACGCGCTGCACGACCTCGCGGAGGGACTCGCCCTCGCGGCGCTCGGCGAGGTAGAGCGCGCCGATGACGTCCAACACCTCGGGCGCCCGGCGGGAGGGCACGGCGCCGACCACCATCCCGAAGCGGGAGGCGTTCTCGCTCCACTGACCGCCGAGGACGACCTGGAAGTGCGGGACACGCCGCCCGCTTACGTTGCGGCTCACGCCCAGGAACCCGATGTCCGCCACGTGGTGCTGCCCGCACGAGTTGAAGCAGCCGCTCACCTTCACGCGCAGGGCCCGCAGCGCGGGGTCCAGCCCCTCCAGTCGAGCCTCCACGCGGGCCTCGATGGCGGCGGCCAGGCCGCGGGAGGCCGCGATGCCCAGCTTGCAGGTGGAGGTCCCGGGGCAGGAGGTGACGTCCGCCAGCGTGTGGGCCCCGGCGCGCGCCAGCGCCAGGCGGTCCAGCGCCTCGTGCGCGGCGGGGAGCGCCTCCGCCGGGACCCAGCGCAGCAGGAGGTTCTGGTCCATCGTGGCGCGCACCTCCACGCCCTCCCAGCGCCGCAGGAGGGCGGCGAGCCCGCGCGCCTGGGGCGCCGAGAGGTCCCCGCGCGGCAGGCGGATCGTGACGCGCGCGAAGCCGGGCTGGCGCTGGGCGCGGACGTTCGTGCGGGCCCACGCGGCGAGCCGCTCCGCGTGGGGCGAGGGGGGGGCGTCGGCGCCTCCCGGGGCCTGACGAAGCCGCCCGAGCCACGCCGGCTCGGCGACCGGGGCGCCCGTCGGGGCCGGCCTCGACTCCGGAGGCGCGCCGTCGGGCGCCGTGATCCGCCACCGCTCGTCGGGGCGCAGGCCCCGGCGCTCGACCTCCACCTGCTCGCGGAGCCAGTCGATCCCCTTGCGCTTGAGAAGGAACTTCAGACGCGCCCGCGAGCGGTTCGCGCGCTCACCGTGTCGCGTGAACACCCTCACGAGCGCCTGGGCCGTGGGCAGCAGCTCCTGGGCGGGGAGGAAGTCGTAGAGCACGTCCGCCGAGCGCGGGACGGCCCCCAGCCCTCCTCCAGCGACGACGCGGAACCCCGCCTCGCGCCGGCTGCCACGCGAGGCGTCCTCGGCGTCTCGGACCCGGGCCACGAGCCCCAGGTCGTGAAAGCCCGTGAGACCGCACGCCTCCCCCTGGCACCCCGAGAAGGCCACCTTGAACTTCCGGCCCATGTCCTGGGCGTCGGGGTGGCCCAAGAGGTAGCGGGCCAGCGCCTCCGCGTAGGGGGACACGTCGAACGCCTCGCCGTGACAGACGCCCGCCGAAGGGCACGCGACGACGTTGCGGACGGCGTTGCCGCACGCCTCCCGCGTGGTGATCCCCACGGCGCCGAGCCGCCGCTGGAGATCGGGCGTGTCCTCGATGTGGACGTAGTGGACCTGGACGTCTTGGCGGGTCGTGACGTGGAGCACGCCCGTGGAGTAGGCCTCCGCGCAGTCGGCGAGCGCCTCCAGCTTGGGCGCATCCAGGGCACCGAAGGGCAGCTTCACGCGGACCATGCCGGGGGCGTCCCAGGCGATGCCCGGCCCCTTGGTGACGTCCCCGCAGGGGAAGGCGAGCCGGCGCACGCGCTCGCCGTCGAAGCGCTGGGCGTTGTCGTAGCGCTGACCGTAAACACCGCGCCGAAGCCTCGTCTCGGCGAACATGCGATCCGACATGCCTTCGCCGCGGCGCTTGCGCTCGATCTGGACCTCGAAGGCATCGATCTCGCGCGTCAAGGCCTCGTCCACGGCGTCGTCCAGGCGCGCCCGCCAGGTCTGCACGCCCAGGGCCTCGGGGGTGCCCCGCTCTCCGCTCCGTGCGCCGCTCATCACGCGCCCTCCACGAGGGGGAGCCCCTCGGCCAGCCAGCCGTCCAGCCCCCCTTGGAGGCTGTGGACGCGAGGGAGTCCAGCGGCCTTGAGGGCCAGCGCCCCGAGGAGCGACTGCTGCCCCACCGAGCACACGACCACGACGGCCTGCCCTCCGCCCAGCCGCGCCCGGAGCCGGGACGCGGTGTCCGCGGCCGGGTCCAGCAGGTCACCGAGCGACACCCGCAGGCTGCCCTCGATGTGCCCCTCCCGAAACGCGTCCTCCTCGCGGATGTCCACGACGAGGGCCTCGCCCCCGAGCAGGAGGTCGTCCAGCGCCCCGGCGTCGATGGCGTCGGGCGACCGTCGCACGGCGTCGAGTAGGGCTCCCAGAGCCCCGTCTCGATCCGAGGTGGAGGCATCGGCTGGTTCGTGGGAGGGCGCGCCCTCGGCGTCGGGCTCGGCGGGATCGCCCACGTCGGCGAAGTGCCGCGCCATGGACGCGGCGTACTTGAACACGTTGTCGGGAAAGAGGACGACGGCGACGACGCCCTCCTCGTCGGGCACGGCGGCCAACGCACCCTCCAGGGCGAGCCCCGAGCTGGGGCCCGCGATGAGCCCCTCGCGCTCGTTGAGCGCGCGGCACCGCGCGTAGGCTTCCCGGTCCCCGACCTCGACGACCGCGTCGTACTCGTCCGGGGCGAACAGGGCCGCGTGGGCGAGCTGCCTCCGCGAGCGCACGCCGGGGATGTCGTGCCCCTCCGTGGGGCACACCCCGATGACGCGCACGGCGGGGTTCTGCGAGCGCAGGTAGCGCCCCGTGCCGGTGATGGAGCCGCAAGTGCCCAGGGCCGCGACCAGGTGCGTCACGCGACCCTGGGTCTGGCGCCAGATCTCGGGGCCCGTGGTCTGGAAGTGGGCGTCCGGGTTGCCGTGGTTGGTGTACTGGTCCAGGTGGACGCAGTCCTCCTCGCGGCCCAGCTCCGCGGCCAGGGCCATGGCGCCCTCGGGCGCGCCGGGCGCCGGGCACAGCCGGTCGTCCAAGGCGATGACCTCGCCGCCCGCAAAGCGCAGCGCCACGCGCTTGCCCGCCGGGATGGCCCGCGAGCAGGTGGCCGTGAAGCGGAGGCCCGCGACGTTCGCCACCATGGCGAGCCCCATGCCGGTGTTGCCCGAGGTAGCCTCGACGAGGCGCTGCCCGGGCCGCAAGCCCCCCCGCTCCGCGGCGCGCCGGACGAGGTTGGCGGCGACGCGGTCCTTCATGGAGCCAAAGGGGTTGTACCACTCCAGCTTCGCGTAGACCTCGGCACGCCGGAAGCCCACGGAGGCCCCGAGTCGCACGAGCGGCGTGGGGTTGTCCACGTCGGGGAGGAGGCCGAGCGCGGAGTCGTAGACGCGACGTGCGTGGTCGGCGTGGCCGGCGTGCAAACGCAGGCCGTGGGCGGGCTCCGGTTCGCGGGGCGCAACGGGCGCGGGCTGGAGGCGAAGATGCGAGCTAGCGGGAGGCACGGTAGAGCTCCTTGTCACGGGGAACACTGGGAGGGGGGAGAGGAGAGGGAGGGCCCGCGAGGGCGCGCGGAGCACCGGGGTCGTGGGGCGCCCGGGCGGGGTCCTGGAGCGGGCATCGGAGGTCCATGGCCGCGGTGCGGCCCAGGACGAGGAGCGCGGGGGGCTCCACGCCGGCCACGCGCGCCCGCTCGGCGAGGTCCCCGAGGGGGGCCCGGACCGTGCGGGAGGACGGCAGGGTGGCGCGCTCGACGAGGGCGGCCGGCGTCGCGGGGGAGGCCCCGGCCGCGAGGAGGCGGGCTCGGAGGGCTTCCAGGTGACGCAGAGCCATGAGGACGACGACCGTGCCCCCGCGCCGGAGGTGCCGCGCCCAGAGCTGGGCCTCGGCGTCGTCCGCGGGGGCGCCCCGCCCGGGGCGTCGGGCGCTCGTCCCGGTGGCGAGGAGCACGCCCCGGGACACGCCGCGGTGGGTCACGGGGATGCCCGCGGCGGCGGGGGCCGCCAGCGCGGAGGAGACGCCGGGGACGATCTCGAAGGGGACGCCCTGGGCGGCGAGGAAGGCCGCCTCCTCCCCGCCGCGCCCGAAGACCAGGGGGTCACCGCCCTTGAGGCGCACGACGTACCGCCCGGCGCGGGCGTGGACGAGGAGCAGGCGGTGGATGAGGGCCTGGGGCGTGCGCACGCCAGCGGCCCGCTTGCCCACGGGCAGGACGCGGACGTTCGCGCGGCAGTGGGCGAGGCAGCCCGGGTCCACCAGGGCGTCGTGGAGGACGACGTCCGCCCGGCCCAGGTGGCGCACGGCGCGCAGGGTCAGCAGCTCCGGGTCGCCCGGACCGGCCCCGACGAGGGCCACGAACCCGCCACCGGGGGAGGGGCTCGGGGCGCTCATCGGGGGCTCCCCGCGGGCGGGGTCGACGTGCGCTCGCGCCAGGTGGCGTCGGGCGGCGGTGGGGTGTCCGGGGTCGCCACGGCCACGACGCGGTGCCCAGCGGCTGCCAGGTGGCGCGCCAGGGCGGGGATGGCCGCGCGGGGGACGGCGGACGGCCAGGTGGGGGCGTGGGGATCCAAGGTCAGGCCCCCCCCATGAGGCCGGGACGCGTGGGACGCTCCGTCCAGCCAGACGATCTCCCCCGTCTCCCCCGTGGATACGCCGGAGCGGGGGGCATGGGGGGCGGCCGGCTGCTCGCTGACGCCCGGGAGGGGGAGCGCCTCCAGCACGAGGCCCCCGCCCGCGAGGTCATAGCCGTCCACGAGCACGAAGCGCCCCAGCTCGGGCACGTCACGGGCCAGGTCCACGGCCAGGGGTGCGGCGAGGTCCAGCCACACCTCCGCCACGTCGTCCCGCTCGATGCGCCCGCTGGCCTCGGTGGTCGGGTCGGCGGTAGCCTCGGTCGTGACCTCGGCCAGGGTCTCTGCGTCCACGCGCCGCAGGACGGCCCGCACGGTGGCCTGGACGGCGGCCGTCGCCAGCTTGAGCTTCACGGGGCGGCCGACCTGGAGGGGGCGCGCCCCCATCCAGAACAGGCGAGCGCGCAGGCTCGAGGTGACGGTCGGAGTGGGGCGGTCACGCGGGGCGTGGGCGTGGACGAAGACCTGCCCGCGCTCCACGAACAGGGGCGGGTCGAGGACCATGCCCACGCACTGGCCGGCCTCGGCGCGCTCGGGCGGGCGCGCGGGCCAGCCCTCCAGGGACACGACGCGGGCGGTCTTGGCGCCCGGCAGGACGCGGAGCTCGTCGCCCACGGCCACGCTCCCCGCCTCCACGCGGCCCGCCACGATGCGGCGCTCGTCGAAGCGGTAGACGTCTTGGACCGGGAGGCGCAGGGGCTCATCGATGGGGCGCGGGTGGGGGCGGATGGCGTCCAGGGCCTCGGTGACCGTGGGGCCGCCGTACCAGGGGCGTGACTCGGCGCCGGCGCGCGCGAGGTTCTGCCCCGTGCGGGCGGCGACGGGGACGAAGGCCGTGGGCGACAGCCCCAGGCCCTGGAGCCACGCGCGGGCCTCGGCTTCCAGGGCCGCGTGGATCCGGCGGTCCCAGCCCACGACGTCCATCTTGTTGATGACGACCACGACCTGCTGGATGCCGAGCAGCGAGAGGAGCTGCCCGTGGCGTCGGGTCTGGTCGCGGATACCCTCGTCCGCCGCGACGACGAGGACGGCGGCGTCGGCCTGGGCGGCCCCGGTGACCATGTTCTTGAGGAACTCGCGGTGTCCGGGGGCGTCGATGATGACGTAGCGGCGAGCGGCGGTGGCGAACCACACCTGGGCCGTGTCGATGGTGACGTTCTGGTCGCGCTCGGCCTTGAAGGCGTCCATGACGAAGGCCCACTCGAAGGGGACGCCGCGGCGCGCGCAGCTCGCGCGAACGGCCTCGACCTTGCCGTGGGGGAGGCTCTCGGTGTCGTGGAGCAGGCGACCGATGAGGGTGGACTTCCCGTGGTCCACGTGGCCGGTGAAGACCACTCGGGTGGGCGGGGCGCTCGCGGGGGCGAGGGGAGCGAGGGGCTGGGCCATGGCGTGGCTCCTTGGTTGGGGCTGCGGGTTCATGGGCAGCGGTGGGGGGACGACGCGCGCGGCGGGGGTGGGGGTCACATGTAGCCGTCGGCGCGGAGCCGCTCGAAGGCGTCCTCGGACTCCTGGTCCTGGGCGCGGGTGGAGCGCTCGGCCACGCGCGTCTCGGCCAGCTCGCGGAGGATGGCCGGGACGTCCTGGGCGTCGCTGGGAACGGGCTTGGTGCAGGGACCGCAGCCCAAGCTCCGATAGCGGCACCCTCCGCGCGCGAAGTAGAGCGGGACCACGGGGACACCCTCGCGAGCCACGTACTGCCACACGTTCTCCTCGGTCCAGTGCAGGAGCGGGTGGACGCGGATGTGGGTGCCGGGCGCGAAGTCGGTCTTGAACTGGTCCCAGAGCTCGGGCGGCTGGTCCTTGAAGTCCCAAGAGAAGTCCGCGCCTCGGGGTGAGAAGTAGCGCTCCTTGGCGCGCGTGCCCTCCTCGTCCCGGCGGATGCCGGCGAAGACGGCGTCGAGCTCTCTCCGGGCCACGATGGCCTGGAGCGGGTCCTTCTTGAGGCGCGAGCAGCACGCTACGCGGGTGGCCCGGCCGTCGGGGAAGGTCTGTCGGGCGCGCAAGGCCTCCTCGTTGCGCTCGACGATGAGCTCCAGCCCCCACTCCCGCACCAGGCGGTCGCGGAAGGCGATCATCTCGGGCAGCTTGAAGCCCGTATCCACGTGGATGAGGGGGAAGGGCACGTGGCCGAAGAAGGCCTTGCGGGCGAGCCACAGCAGGACGTTGGAGTCCTTGCCCATGGACCAGAGCATGGCGACGCGTGGGAAGGTGTGGAAGGCCTCGCGCAGGATGTAGATGGACTGCGCCTCCAGACGGTCCAGTGGGTCGCTGGCGGAAGGCGTGGGAGCGGTAGCGGGAGAGCCCCACGCGGGGGCGGGTGCGGTAGTCACGGAGTCTCTCCTGTGTGTGGGCGTTGAGGGGATGGTGTCGAAACCGCGGGCTGGGTGGGAGCGAGGTGCAGGCCGCACTCCTTGTGGGAGCTGGATGTGCCGGCATCGCCGGGACCGTGGGCGGCCCTCTCCCACCACCAGCGGCCCGCTCGGAGGTCCACGCCGGGGTTGTCTCGGCCGGGGCTCCAGGCGGGTACGGGGCGCGTGCACGGCGCGCAGCCGATCGACGGGTAGCGCCGGGCGTGGAGCGCGTGGTGGGGCACGCCGCGGCGCTCGATGTGGCGCCACACGTCGGCCTCGCTCCAGGCGGCGAGGGGGTTCACCTTCCAGCGCGGGGCCGCGCCCGGCCCCGTGGGGACCTCCCGCTCCACGGCGGAGATGCCGGCGCGGCTCGGGCTCTGCGCCCGCCGGAGCCCGGTGACCCACGCGGGGCAGCCCGCGAGGGCGCGGTGCAGGGGGACGACCTTGCGGACGTGGCAGCAGCGGAGGCGCGCGTCGACGCTGCGGCGGAACCCCTCGGGTCCTTGGTCTTCGAGGAGCGCGCGCACCTCGTCGTCGGTGGGCCCGTGGACCTCGAACCGGACGCCGAAGTGCTCCTCGGCGCGGAGGCGCAAGGCGTGCGTCTCGGCGGGCAGGAGGCCCGTGTCGAGGGTGATGAGGCGCGGCCACGGGCGGTGAGAACCCACGAGGGACGCGAGGAGGTCCAGCAAGACCATGTCCTCGGCGCCGAAGCTCACGGCGACGGCCAGGTCGGGACCGAAGCGGTCCAGCGCCCACGCGAGGATCTCCTGGGCGGTAGCCTCCGGGGGGGGAGGGCTCGACGCGCGGCAGCTCACGGCGTCACCTCCCGAGGCCGGAGGCGGGCGGGGGCGGGTCGAGGGGCCGGCGTCGCGTTGAGCGTCGCGGCCCGCCGCCCTCCGGGGTGGCGCTGGTAGTAGAGGACCTGCGCGAGCAGCGTCCCGCGCAGCGCCACGCCCAGGAGGAACCCGGCGCCGAGGACGAGCTCCCCGGCGTGGAGCGTGTAGGCGAGGGAGCCCAGGCGCCCGAGGAGGTTGAGCAGGGGGAAGTAGAGGCTCACCTCGTCGGCGCGCTTGAGGCGCGCGAGGCGGGCGATCTGAGGGACGTAGGAGGCCTCGATGGCCAACATGCCCAGGCCCGCGAGGAGGGACCAGAAGGGGAAAGACATGGGGTTCGCTCTCCGTGGTGTCGGAGAGGCGGGGCGAGCACGGCGGGGCGTATCGGCAGCTCGCTGTCTCCAGCCAGCGCATCCCCGAGCGCCGGAGGGACGAGCTCCCTGGGCCGGCTAGGGGGGATGCAGCGCACCCAGCCCACCCGCGCCGCCGCCTCCGGTGAGTGAGCCGCGACCGGGGTCGGGCTCAGGTGGGACCGAGGGGGACTAGGCGCGCGGGGCGCTGGGACAACAACAACAACAGCAGGACGCCACCCGCGCGCCGCTGTGGGGGAGAGGCGTGGACGCCACGATCCGGAGGGAGCCGCCGAGGACGGACGCGGAGGACGCGCGAGCCGCGCGCCAGGTGCGCGCAGTTCGTCTCGCCGTGGTCTCCGTCCGTCGCATCGTCGCGGGCTCCGGGGTCTGCGTGGGGCCTGGGTCTCCGTGGGAGAGCGCCTCGGGGCGCCCTCCCAAGCAGCGATAACGTAATCGACATGATTGCCCAATGGCAAGCACTTTCTCTCGTCTCCCGCTCCGTGCCCCCATCTGCGCCTCTCCGGGCTCCTGGGGCGCGGATGCCTGAAACCTTGGATATCGTGGTGTCTGCACACCTCAGTGGGGTTGGCTGTAGACAGTTGGTGCGGGGCACGCAGTGTCTCCGACGCCGCTCCTCCGCTTGGGAGTGGGGGGGGGCGGGCGCACGAAGGGGCCGCCGAGTGGATCGTGGCTTGCACCGCCCCCGCGCCATGCGGACCGCGCGTCGACGGTGCGGCCGCGGCGCCTCCTGGGAGGACCTCGGGGGGCGGACCACACAGGAAACCGTCGAACCAGCGACACGCTGGTGCGCGGGGCCACCGCGCGGGAGAGGGACCCATGAACGCGCTCGACACGACGAAGCGGACGGAGGAGCAGGGGACATCGCAGGCGCCCGCCGAGGGCGGGGCCAGGGCGGCGGGGGCGGCGCGGGCGGACCTGCGGGGCATGAGCTACGAGGAGGGGGCCGCGTCCCTGGCGCCTCCGGGGCAACGCGCGGGAGACCAGGCGGGCAACGGGGCGGAGGGCGGGGCGTTCACGCTGCCCGAGGCGAAGCTCAAGAAGGCTCGGGCGTACTACGCCTCCAAGGCGGCGTTCTGGCCGGCGGCGCAGGTGCAGCGGGTCTCGGAAGCGCTGGGCATCCCCAAGCGCGACGCGGTGGACGACGCGTTCATCCAGGCGGCCGCGGCGTACCAGAAGAGGGAAGGCCTGTCGCCCATCGACGGCATGGTGGGCGGGGGGACCCTGGTCGCGCTGAACAGCGGCCCGGAGATGAAGCGCGCCTACGAGGTCGGGGACGCGATCACGAGCAAGTACGAGGGCGGGAGCTACGGGTCGCTGCAGACCGTGGACGCCGGCATCGTCAGCTACGGCAAGCACCAGACCACGCTCGCCTCGGGGAACCTGGCGAAGCTCCTGGACATCTATCTGGGCAAGGCCCAGGCGACGTCACCCATGAGCGCGACGGCGACGACGATCCAGGGCTACATGGGGAAGGTACGGGGGACCGCCCAGGACAAGGAGGCCCTCCGCAACGACTCCAAGTTTACCGGGGCCCTGAAGGCGGCGGCGGCCGAGGACGCCATGCGCGAGGCCCAGGACGAGTTCTTCTACGACGCCTTCTGGATCCCGGCGGTGAAGCTGGCGCTCAAGTACGGCATCACGTCGCAGCTCGGGTACGCCACGGTCTACGACTGCACTATCCAGGGCGGCGCCTCGTCGAGCGCCGAGGCGGCGCGCAAGAAGCTGGGCGGGATCGTGGGGGCCACGGTCGGCGACAAGACGATCACGGAGAAGGACTTCCTGGTGGCGTTCAACGACGCACGGGAAGGGCGCCTGGAGAGCATCGCCAAGAAGCGGGACGACGAGGGGAAAGCGAAGGACGCCTCCATGCTGCGCACGTCCAAGGCGCGGCCCCAGGCGTTCAAGGAGCTGGCCGAGGCCGGCAACATGGACCTGAGCGCCAACGTGGACGGACGGAGCGAGCTGGAGTTCGGGACGTACCACGGCAAGACGACCAAGGTGTCCGTGCCGGCGCAGGTGACCTCGGGTGGCACCGCGGACCTGGACAAGGAGGGAGGCGTGAGCGCCGGGTCCGCGGCGGGGGCCGGAACCTCCGGGGCCAGCGCAGACAAGGCGGGCGCGGGTAGGACGGAGACGGAGACGGAGACGGAGGCCGAGCCGGAGACGGGGGCGGCGGGCAAGGCCGCCGCGAGCACGACGACGGTGGACCCTGCGGCCGCCAAGGACGCCGGCTCCAGCGGGTCGCAGGGACCCGCCGTGACGGGCCACGTGACGGTCCACGCCTCCAAGCTCAACGTCCGTCCCTCCCCCAGCACAAAGAACGCGCCGCTGGGGTCGGTGCGCAGTGGCGACCGCCTGGGGACGACGGGGAAGACCCAGGGCGCCTGGGTCCAGGTCGTGTTCCAGGGGCGCGAGGCGTGGGTCCACGGCGGCTACGTGGGCCCAGCGGCGGACGCGAGCGGGGACAAGGCGTCCTCCACCGGGGGCAAGGACGCGGCCACGGCGGGGGCGAAGGCGGCCGCGGCCGCGGGCTACTACTCCCACCCCGACGCCGACAAGGTCTCGGTGAGCTACGGGCCCCACGCCGTGCAGCTCAACGCCGCGGCCGAGCACCTGCTCAAGAGCCTCCTGGCGTCCGCGGGGCTCAGGAGCGGGTACGTGAGCAGCACGCTGCGGACCTACGCCGATCAGGCGCGCATCAATTACAATCAGAACAGCGGCAGTCAGATCCGCAAGTGGTACGGCCAGGAGGTCTACAACACCTGGAAGCGTTACCACGACGAGGGGAAGTCGACGGCCGACTACGCCGCCTACCTCCAGCAGCGCGACGAGAAGCGAGGGCGGGTCATCAGCAACCACATCCCGGGCTACGCCCTGGACGTGTCGCCCTACAACGCCGCCTTCGCGAGTGCCGTCCAGAGGCAGGTCCCGGTGAGCGGCAGCGGCGTGCGCAAGCGCATCATCGAGAAGGGCTGCACCCACGTGGAGTTCACCTTCAAGGTGACCTGATCGCGGCCACACAGGGGCGATCGCGGCGACGGACGCGGACGTGGAAGCGGTGGCGGAAGGGGCTGCGGGCACGGGCCGGGCCCTGCGGCGGGCGCGGCCGTCCGCGCCCGAATGCTCCCCCTCGGTTGACGGGCCTGGAAGGATAGACTAGACGCTCAGTCCATCCTTTCTGACGCCGGGGCCCCGCCCGGGCGTCCCTCCCCGAGGAGTGGCCCCCTTGAGCACCCAACCGGCGAGCGCCTCCCCGCCTCTCCCCCGCTCCCCCGGCGCCGGCTCGCGTCCGGCCCCCTCCCCGGGGCCCGCCGAGCTCGTCATCGGCCTGGACGTGGGCTCCACGACGGTCAAGGCGACGGTCGTGGACGCTAGAACCCGCGCGATCCTGTGGTCGGACTACCAGCGCCACAACACGCGCCAGGCGGAGACGGTCCTGGACTTCCTGGAGCGGATCGAGGCCGCCTTCCCGGCCGTGCGCCCCGGGGGCGAGGCGGCCGAGGCGGGGACGGGCGCGCGCCTGTTCATCACGGGCTCGGGGGCCACGCCCCTGGCGGAGCCCCTGGGCGCGCGCTTCGTTCAGGAGGTCAACGCCGTCACGATGGCCGTGGAGGAGCTCCACCCCGACGTGGGGAGCGTCGTGGAGCTGGGCGGCCAGGACGCGAAGATCATCATCTTCAAGGGTGGGCCCAAGGAGCCCCCGCGCGGCGGCGACGACGGCGACGAAGTCCAGGGCGGAGCCGACCGCCGCCCCATGGCCTCCATGAACGACAAGTGCGCCTCGGGCACGGGAGCCACGATCGACAAGTGCATGTTGAAGGTCGGCATGCCCGCCGAGACGCTGGCCCAGCTCGACTTCGACGACACGCGCCTGCACCACGTGGCCGCCAAGTGCGGCGTGTTCGCCGAGACGGACGTCGTGAACCTGGTCAAGAGCGGCATCCCGAGCGCCGAGGTCATGTGCTCGCTCGCCGACGCCATCGTGCTCCAGAACCTGTCGGTGCTCACCCGCGGCAACACGCTGCGCCACAAGGTCCTGCTCCTGGGTGGGCCCAACACCTACCTGCCCTTCCTGCGCCAGTGCTGGCAGCTCCGCATCCCCCAGACCTGGGACGAGCGCGGCTACGACTACCCCCGGGACGTGCCCATCGAGGAGCTCATCTTCGCTCCGGACAACGCCCAGTACTACGCGGCCTATGGCGCCGTCCTGTTCGGCCTCGCCGAGCCCGCCAGCGCCGGCGCTTACCGCGGCACGGAGCCCCTGCGCCACTTCGTCGAGGTAGGCCGCAAGGCGCTGCTCGGGGCCACGGCCGGCCCGCCGCTCGTGCGCGACCAGGCCGAGCTGGACGACTTCCTCGCCCGCTACGACCTGCCGCCCTTCGAGCCCGCCCGCTTCGAGCCCGGCCAGCGCGTCCGCGGCGTCATCGGGCTGGACGGCGGCAGCACGTCGTCCAAGTGCGTGCTGGTGGACGAGACGGGGCGCATTCTCCTCAAGGAGTACGTGCTGTCCAAGGGCAACCCCATCCGGGACGCCAAGGAGATGCTCGCCAGCCTCAAGCGGCGCGTGGAGGCGGACGGCGCCACGCTGGAGGTGACGGGCTTCGGCGCCACGGGCTACGCCGCCGACGTGCTGGAGGAGAGCCTGCGCGCCGACGTGAACATCGTGGAGACCGTCGCCCACATGATGAGCGCCGTGCACTTCTTCGGCGACGTGGACGTCATCTGCGACGTGGGCGGGCAGGACATCAAGGTCCTGTTCATGCACGAGCGCGAGGTCCGCAACTTCCGCCTGTCCAACCAGTGCTCGGCGGGCAACGGGATGCTGCTCCAGGCCATGGCCGACCAGTTCGGCGTCCCGGTGGAGGAGTACGCCGCGCACGCCTTCCGCGCCAAGCTCACGCCCACCTTCAGCTACGGCTGCGCCGTCTTCCTGGACGCCGACCGCGTGAACTTCCAAAAGGAGGGCTACTCCAAGGAGGAGCTCCTCGCGGGCCTCGCGCTGGTCCTGCCCAAGAACGTCTGGCAGTACGTCGTGCAGATCCCCCGCATGGCCGCGCTGGGCCGCCGCTTCGTCCTCCAGGGAGGCACCCAGCGCAACCTGGCCGCCCTCAAGGCCCAGGTGGATTACATCAAGGCCCGCGTCCCCGACGCCGAGGTCTTCGTGCACCCGCACACGGGCGAGGCGGGCGCCATCGGCGCCGCCATGGAGACCCTGCGCGTGGTCCAGCGCCGCCGAGCGCGGGGCGAGACGCCCTCGACCTTCATCGGCCTCGACGCGGCCATCGGCCTGGAATACACCACCAAGAACGACGCGGAGACCACCTGCACCTTCTGCGCGAACCACTGCAGCCGCACGTTCATCGACACGCGCACGCCCGACGGGCGCACGAGCCGCTACATCAGCGGCTTCTCGTGTGACAAGGGCATGGTGGAGAGCGTGGACGCCCTCCGCTCCCACCAGCGCGCCCGCAAGGCCCTCAAGAAGGCCAACCCCAACCTGGTGGCCGCCGAGGCGAAGCTAGCCTTCCGCCCCTTCTTCGAGCCCGCCCCGCTCCCCGAGGCGGGCACGCCCGTGGACGAGGTCTTCGCCGGCGCCTCCGCCGGCCCGCCCCCCGTGGCCGCCACACCGGCGGAGGCCGCCCTGGCGGCGCTCGAGCCCCTGGCCGCGGCGGTCCCGGCGCGCCTGCGACGCCTCCCCGGCGTGCGCCACCTCACGGGGCGGGCCAGGAGGCTCCTGGCGTCTCGCCAGCGGGCCGGCGCCGCGCGGGGGTTCGAGCGCAGCGGCGAGGAGGCGGCCCAGCGCCGCGCCTCCATCCGCATCGGCATCCCGCGGGTGCTCAACATGTGGAGCACGGCGCCCTTCTGGCGGGCCTACCTGGAGACCCTGGGCGTCCGCAGCCGCAACATCGTCTTCTCGGACGAGACCAGCGAGGCCCTGTGGCAGGCCGGCGGCAAGTACGGCGCCGTGGACCCCTGCTATCCGGCCAAGGTGGCCCAGGCGCACGTCCACAACCTGCTGTTCGACAAGCACTCCCCCCGCACCCCCCTGCACTACATCCTCAACCCGTCCATCACCCACGTCCCCTCACCGCTCGACGGACTCCTGGACACGGCCGCCTGCCCCATCGTCGCCGGGACACCTCAGGTCCTGCGTGCAGCCTTCACGCGTGAGACGGACTTCTTCGCGGCGCGCGGCATCGAGTACCTGGCGCCGCCGGCGACGATGAACGAGCCCAACCTGCTCAAGCGCCAGCTCTTCCAGGCCTTCCGCGACGTCCTTGGGGTGACCGAGGACGAGAGCGACTTCGCCGTGGACCAGGCCTGGGCGGCCATGGCGGACTTCGACCGGCGCATGGAGGCCCAGGGGCGGCGCGTCTTGGAGGACGTCGAGCGGGACAACCGCCTGGCCATTCTCATGCTGGGGCGCCCCTACCACAACGACCCGGGGCTGAACCACGGCGTCTTGGAGGAGCTCCAGGTCTTGGGCTACCCCATCCTGTCCATCCGCTCCATCCCCAAGGACCGGGCCTGGCTCCAGCGCTACTTCCGCGCGGGGGCGGCGGACGCCCAATTCGCGGTGCCCGGGGGCGACCCCACGGCGCCCTTGGACATCCGCGACGTCTGGCCGGAGAACTACAGCACGAATAGCTCGCTCAAGGTCTGGGGGGCGCGGTTCGCGGCGCGCCACCCGAACCTGGCGGTGTTCGACCTGTCGAGCTTCAAGTGCGGGCACGACGCCCCCACCTACGCCATCATCGACAACATCGTGAACGCGGCGGGGACACCGTTCTCGGCGCTCCACGACATCGACGCCAACAAGCCGGGCGGCTCCATCAAGATCCGGGTGAAGACCTACGCCCACAGCCTGGGGTTGCACCAGGAGAGGCTGGAGGACGTGGCCCGGCGCGAGGCCGAGCTGGAGCGGCGCGTGGCCGAGCGGCGCGTGGCCCTGCTGAGCCTCCTGGCGGAGCAGCGGGCGACGCAGGGCGAGGGGCTGGACCCGAGTCTCCAGGCGGAGCTCCGTGCGGCCGCGGCGCGCATGGGCGGCTATGAACCCCGGACCGCCCTCGGGGCGTTGGCGGGCGACGTGGGCGGGGCGGCGACCGACGGGTGCGGCGGAGGCTGTAGCTGTAGCAGCGGGAGCTGCGGGACCGAACGGACCGCGAGCGGCCCGCCGGACGCCCCCGCGGGGGCGGCGCCGAGCCGTCCCGAGAGCCTGGACCCAGGCCGGGTGGCGCTGGGGCATCTGTCTCTGGGGCGCCGCCTGGCGTCCGGGGGCCTCACATCCACGGGAGGAGACCAGTGAGCACGCACCCTTGGCCATCGCAAGAGCCCCCAGCGCGCCTGCGGGGTCTCACGGAGGAGGAGATCGCCGCCGAGCTGCGGCGTTTCGAGGACGCGGAGCGCGCGCGCCTGGGCTTGGGGCCGCGCCCCCAGTACGTGGAGCGGGTCTACGCGGACCCCAGCACGGCGAACAAGGAGACGACCACCATCCTGGTGAGCGGGCTGACCTTGGCCCAGGACTACTTCGTCAGCGGCGCGCTGGCGGGGCTGGGCTTCGACGTGCGGGCCCTGGAGGTCCCGGACAACGAGGCGCTGCGGCTGGGCAAGGAGTTCGGCAGCCGGGGCCAGTGTAACCCCACGTGGTACACGGTGGGGAACCTCATCAAGCACCTCACGCGGCTCCGCGACGAGGAGGGGATGCCCGTCGCCGAGATCCTGGACAAGTACGTCTTCCTCACGGCGGGGTCATGCGGCCCGTGTCGCTTCGGGATGTACATGACGGAGTACCGCAAAGCCCTGCGTGACGCCGGGTTCGATGGGTTCCGCGTGCTGGTCTTCGAGATGAACGGGGGGATCTCCCAGGCGGCGGGCGACGAGAGCGGAGACGACGCCAAGGGCCTGCGCTTCGACCCGAGCTTCTTCGTGGCGCTGGCCAAGGCGCTGCTGGCCGGGGACGTCCTGAACGCCATGGCCTACCGTGTCCGGCCCTACGAGGTCCACGAGGGGGCCACGAACCGGGCGCTGGAGGAGGCCAAGGAGGTCATTTATCGGGCGCTCAAGCAACGTGAGAGCTTGATCCTCGCGATGATCCGGGCGCGCCGGGTGCTGGGGCGGGTGGCCCTGGACCGCACGCGGGTGAAGCCCCGGGTGGGGATGATCGGCGAGTTCTGGGCCATGACGACGGAGGGGGACGGCAGCTACCGGATGCAGTCGTTCCTGGAGTCCGAGGGGGCCGAGGTGGACGTGCAGCTCCTGAGCGACTGGCTGCTGTTCATGCTGTGGGAGGGGTGGCGGGACACGCGGCACCGCGTGACCCTCAAGCGCGCCGATGGGGGGCGCAAGGGGCTGGCCGGCGTGAACGTGGCCAAGCGCCTGCTCATGCTGCGGGCGGGGCAGCTCGCCGTGCATGGCATCTTCCAGACGCTGGCGAACGCGCTGGGGCTCCACGGCTATCACCTGGCGGACATGGACGAGTTCGCGCGTGTGGCCGAGGAGCTCTACACGAACGACATCCGGGGGGGCGAGGCGCACATGGAGGTGGCGAAGGTCATCCGCAACGTGGCGCGCTCCAAGACGCACATGCTGCTGAGCTTGAAGCCCTTTGGGTGCATGCCGTCGTCGGGCGTGTCGGACGGCGTGCAGGCAGCGGTGACGGAAGCCTATCCCGAGGCGATCTTCCTGCCCATCGAGACGACGGGGGACGGCGCGGTGAACGTCCACAGCCGCGTGCAGATGATGCTGTTCCGGGCGCGCAAGGCGGCCCAGCGAGAGGTGGACGAGGTCCTGGACGCCTACGGCATGACGATGGACGACGTGCGGCGCGTGGCGAAGCGGGTGCCTCTGTTGAACCGCGCTTGGGCGCTGCCGCCCCAGCCCCACGCGGCCACGGCGGCGAACGTGGCGGAGCTGGCGGGCGCCCTGCGCCACCCCTTGAAAGGCCTGCGCCGCGCCCGCGCCCGCCGCCGGGACCGCGAGGCCCGCATCCGCGCGGCCATGTCCGCCCCAGCCTGAGGGCCTGACGCCCGGCCCTCCTGCCGGGACGGCGTGTGACGATCACCGCTCGACCACGCGGTGCGGCTACCCCGGCACGCGCCGAGCCGTGCTCGACCACGCCGTTCGCGTGGGGGGGATCGCGAGAAGCGTGCTCGACCACGGTCTCCGCGACCACCGCCGCGCAGGGGATGGCGGTGGTCACGGCGTGATGCTCGGCGTGATGCGCAGGGCGCCCCTGGTGTTGGATGGCGTTGGGGTCGTCACCACCGAAGACGTGCTCGACTTCCCCCTGCCCTATCACTACGCGTTGCCTTTCAGGCGTCGCCGAACTGGTACATCGCCATCACGCTCCACCCCGGTGCCCTGTCTTGGCCTTGGAGGGAGCCCATCCGCGTCGTCCCGCCCCCGCAGCACTGCCAGGGGTCTCCGTAGCCGCCTTGGCAGTCAGGCCGCGGCGGCGGCTAGGTGCCCGGCGGCCGCGAGATGGGCGACGACGTGGGAGAGGCTCTCGGAGACGGTGGCCTGGGAGGTGTCCACCGTGGGCAGGACGGGGAGGCCCCAGCCCTCGATGAGCTCTCGCTCCTGGGCTTGGTGCTCCCGGATGGTCGCGAGATGCTCGGGGGGACGCCCGGCGCGACGCAGGCGAACCAGGAGGGCGTCATCCGAGGCGTCGAGCGGCTGGACGACGGGGTCGGGCTCCCCCGCCACGATGTCCAGCAGGGCGGGGACCACGACCGATGCCCGGTCGCGGTGGACCAGGGTGACGTAGGCGGCGTTCCCCGGGTGCCAGCTCTCGACGATCCGCGGCGCCCAGCCTCCCTCTTCGCGGCGTTCGCTCCACGTGTTGTCCCGCCGGACCTCGGCGGCCACCACGCGCAGACCCAAGTTCTTGGGCCCCTGGGGCTCGTCGGAGGCGTCGTCCAGGGTCGTGAGCTCCGCGAACAGGCCCCCGTGGTAGGTCCACGCCAAGGTCCGCGCGAGGACCAGCCCGAGGGTCGTCTTCCCGGCGAAGCGGGGGCCCGCGAGGACGAGCGTGAGGCCGGGGCTGCGGAGGAGGGGGGACGGAGAAGCGGACGAGGCGCGGGCCATGGGGACTCCTGGGCTCAGGGGAGGCGATGTGCGTGGTGGCGAAGGCTCACGGGGCGGCACCGGGGCCCGTCCCTGAGTACGACGGTGCTCGTCGGGGGCCCCGGACAGTGGGCATGGGCGGCGGTGCGAACGGTGCGCGGGGCAGCGCCCCGGAGGGGGCGGGAGCGGCGGGCGACACGAGCACGATGCCCCCGTTCACGGCAGGACACCAGGGCGGATCAAGCGGCCGGACCTGACACGTCCCCTACGCCTCGACGCGCACCGCGGCCGGGGCGTCACGCGGGGCTCGACCACCACGGCGGCGGAGCGCAAGATGTCCCCATGAGCGCCGCCGTCCCCCCTTGCCCTTTCTGCACCGCTGCCACCGCCGCGCCCGGCCAGCCCGAGGGCCGGCTCGACGCGCGGGGCCAGGCCCGGGCCAACGCGCGGCCAGACGCCCGGCTCCTCACCGCCAATGAGCACGCCCTGGCCGTCCGCGACGCCTTCCCGGTGTCACCCGGACACACCCTGGTCGTCCCGCGCCGCCACGTGGCCTCGCTGTTCGCCCTCACGCCCGCCGAGCAGCGGGCCGTCTGGGAGCTCGTCGCCCGGGTCCGAAGCCACCTGGACGCCGCGCTTCGCCCCGACGCCTTCAACGTGGGCCTCAACGACGGCCCGGCCGCCGGCCAGACCGTCCCGCACGCCCACGTCCACGTCATCCCACGCTACGAGGGCGACGTCCCCGATCCCCGGGGCGGCGTTCGCTGGATCCTCCCCGCCCGCGCCAACTACTGGGACACACCGTCCTGACGTCCCCACCGGAGCCCCCACGCCAGCCCGCACGCCAGGACCCCGCCCTGCGCCGCGGGGCAGCGGGCCGGCAGGGTGGGCGAAGGCCCGCTACGGACAGGGTATCATCGTCGGGCAGTAGTCGGGCGTGATGAAGGGCGGGCCGCCGGGCTCGCCGTCGGCCGTGGCCGGCGTCACGGCCCCGCCAGGCCAGGTGATCGTGCCCACGCGCCACAGATCCCCCATGACGAGCTCCGTGGGGGCGCTCTCCCAGGCGAGCCCACCGTCGATGTAGACGCGCACGGTCGCCACGCTCGGCCCGTACCCGTGGTCGTCCCAGGAGTGGACGGCCACGAGATACACGAGGTCCTCGGGGCTCGCCACGTTCAGGTTCTCGGGGCCGGCGCCGTCGGTGTCGTCGCGATCCAGGCTGGGCACGTGCCCCCCCCCGGCGTCGGGGTTGTGGGTGAGTGGGCAAGTGTCCCACGGCTCCTGGAAGTATGGGTCCGGCGCGCCGTCGCCGTCGAGGTCCTCGCCCTGGAGACCCATGGGGACGGCGGGGCGCACGAAGTGCAGGTCCAGGTCCGAGCCAGCGCCCGGGCCCTCGTCCGTCTGGTCGGAGTCGTCCGGCGTGTCCCAAAGGAGCTCCACGTGGATGCCCGCGCCGGGCACGGCCTCGACGATCAGCTCGGGGCTCACGCCCAGGGCGCCCCCCGCCGCGTCGAATGCGCGCACCTGGAACGCGTAGGTTCCCGCCACGTTGACCTCGAAGGTGGGCGCGAGCGCGTCCGCGCCGGGCAGGAACAGAGACACCGAACCCTCGGGTGCGTCCACGCTCCAAGCGAAGTGATCCGGCGCGGCGCCCAGGCAGACGTCGTCCACCGCCAGGTGCAGCGCCGTCTGGGGCAAGACCGACGTGCCCTCGGCGCTCGTGGCGAGGAGCGGCGGCGCCCCCTCGCAACCCGCGGGGAGGTCCGGCGCCGAACCCGCGTCCGGCTCCGAGGGTGCGTCGACGGGCGCCCCGAGGTCGGGCAGCGTCCCCGCGCCGTCGTCGCCGGCCCCACCCGGGACGTCGGTTCCCCCGGCGTCCGCGCCGCCGCCGGAGGAGTCCATGGTCCCCGTCACGGCTCCGGACCGGGCGCCGGTGCAGGCGGTGACGGCGAACGAGAGCCCGGCCAGCGTCAGCGCGGCCAGCGCGCGCGCCCAGGAGGGGGCCGCGGGGGAAGGAGGCTGGGTGGAATGACCTCGGTGGGCGAGCATGGGGCAACTCCTGTGAGTGCGCGGGGGCGGGGACGAGCACCGACGCGAGACAGCCGGGCGCTTCCAGCGGGCCGTGAGCCGCCGGCGGGGGCCGCGCCTCCCCCTGTTGTACGGAGCCCCGGCGACCGACGCAAGCCGGGTGGTCGCGTCGGCGCGGGGCTTGGCGTATAAGGTCGCCCGCGGCGCGGCGGCGGAGCGGTCGTTCGGCGCCAGCGGCCGGGCGAGGGGCTCGGGTGAGGACGCCCCCGGGGCCCGCGGAATCGCAGAGAAGCAGGTGAGAGCATGACGGCGAACGAGACGACGAGCGGGCGGCGCGAGATGCCCAAGACCTACGACCCCGCGGCGGTGGAGGGCAGGATCTACCAGGCGTGGCTCGACAGCGGCGTCTTCCACGCCGTCCCCGACGACGAACGCGAGCCCTACGTGGTCATGATGCCCCTGCCCAACGTCACGGGGGCCCTGCACATGGGCCACGCCATGGACAACCTCATGCAGGACCTGCTCATCCGCTGGCACCGCATGATGGGCGACAACACCCTGTGGATGCCAGGCGCCGACCACGCGGGCATCGCCACCCAAGCCGTGGTGGAGAAGCGCCTCAAGGAGCTGGAGGGCAAGACGCGCCACGACCTGGGCCGCGAGGCCCTCGTGGAGCGCATCTGGGCCTGGAAGGATCAATACCAGGCGCGCATCATCAACCAACAGCAGCGCATGGGCTGTAGCTGCGACTGGGACCGCCACCGCTTCACGATGGATCCCGTGTGCGCCCGCGCCGTCCGCCACACCTTCTTCAAGATGTTCACCGACGGCCTCATCTACCGCGGCAAGCGCCTGGTGAACTGGGACGTCTTCCTCCAGACCAGCGTCTCGGATGACGAGGTCTACCACGAGACCGTCCAAGGCCACTTCTGGCACCTGCGCTACCCAGTGCTCGACCCCAAGCCCGGGGAGCCCACACACGTGACCGTGGCCACGACACGCCCGGAGACCATGCTGGGCGACACGGCGGTGGCCGTGCACCCCGACCCCGAGGGAGCCCTGAATGGCCTCATCGCCAAGGCCGAGGAGGCCCTCGCCAGCGCCGGCGACAAGGACCGCGAGGCGGCCCAGGCCGAGCTGGACCGCCTGCGCCAGCGCAAGGCGGAGACGCTGCCCACCCTCATCAAGCTGCGCGACATGGCGCGCGATGGGCGGAAGATCCTCCTGCCCCTCATGGACCGCCCCATCCCCCTCATCGCCGACGCCTGGGCCAAGCCCGACAAGGGCAGCGGCGCCGTGAAGATCACGCCCGCCCACGACCCCAACGACTACGACGTCTGGAAACGCCACGCCCACGAGATCGACATCCTCAACATCCTGCGCCCCGACGGCCACCTCAACGAGGCGGCCGGGCCCTACGCGGGGATGGAACGCTACGAGGCGCGCGAGAAGGTCGTGGCGGATCTGGACGCCCTGGGGCTGCTCGGCGAGGTCGAGGACCGCGAGGTGGAGATCGGCCACTCGGACCGCTCCAAGACCCCCGTGGAGCCCTACCTCTCCGACCAGTGGTTCGTGCGCATGGGCGACGTGGAGGGCGGCGTGGTCATGGGCCGCGGCACGGACAAAGAGCACGTGTCGCCGGGGCTCGTTCAGGCGGCCATGGACGCCGTCACCGACGGCCGCGTGACCATCCACCCCGAGCGCTACACGAAGACCTACCTGGACTGGCTGGGCGAGAAGCGCGACTGGCCGGTGAGCCGCCAACTCTGGTGGGGGCATCAGATCCCCGTGTGGTCCAAGAGCGGCCGCTTCGACGAGCTGAACCCCGCCGAGCTGGCCCCCCTGTTCGAGGGGCTGGCCCAGGGCGAGGCCCGCGCCGTGGCGCGCCTGCACCGCCTGGACAGCGGCGACGCCATCGCCCTGGAGGCGGGCGTGCTGCCCGAGGTGGCCATCGACCCCCACGAGCACTGCGCCGTGGACGTCTGCCTGCTGAGCGACGACCCCGAGCTCGTCCAAGCCCTGGAGGACCTGGGCTATGAGCGCGACCCCGACGTGCTCGACACCTGGTTCTCCTCGGCCCTGTGGCCCTTCTCGACCCTCGGCTGGCCCGACCCGGCCACGGCCCCCATCGCGGAAGGTCAGGCGCCGCTCGGCCCCGTGACCCTGCCGTCGGGCGAGACGCTCCCCGACGCGCTGTCCACGTACTACCCGGGCTCGTGCCTGGTCACCGGGCGCGACATCATCACCCTGTGGGTGGCGCGGATGGTCCTGGCGGGCCTCTACGACCTGGGCGACGTGCCCTTCTCGGACGTCTTCATCCACGCGAACATCCTCGACGGCAAGGGCGAGCGGATGAGCAAGTCCAAGGGCAACGGCATCGACCCCGTGGACATCATCGAGGCCTACGGGACCGACGCCATGCGCTACGTCCTGGCGGACATGCAGACGGGGACGCAGGACATCCGCCTGCCGGTGACCGCCGTGTGCCCGCGCTGCGAGCACCACAACGACCTCACCCACACGAAGACCGGCAAGTCCATCTTCATCCGCATCTGCGGCCAGTGCGGCGGCGAGTTCGACGTGCTGGGGACCATGCCCGACCTCCCGGCGGGCAAGCTCATCAGCGAGCGTTTCGAGGTGGGCCGCAATTTCGGCAACAAGCTGTGGAACTCGGCGCGCTTCGCCCTCATGAACCTGGACGTGCCACCGGAACGCCTGGCCGGGGACGTGTCACCCGAGGCCCTGGCCCTGGAGGATCGCTGGCTGCTGGACCGCCTCACGGCGGCCGTGCGGGCCGTCCACGCGGGCCTGGAGGACTACAACCCCTCGGCGGCCCTCAACGCCGCGCGCGACTTCTTCTGGGGCGACCTGTGCGACTGGTACCTGGAGGTCATCAAGCGGCGTCTCAACGACGAGGCGGCCGCGGCCGACCCCGAGAGCGCCCGCGTGGCGCGCCGCGTGCTGGCCTATGCGCTGGACACGACACTGCGCCTGCTCCACCCCTTCCTGCCCTTCATCACCGAGGAGCTGTGGTCCCGGCTGGGCGAGGTCATGGGGGACCGAGGGCTCGGCGCCTGGGCCCCGCTGCCCCCCAACGACATGGTCATCACGGCCGCCTGGCCGCGGCCCGTGGAGGCCCTGGAGGACGCCGAGGCCACACGCGTCTTCGGGGATCTCCAAGACCTCACGCGCGCCGTGCGCGAGGTGCGCTCCAGCTTGCGGATCTCCCCGCGCCAGCCCCTGGACGTGGTCGTCAAGGTGGCCGACGCGGCCCGCGCCGCGGACCTGGAGGCGAACCGCTCCATCGTCGAGCACCTGGCTCGCGTCTCCGTGCGGACGGACGCCCAGGCCACACGGACGCCGGGCTCGGCGGCCCGCGTGGTGGGGGATCTGGAGTTCTTCGTCCAGGACGTCATCGACGACGCGGCCGAGCGCCAGCGCCTAGAGGGCCAGAAGAAGAAGCTCCTCAAGGAGATCGGCGGCCTGGAGAAGAAGCTCGCCAACCCCAAGTTCGTAGAGCGCGCGCCAGCGGCCGTGGTGGCCGAGCAGCGCGGGCGCCTGGAGGCCGCGCAGGCGAGCCTCGCCGCCCTGGAGCGCAGCCTGGCCGAGCTCGCCTGAGCCCCCCCGGGCCCGCCACCACCGGCGGCGCCCGAGACCTTGGGTGGAGCCCCGTTGGGCCGTATGCGCGGATTGGGGCTGCGTCAGGGACGTTGCCTCGTCTGGTCGCCTCATCTGGTCGGGGCAGGCTCTGCACGTGAGGTGTGAGGACTGTGATGGGTGCTGTGATGGGTGAGGGGAGCGCGGAGATCTCGAACTACAACGCGGGCGATCCTGGCGAGGAGTCAGCCGATCGTCGTGCGTTCGACGCCATCGTCGCCTCGACGGAAGCCTGTCCAGGGTGCGGCGCGGTCTTCGAAAAGCAGGACGGTCCCACGCACCGTTACATGATCTCCACGGCCGGTTGCTGGCGGCACTTCGGAGAGCACTTGGCGGCTGAGTACGCCGACCCAACCCTATTGCCCATCCATCGTCTGAGCGTGGATACATACGCGGTTCAGCACCCAGGGGATGGTTCGCGGCGAGCGATCCAGTCGGTCGGACTCCATCTCGCTCGGCTGATGATTCAGCTCGAGGCGCCGACGCCTCCAGCCGAGACCAACGACGTCATGCTTCGGCTGGGGCGTCGGAAGGCAACCCTGCGCCGCTTGGAGAGACCCGAGAGGTTCGCGATGACCATCGCTGATGTCGCGCGGTTCTCGGGGACATCCCGGCATGTGGAGGTTGTGCGCGCTTGGGCAGAAAGCACCTGGAACGACTGGCGTCAGCACCATGACTACATCAGGGCCTGGGCAGGTCGTGCCTAGAAAGTTCCCATCCTGAAAAGCCTCCCGTCGCCGCGACGGCCGCTGCACGCACCATG
>CAYZID010000055.1:0-25976 GCA_964478315.1 uncultured Myxococcales bacterium | reverse complement strand
CCCAAACGCGGCCTCCTGCGCCTCGGTCCGCAGAGCAGGTGGCGGATCTGGGGGGACACCTGAGCGTTGCGCCTCGGAAGGGGAGGGGATAGCGTCCCCGCCCATGAGCGCACGTACATCGTCTTCCCTCCGCTCGGCCAGCCGTCTCCTCCCGGCGCTGGCCGGGGCCTTCGCCCTCACGACCTTCGCCGCGGCCGCCTGTGACCACGAGGAGGCCCAGCCGGCCCAGGCGACCAAGCCGGTGGCCCCCGCGCCCGCCGCCAAGGTCCCAGCCACAGCCCCGGCCCCGGCCAAGGCCCCAGCCAAGGCCCCAGCCAAAGCCCCGGCGGCGAAGACCGCGACGACGACCGCCGAGCCAGCGGGCGCCTCGGCTGGTTCCCAGGGGGCCAAGGATGCCGCGGCGGGCAAGCCCACGTCGGGGGATCCCCTCGCGGCGCCCCCGGACGTGGCGGCGCCGCCGAGCGACGCCAAGAAGACGGCGAGCGGGCTCGCCTACAAGGTCTTGCGTCCGGGGACGGGCAAGGAGCACCCAGCCGCGGCCGACAAGGTGCGCGTGCACTACACCGGGTGGACGACGGACGGGAAGATGTTCGACAGCTCGGTCGCTCGCGGGAAGCCCGCGGAGTTTCCGCTCAACCGCGTCATCAAGGGCTGGACCGAGGGGCTCCAGCTCATGGTGGTGGGCGAGAAGACGCGGTTCTGGATCCCCCAGGACCTCGCCTACCAGGGGCGGCCCGGGCCGCCCAAGGGGATGCTGGTCTTCGACGTCGAGCTGCTGTCCTTCCAGCCGGCGCCCAAGCCGCCCCCGGTGCCTGCCGACGTGGCGGCGCCTCCAGCGGACGCCAAGAAGACGCCGAGCGGGCTGGCCTACAAGGTCTTGAAACCCGGCACGGGCAAGGCACACCCCGGCGCCACGAGCCGCGTGCGCGTCCACTACACGGGTTGGACCACGGACGGGAAGATGTTCGACAGTTCGGTCGTGCGCGGGAAGCCGGCGGAGTTCCCCCTGAACCGGGTCATCAAGGGGTGGACGGAGGGCGTGCAGCTCATGGTCGTGGGTGAGAAGACGCGGTTCTGGATCCCCCAGGAGCTCGCTTACCAGGGGCGCCCTGGGCCGCCCAAGGGGATGCTGGTCTTCGACGTGGAGCTGCTAGAGATCCTCTGAAGGGTTCGCCGCCCGCGCGGTTCGGCGCGTGGGTGGAAGTGTGGGCGCGTTCGGTCAGAGGACCTCGTCGGAGACGGCTCGGACGTGCCTCTCCCACGTCAGGTAGCCGAAGCCTACGCTGAGCATGGCGCCCCCGTAGGCCTCGGCCGGCTGCCCCGTGAAGCGCACGGCGAGCTCGACGGAGCCTTGCAGGGCGAGGTAGAAGCCCAGCGCGGTGTCCGCCCCCTCGTCGCGCCCGAAGAAGTAGAGGAGGCCGGCGTTGGCGTAAGGGCTCAGGGCACCGAAGGAGAAGGCCCCGTCCACCGAGCCCAGGCTCAGGGCGCGGACGCCCGCGCGGACGATGGGCGACACCGCCCAGGGGGCGTGGACGTAGTAGACCTCTGGGCCCAGCGCCCACTCGGTGGCGCGGTCGGCGTTGCGCAGGACGGTGGAGGCGCCCCAACCCCAGAGCTTCCCCTGGTTCACCGACAGCTCCACGACCAGGGGGTCTCGGGGCCCCAGGGCCTCCGTCATGGCTGCGCCCGGGCCGGGGGATCGCGTGGACCAGGACGGGCCGGCGCCCACCTGCGCGAGCATCGTCGTGCACCCGCTGGCGAGCAGGGACGTGACGAGCGCGGCCGCGGCGATGACGCGCAGGCCGGCGACGCGAGGGGCTCGCGGTGCTCGCCGCCCCGGCCTCTCTCTCTCGTGCGCGCTTCCAGCGCTTCGTCCTCGTCGGCCGGGTGCCTCCAGCATGTACCCTCCTCCTCTCGGGCCTCCTGAGGCGACGCCTGGCCGCCATCCTGGGCGGCTCAGCGTTCCTTCTTGGGCTGAGACGCGCCCTCGCGGCGCGCGTCGTGGGCCCAAGATGGCCCGGGCAACCGTGCGCGTCAAAGTCTCCCGGTTCGCCACGGATGTTGGGTTTTGGCTCGGAAACCCGTGCGCACACGCCGCCCGGCGGGCGCCCAGCGCGGGGAGGGGAGGGGGCGCGGCGGGGACGTGGTCCCGGGGGCCTGTGAGCGCGGCCCGGTCAGGTGGCTACGACTCACCGCAGAAGCGCCTCATGGCCGCTGGGATGGGAGCCTGGAGGACCCCGGCCACGTCGCGGCAGGGGAGCATCATCAGGCGGAAGTCCCCCTCATAGGCGAGGGCGTCGCCCTGGTGGAGCTCCACGCGGACCACCAGGAGCCGCTTGCCAGGGCGGGTGATGCGCCCGCGGCCCAGGAGCTCGCGCCCGATGCGCACGGGGCGCTTGAGGCGCCCGTCGAAGGCGGCGGTGAAGGCGAAGCGCCCGCGGAGCGCGACGATCGTCCACGCGGCGACCTCGTCCGCCAAGGTGGCCACGAGCCCGCCGTGCATGAGGCCTGGAGGCCCCTGGTAGAGCTCCCCCGGCGTGAACCGCGTCTGGACGAACGGGGTCCCGTCGTCGGCCTCCGCGCGCTCGAACCGCAGGCGGAAGCCGATGGGGTGGTCCGTGGCGCAGCCGAAGCAGGCGTGGTCGGGGCCGAACAGCGAGCCATCGAGCGGGGCGTCGTCGAGGGGCGGGAGCGCCGAGGGGGAGTCGGGGGGAGTCCTGGGGGGATCTTCGTGCATGGTCGGCGGACCATGCCCGAGCATCCCGCCTCGCTCAAGCCCAAGGCGCGCGGGCCCGGGGCGGCGGCTCAGACGGAGAGCTCGCCCTTGACCCGCTCCAGCTCCCCCTCCAGGTGCTGCACGATGGCCTGTGCGTAGGGCTGCACCTGGTTGAAGCGGAGGCCCCAGGCCTTCTGACCCACGGAGCGCAGCAGGGCGTGGAACTCCGGGTCCACGGGCTCCCAGCGCGGCGCGAGGGTCTCGATGGCGCGCGTGAGGGAGCTCTGGTTGGAGGCCGCCCGCAGCTCGCGCAGGCTGTCCTCGATGAGGTCCCGGAAGTCGGCGAGCTTCTTGTATCCAGCGTGGTCCATACGCGCGCTCCCTGGCGAGGGATGGGGGCTCCCGCCGCCCGTGTGGGCGGCGGGGAGGCGGGCTCAGTAGCGGTAGTGGTCGGGCTTGAAGGGGCCGTGCTGGGGCACGCCGATGTAGGCCGCCTGCTCCTCGGTGAGCTCGGTCATGTGGACGCCGAACTTCTTGAGGTGGAGCCACGCGACCTTCTCGTCCAAGTGCTTGGGCAAGGTCACCACGGCCTTGCCGTACTCCTCGGCGCGCTGGTGGAGCTCGATCTGCGCGAGGGTCTGGTTGGTGAAGCTCGCGGACATGACGAGCGAGGGGTGCCCCGTGGCGCAGCCCAGGTTGACCAGCCGCCCCTCGGCCAAGATCAGGATGGAGTGGCCGCCGCCGTTGGGCCCGTGGGTCGTGTTCTTGAAGCGCCACTCGTGGACCTGGGGCTTGATCTCGATCTTCTCGACCTCCCCGCGGCGGGCCATCTCCTCCAGCCCGGCCATGTCGATCTCGTTGTCGAAGTGACCGATGTTGCACACGATCGCGTTGTGCTTCATGCGCTTCATGTGCTCGGCGGTGAGGATGTCGCGGTTGCCCGTGGCGGTGACGTAGATGTCGAAGTCCTCGAGGGCGTCCTCCACCGTGATGACGTCGAGCCCCTGCATGGACGCCTGGAGGGCGCAGATGGGGTCGATCTCGGTGACCGAGACCTTGGCGTTCTGGCCGCGGAGGGACTGCACGGAGCCCTTGCCCACGTCGCCGAAGCCGCACACGAGCGCGCGCTTGCCGCTGAGCAGGACGTCGGTGGCGCGCATGATGGCGTCCACCAGGGAGTGACGGCAGCCGTAGAGGTTGTCGAACTTGCTCTTGGTGACGCTGTCGTTGACGTTGATGGCCGGGAACCGGAGGGTCCCCTCCTCCGCCCGCTTGTAGAGGCGATGGACGCCGGTGGTCGTCTCCTCCGACACGCCCCGCACGCGCGCGGCGATGGGCCGCCAGAAGTTGTCGCCCTTGGCGGCGCGGACGTCGTGGAGGAGCTGCAGGACCACGCTCTCCTCGGTGCTGGTGGCCGTGGAGGGCGCCGGGATCTCTCCCTTCTCCTCGAACTCCGCACCCAGGTGCACCAGCAGCGTCGCGTCACCGCCGTCGTCGAGGAGGAGGGTGGGGCCCTCGTCGCCCGGCCAGGTGAGGGCCTGGAGCGTGCACCACCAGTACTCGGGCAGGGTCTCCCCCTTCCAGGCGTAGACCGAGACGCCCGCCGGGGCCTCGGGCGTCCCCGTCGGCCCCACGACGGTGGCGGCCGCGGCGTGGTCCTGGGTGGAGAAGATGTTGCACGACACCCAGCGCACCTCGGCGCCCAGCTCCACCAGCGTCTCGATGAGGACCGCCGTCTGGATGGTCATGTGGAGCGAGCCCATGATCTTGGCGCCCTTGAGCGGCTGCTCGTCGCGGTACTCCTCGCGGAGGGCCGCCAGCCCGGGCATCTCGTGGAGCGCCAGCTCCATCTCCTTACGCCCGAAGCGGACGGTGTCGGGGGACAGGTCGGCGACCTTGTGGTCCAGCCCGGCGAAGAGCGCCAGGCCGGTATCCATGAACGTGGGGAGCTGGGTCACGGAGGAGGCTGTCATGGGAGATCTCACTTGCCTGTGGGCGTCTTGGGGCGAGGGGCGGTCGGCGCCGCCGCGGCGCGCACGCGCGTTGCAGTCTTTTAGTGGGCGCGCTGGCTTGGCGCAACCATTGGAGATAGAGAACGACCAGAGACAGCGAACGATCAAGGAGGGAGAGAGGGCTCCGGCGAGCAGAGGACCGAACCCTCCACTGGGCCAGCTCGCCGGAGCCAGCCCCTCAGGACGGCCAGGGCCGGCCTAGAAGCATGATTCACAAGGGCGGACCGAGCCTGGCGACGGGAGACGTTGTGAATCATGCTTCTAGCGCGCGCTCCAGCTCTTGGGCTGTGAGCGTGCGCGCGGCGCCGGGGGGCAGGTCGCTCGGGAGTTCGAGTTCCCCCACGGCCGCGCGGTGGAGCGCCTCCACGCGCCCGCCGCACGCCGCGATCATCCGCTTCACCTGGTGATAGCGCCCCTCTCGCAGCGTCACCTCCCAGACCTCTCGCCCACCCCGCGCGTCGTCATCGTCCCACGGGGCCCCTGCCCAGCCCGCGGGCTGCTCGGGCACCCGTCGGAGCTCGGCGGGGGCGCAGCGCGTCCCATCGCCCAGGAGCAAGCCGGCCCGGAACCGCGTGGTGGCGTCCTGGTCCAGCGTTCCCCGAACGAGGGCCACGTAGCGCTTGGCCACGTGGCGGCGCGGGTGGGTGAGGGCGTGGAGGAGGGCCCCGTCCGTCGTGAGGATGAGCAGGCCCGTGGTGTCCTTGTCGAGCCGACCCGCGGGGGCCAGCCCGGGGGGCCGGAGCGCCGGGGGGAGGAGGTCCAGGACGGTGCGGTCTCGGGGGTCCCGGGTGGAGGAGACGACCCCGCGGGGCTTGTGCAGGAGCACGTGGAGGTCGCCCGGCGGGGGCGTGAGCGCCGCGCCGTCGAGGGTGACCTGGGCGCCTCGCGGGACCCGGGCGCCGCGGCGGCGCCCGACCACGCCATCCACGCGCACGCGGCCGCGGCCGATGAGGCGCGCTGCCTCCTTGCGGCTCAGCCCCACGGCACGAGCCACGAAGGCGTCCAGGCGCGCGGGAGGAGCGGTTGCGGTCGCGGTCGCGGTCGCGGCTGCGGGAGCGGTCGCGGTTGCGGGAGCGGCCGCGGCTGCGGGAGCGGCTGCGGGAGCGGTTGCGGTCGCGGTCGCGGTCGCGGGAGCGGTCGCGGTCGCGGTCGCGGCTGCGGGAGCGGTCGCGGTTGCGGGAGCGGCTGCGGGAGCGTGAGCGGTTGCGTGAGCGGTTGCGGCTGCGGTTGCGGTCGCGTGAGCGGTCGCGGATGCGGCACGCGCGGGATTGGCACCGTCCCCCCTCGCTCCTCGGTGGCTGGCTGGCTCTCTGGGCTCCATCTCCTTCATGATAGCGTCGCGCGCAGGGCGTGGTAGCCTTCGCCCCATGGCGCACCCTCCTCGACGCACTCCGCCCCGCTCCGCACGTCCTCAGCCCGGGGGGGGCCGCGCGGTCCGCCCCCGAGACGGCGGGGGGCGGGGGGACGCTCTCGGGCGCCGCGCCTTGGCCCAAGTGGGTGGCGCCGCTCGTCGCACCGGAGATCCAACGCTGTCCGCGGTCTTGGCGGAGGCCGCGCGCATCCCGCGAGATGCCGATCCCCGCGCCCTCACGCACGGCTTCCACCCCTGGCCGGCCCGCATGCATCCTCATACGGCCCGCCGTCTCCTCGCCCTCCTTGGCGAGCGCGAGGCTGCCGAAGGGCGTGGTCGGCCCCTGGACGTCGTCGATCCCTTCATGGGGGGCGGGACGGTGATCGTCGAGGCGTTGGTGGCCGGACGTGGGATCCGCGGCGGTGACGTGAACCCCGTGGCCGTGGAGGTCGCGTGGGCCCGCACCCGGCGTTGGGACGAGGAGGCCCGAGCGCGGATGGTCCGCGCCGCCGGAGACGCCGTGCGCGGCGCCCGCAAGCTCCGGGAGCGCCACCCCCGCGTCCCAAGGCCCTTCTTCGAGGCCGAGGGCGCCTGGTACGACCCGCCCGCGCTCGTGGACGTCTGGACCCTCCGGGAGGCCTTGTGGGCCGAGCCCCACGCGCCCACCCGGCGGATCCTCCGCGCTGTCCTGTCGTCCATCCTCGTCAAGGCCTCCCGGCAGGCCACGGACTCGGTGACCACGCTGGACCGCGCCCACCGCTGGGTGCCCGAGAACCGCGTCTATCAGTGGTTCGAGGCGCGGGCCGCGGAGCTCGCCGAGGGGCTGGAGGCGCTGTCCGCCGCCGTGCCGCCCGGGGCCCCCGAGCCCCTCCTCAAGCGTCGGGACGCCAGGCAGCCTTTCGACGGCCCCGTGGCGGGGGTCGTCACCTCGCCTCCGTACCCCGGCACGTACGACTACGCCGCCCACCACGCGCGGCGCTACGCCGCCTTGGGGCTCGACGGGGAGGCGGCCGCGCGGGACGAGATCGGCGCGCGTAGCCAGCAGCGGGCCGCGGGCTGGCGGGCCGCCGCGGAGGCCTTCGCCGAGGATCTCGGGGCGGCCATGACCACCTGGCGCCGTGCCCTGGCGCCTTGGGGGCTCGTGCTCCTGGTCATCGGGGACGGGCAGCGCCCCGGGGGCGTCTTGCGGGTTCAGCCGCTCGTGGAGCGGGCCGCGGGGATGGCCGGCTTGGAGGTCGTGGCCGCCGTCTCCCAGCGTCGTCGGCTCCGCGGCCACATGGCCCCCGAGCGCGGCGGCCACAAGGGCGAGTACATCGTGGCGTTGGCGCCTCGGGAGGCGTAGTCCTCCCGTCCCGGGCGTCCAGCGGCCCCGGGCTCCATGGCACGGAACGGGACTCGAAGACACACAAGGAGAACGCGACAGATGGGCCAACCGCTCATGAATCTTGGCGAGGCGCGGCGGCGGACGTTGGAGGCGGCGGTGGCCTTGCGCGCCCAGCGGCCCCTCAGCAAGGCCGTGCGCCTGTGGGACGCCATGGGGGCCGTCTTGGCCGAGGATGTCTTGGCCGACCGGGACCAACCACCCTTCCACCGCGTCGCGATGGACGGCTACGCCGTGCGTTCGGCGGACCTGAACGGACCCGAGGTGACCCTCGACGTAGTGGGGGAGGTCCCCGCGGGGGCGCGGTTTCCCGGTGTCGTGGAGGCGGGCCAGGCCGTGGCCGTCATGACGGGGGCGCCGCTCCCCGAGGGCGCCGACGCCGTGCAGCGCGTGGAGTGGTCGCGGCGCGAGGAGGAGCCTTGGGGGGACGGCGGCCGCCCCGAGCGCATCGCCACTCCCGGGGAGGTCGTGGTCCTGCGAGGGCCTCTGGAGCCCTGGACCAACGTGGCGCGTCAGGGGGAGGACATTCGGCGGGGCGAGCCGGTCGTGGAGGCCGGGCGCGTGGTCGAGGGGCTCACGGCGGGGGTCCTGGCGTCGGTGGGGGCCACGCGCGTGGCTATCGTCCCTCGGCCCCGCGTCACCGTCGTCTCCACGGGCGACGAGCTCGTGGACCTGGACGCCGAGCCTGGGCCCAGTCAGATCCGCGACAGCAACCGCCATCAGCTCCTCGCGGCCCTCCACGGCGCCACCTGGCGCGCTGTGGACGGCGGGCGGGTCGGGGACGACGTGACGGAGATCGCCGCCGCCGTGCGCGCCGGGCTCACCAGCGACGTCCTCGTGCTCTCCGGCGGGGTCTCGGCGGGGGTCTACGATCTCGTGGCGCAGGTGCTGGAGCGCGAGGGTGTGGAGACGCTCTTCCACCGCGTCCGCCTCAAGCCGGGGCGCCCCCTTTTGGTAGGCCGTCACCCTGGCGGCCTGGTCTTCGGGCTCCCCGGGAACCCCGTGAGCGCCTACGTGGCCGCCCAGCTCTTCGTGATCCCCGCGCTGCGGGTGCTGTCCGGGCGCACGGTGGAGGACGCCGGCCCGCGCGCGGTCACCGCCACCTTGGACGGTGAGCTGGCGGCCACCGGCTCGCGCGACGAGGTGCGCAGCGGCCTGTTCGTGGGTGGGGGGGGCGGTGAGGATCCGGGGGCCACTGAGCTCCGGGTACGCCCCGTCCCGTTCCGCGGATCGGGAGACCAGGTGAACTTCGCCCGGGGCTCCTGCCTCATCTGGTGCCCGCGCGACCGCCCCGCCCAGCGGGGGGGGACGGTCCGCGTCCTGCTGCCGTTCTGAGGCGCCGCGCGCGCACCGCGTTGGCGGCTACCCCAGATCCGTCACCTGCTCTGCGGATCGAGTAGGTGGCGGATCTGGGGCTACCCGTTGGTCTTGACGACGCGGGGCTCCACGGCGCGGTCGCGCCAGGCGCGGAAGCGGGCCCGGCTGGCGGCGAGGGCCTCGGGGCTCGTGTGGTCCACGACGTCGATGACGTAGGGGAAGGTCGCCGCGAACGCCAGGTCGGCGGGCGTGTCTTGGAGGAGGACCTCCCGCGGTCCAGGAGCAAAGGCCGTGGTCGCGATGACGAGGGCCGCGTCTTCGTCCCGGAGGGGGCGCCCCGGTGTGGCGATCTCGTGCGCCAGGAAGGAGTCCTCGCGGAAGGTCCAAAGGAAGCGGTCGAGGGCGGCGGCGCGCCCGGGGTCGGCGCACAGGATGAGCATCCGGCGTCGCTTGCGCAGGGCGGCCTCGGCGAGGCGGGCGACGAGGGGCCAGCGCCGATCGGGGGGCGTGTCGTAGAAGGTGACGTGGGGGGCGTCGCTCATGCGTCCATGTCCTCGAACAGGAGGACCCCGTCCATGAGGTCGAGCTGGACCCGCGTGTCGTCCTGCTCGAAGACGAGGAGGCTGGGGTCCGGCTGAGAGGGCTCGGTGTCGAACCAGGCGAACACGCCGCCCAGGAAGGTCCCGAGATCCCCCTCGCTCAGGGCGTGAGGCACGAAGTGGGCGCGCACGGCGGTGAGGGCGTCCAGGGAGAAGACGAACACCAGCTCCACGGGGACGGGGCCCAGCCGCAGGTCGCCCGGGCAGCGCCACTCCTGGACGTCACCGTCCTCCCGGAGGAGCTCCGCCCGCGGGTGCTCCTGGACGAACGATCGCGTGTCCATCCCCCAGGCGCAGCCGAAGACGATCCCCAGCGTGGGATCCACCAGCCCGCTCAACCCGCCGCTCCCTGTGAGCTCCATGCGTCACCTCGCGCGAGCGATAGCAGCCCGTGAACGACCCCGTCAACGGAGGCGGGACCGCCCGAGGTCCGAAGGCCCCAGTTCCGAACGCCCGCGCTCGTCGCGAGCGGGGGCGCGCTACCGACCCCGTGCCCCCGTCGGAGCCTACGCTCGACGCTCGACGCCCTGTCCCATGCCTCCCGTCAGGTCGAGCCCTTGTGCCCCCGCAGGCTCCCCACGGCCCGCGCGAGCTCCAGGAGGAGCCCTTCGATCGAGTTCAGGCGCTCGTTGATGGCCTCCCAGTCCCGGGCCGCGGGGGGCTGGGAGCGCTCGGCGATGAGCGTCACGAGGCGCTCGATGTTCGCCAGGCGCTCCTCGGTGGAGCTCGCATCGCGCCCGACGACCGAGCCCACCGATGCCCGTTGGACGGTGTTCGTTCGCGCGGGTTCCGGTTGGGAGGCTTCTGGCTGCGTGGGACGGCGGGTGAGGCCGGTCGACCGCACCGTCCCCCGGGCGAGCGGGTCTATCGGCCGCGTCATGGCGTCTCGACGCCTCTTTGGCTGGGTACCCCGGGGCTCTCGGGGGCGTCGCCCCTCGACAGCGTGGGCAGACGGGACGGGCCGCTCGTCGCGTTGGGGGGCCCGGGCTGGGCGCATCCCGGGCTGGGGCGGTGCGGGTTGGCGGGAAACCGCGCCCGTCACGCCGCCGGCCGGCTCGCTCTGGGCGACGTCGGGCTCGGTCGTCTGGGTGAGGTTTTCGGGGCGGCTGCGCTCGATGAGCGGCTTCACCTTGTGCACGACCGCCCCCGAGATGGCGCGCAGGGTCTCCATGACCCCCGTCCCCTGAGAGGCCACAGCGGGCAAGCCCCGGTAGTCCCCCAGGCCGAGCTTCCTTTCCAGCTCCTTGGGCAGGAGGGCCGTTGGGAGGTCCTGCTTGTTGTACTGCACGACGAGCGGGATCTCCGCCGGGTCCAGCGACAGCTCGCGCAGGTTCCGCTGAAGCTCCTGCCAGCTCGCCTGGTTCGCCCGGAGCAGGGGGCGCTGGGAGTCCACGACGAACACGATCCCGTCCACGCCACCCAACACCAGCAGGCGCGTGCGGTTGTACTGCACCTGACCTGGGACCGTGTAGATCTGGAAGGTCGGCGTGAAGCCGGAGATGGGCTTCGCGCTCAGCGGCAGGTAGTCGAAGAAGACCGTGCGATCATCTTCGGTAGCCACCGACACCAGGTCCACGGGGCGCTTGCGCCGCGCGTTGACGAACTCCACCGCGTGCTGGAGGTTCGTCGTCTTCCCGCACAGCCCCGGCCCGTAGTAGACGATCTTCAGCCGAAGCGACCGGTTAGGGACGTCGATGAACATGACGTGTCCGCCTCTGCGAGGGGGGGCGTTCGGGGGAGGCTCGCCGGACCCCGGAGGCCCGGCGGAGGGGCTCCGGTCTCGGCGGGTGCCGTAGCGGGATCGCGCGTGTCCTCGCCACGGTCCAGGAGGTGCACGCCGCGCGGGCGCCGCCAGGAGACCTGCGGGGACGGCAGTGGGCTGCACGGTCATCATGGACGCTGTGAGTCACGTTCTCGCTCCTGCCTGCCTACCCCCGAGGGCTGCCCCAGGGGTCGGGATCGTCGGACGTGGCGGCCTCGTATCGGCGCACGAGGGCGGCGTGCTGCGCCTCCACGAGCCCCCGGACCTCCGCGAGCGGTCGGCGCAGGGGCTCCGGGATCGGGGACGCGCGGCTCTCCACGACGGCCCCCTGCGCGAAGACCGTCGTCTGGACCTCCACCTCGTCTCCGTCGACGAGCACTTCGGTCTGCACTTGGTACGACCTCCCGCCGCGCCGCACGGTCGAGTGGCTGCCCAACTCCGCCAGGCTCTCCAGTGCGGGCAGCGCGGTCGTGGTCTCCACCACGGCCCGGGCCGCCTCCATGCCCCCGCGAACCAGCGCGGCGATGACGTCCAGCAGGGCCGCGCGCTCGAAGGGCGTCGTGGGAGGCGCGCTCCGTCGCAGGTCCACGAGCACACAGGGGCCGGGCTGCTCGGCTGGGGGCAGCAGAATGAGGGGGTAGGCGGGGCGCCAGCCCGCCGCTAGGCCCTCCGCTACGACGTCCGCGGCGGCGGGGCCCGCCCCCTGGGACGCGCCCCCTATGAGGAGCGCGATCGTGTCCCCCGCCGTCCACTCCGACCGCGCCGGCCCCCGCTCGAACGTGACGTTCACGCCCAGGCGCCACAGCGGCACCATCTCCGAGACCAGCGCGTCGGCGTTCAGACACCGGACCTTGCGGTCGTCTCGCGGTATCGGGTTCACGTCGCGACCCTCTCCAGGGCCTGCCGGGTTCGCCCCGCGCGGACCAACTCCAGCGCCTCCTCCAGCGGCGCGACCTCTCCCTCTCGACCGGTCGCCCGGAGCTCGCGGATCCTCTCGCCCAGCGCGATCTGGAGCGCCAGCGCCTGCTGGGCGGGCGTGTCCGCCTCGCGGAGCATCTCCTTGAACCGCTCCCGCATGGGATGAGAGCCGGAGGCCGGTGTTTGTCCAGCGTGCTCCGTGAACATCGCTGGGGGCTCGACCGCCTCTGTCTCTCCCTCCGGGTCGGAGCGAGGAGCGTGCGCCCGCTCATCCCCGGTGCGCTGGGACGCAGGCCCGGCGACACCCTGGGGCTGGCTGAGAGGCTCCTCGGTCGCCTGCCCCATGGCGTTGTCCACCGTGTCCCCGAGTGCCTCCTCCTCCGCGCGGGGCTCTCGGGGCTCGGCGGCCCCCCGGAGGTCGTCAGTGTAGCCAGCGAGGTCCTCGGGGAGCGGGATGATGGCGCGGGCCAGGTCCACGCCGCCGGGTAGCTCCATGACCTCGGAGATGGCCGCGAGCTGACGCACGGCGCCCACGAGCTGTCGCATGCTCTGGTCCGCGTGCGTGGCAAGGTAGGTGATGGCCTCCGCCGGGGCCTCCACCCCCGCCAGCACACGCCGCGCCACCTCGGCGCGGTCCTCGGCGTCACAGACCTGGATGGCGGCGATGACCCCGCCCGACAGCAAGGACTGGAGCCGCCGCGAGGCCCCGGGTAGCTCCTCCGGCGGCGTGTCGGCCGTCACCGCCAGGGGTGTCTCCCAGCGCTCGCACAGCGAGACGATCGCGCAGAGCTCCCGCTCCACCGCGGGCACCCGCGTTCCCAAATGGAGGTCGTCGATGAGCACCATGTCGTGCCCCGCCACCCACCGCCGAAGCTCGGCTCGGGCCGCGTGATGGGCGGCTCGCGCGGCCTCGGCCTCCAGGTCCTCGGCGCTCAGGAGGAGCACCCGCCGAACGGCGGCGCTCTGGGCCAGAGCCGTGAGCAGGTGGGTCTTGCCCGTCCCCACGTTTCCGTAGACGTACAGGGGCGTGAAGGTCTCCAGCGGCCCGTCCTGGGCGGCGAACGCCCGCCCCAGACGACAGGCGAAGGCGTTCTTGGGGCAGGGCACGAAGGACTCGAAGGTCATGGACGGTGTCGGGACGGCGCCGAGCAAGGCGGGGACGTAGGTGCCGTCGTCGTTCACGATCCGACGCGCCAGCGAGGGGCGCGCGGCAGCCCCCTCCTCCTCGCCGTTCGCCTCCTCGATCCCCTCGCCCGCCCGCAGGAGAGCCGCCTGGTTCGCGGACAGCAGGCCCCGGGACACGAGCACGTCCAGCGCATCTTCGAGCAGGGGATCGCTCATGACGCCGCGCCCTCCTCCAGGCCGACCGTGAGCCTCCCCAGCCCTACCGACACCGCGCCCCACGAGGCCCCCTCCGCGCCCCGCGCGATGAGCACCCTGCCGTCGCCGAGCACGGCCACGGCGGTGAGCCCCGCCTCGCCCGCCACAAGGACCCGCGTGGGCCTCCCCCCGGGCCAAGAGCGCACGAGGCCCATGACCGACGTGTCCAGCGCCCGGGACGCCCCCAGCTCACCGCCGGCCGTGTCGGCGAGCGCCGCCCCGTCAGCGGCCAGGACCCGCGCCGAGGCCAGGGCGGGCCGCGCGCCCAGGAGCGTCGAGAGCGCCTCATGCAGCCCGGCGTCTGGCCGTGGGGGCGGGAGCGCGACCGCGTGCCGAGACGGCCCCTCACCCGCCGCCTTAGCTGGGCCATCGTGGTCTCTGGGGGGGGGGGACGTACCCCGAGGCGTCGTCTCCGAGGAGACCACCTCCCGGGAGGTCACCTTCGGTCGGCTCGGTGGACGCGCTGGCGCGTCGGGTCGGGACGAGCGGCTCGCAGGCGCTCCCGCCCGGGTCTCGGGCCGTTCGCCCGACTCCGGCGTGCTCGCTGGCCCGCCGCGGGCGGCCACGGCCATGCCGAGGTGCGGGTTTGTCGTGCGCCGGGCCCTCTGCGTGGGTGCCGTGGGTGTTTCACGTGGCGTCGTGGGGCGCGGCGGCGGGGAGGACACGGGGGACCGTGGGCGGCGCGCGGCGGCCTCGACCCGTGGCCCCCCGATCGTGGCGCGTGGAGGGGATGGTCCGAGCGTCGGTGCGGGCTTGGGGGGGGCGTCTCGCCCCCCTCGCCGCTCGTCGCGGAGCTTGAGCGCCTGCATGAGCGTGTGGTGGAGATCTTGGTGGAGGGTCTCTCGGGCGGCGGATGCCCCGTCTCGGAACTCGAAGTCGCCGTGGGTCCACTCGATGCACTCCACGAGCGCGTCCAGGCCCTCCCGGGCGCCGAGCTGGGCATGGCGGAGCTGACCTTCGTCGTAGAACAGGTGGGCCTCGGCGTCGGGCCCGGCGATGCGCAGCTCGCCGGTCTTGCGGCCGTTCTTGGGAAACTGGATGAGGTCCACGATGTGGATGTCTTCGAGGGTGCCGTAGAGCGCCATGGGTCTCCTCTGTGCGGCGGCGTGTGTCTGTGTGTGGCAGCCCGTGAGTCGGTCGGCTCGTCAGCGCAGGGCGCGGGCCGCGCGCCCGCGTCGGAATCAGAGGCGGAAGCTCTCCAGAACGAGGCGGCTGAGCGTGCGCATGGTCGTGGACACCCCGTAGCCCGTCGTGGCGATGGCGCGGTGGACGGGCAGGGGCCCCACGTCCAGCTCGCGCTCGATGACGCCCACCTCTACGGCGTCGGGTACGTCGCGCTTGTTGTACTGGAGGACCAGGGGGAAGCGCCGCCAGTCCACGCCGTAGCTCTCCAGGTTCCGCGTGAGGGAGCGGAAGCTCTCCAGGTTGTCCTGGTGGCGACTTGGCTGGGAGTCGGCCACGAAGACCACGCCATCGGCTCCTTGGAGAATGAGGCGACGGCTGGCTTCGTAGTGCACCTGGCCGGGGACGGTGTACATGTTGAACCGCAACCCGTAGCCCTCGACCCGGCCCAGCTCCAACGGGAAGAAGTCGAAGAACAAGGTCCGTTCCTCCTCGGTGTCCAGTGACAGCATCTCCCCCCGCAGGTCAGCGGGCAGGTGGCTGTGGAGCTGCCGAAGGTTGGTCGTCTTCCCGCTCATGCCCGGGCCGTAGTACACGAGCTTGAAGACGACCTGCTTGGCCTCGAAGTGGATGTGGGGCATGGGCAGCTCAGCCGTCGGAGAAGATGCGGTCGATGAGGTTGAGCGCGTACTCGCGGAACGCCGGGACCTCCAGCTCCTCTCCCACGCCCCGGGCACCCTCGTCGCGGCTCAGGGCCTCGGCGATGGCACGCGCGGTGCGCCGCGCGTGGTGCCGCACGCGCCCGATTCGGTCGTAGTCCTCGAAGACGATGACCATCATGGATGTGTCATCGATGAGCGAGATGTGGATGTGCCGCCGCTCGCCCTGCTGCAGCAGGATGGAGAACTGCTCCTCCCCCACGAGGCGAGCCACCTCGCGCGTGGCCGAGAACATCCCCGCCACCAGCGCTGCGAGGGCCGTCGTGTTCATGAACTCCGTGTGACCGGCCTCGGCCATGCTCGTCCCCTCTCGGGAGATGAGCAGGGCCGTGAGGGCCCCGGTCGCGTCCACCATGTCCGCCAGGATCGTCTCGACTTTGCGCTCGGCGCTCTCTGCTTGGGGGGCGTGTGGGCTCATGTCGCTCCGTCGTCGCTCGGTTGTGGGTCGTCCGTCCGGTTGGGTGGCCGCAGCCTCGAGGGCCAAGGTGCCGCCGCGCGGTCGCCGCTCACCGCGCACCTCGCTCATCCTTCATGCGCGCGGCCTCCATGAGCAGGAAGTCGCTGCGAGCGTCGATGGTCCGCTCGGCGGGCGGCGTCCACGGCAGCGTGGCGAACTGGCCGCCCTGGAACTCCAGACATCGGAACAGCGCCTCCTCGCCGGTGAGGTCGCCGCACTCGCCGTGGACGATGGCTCCGGTGTCTAGCCAGATGCGCGCCTCCTCGCCCGTGGACGAGGTCACCGACAGTACGGCCTGGCGGCGCGTGACCACGAGGAGCTGGAGGTAGTCGAACAGATCCACGCCGCCCACCGTGCCGTGGAACGAGTCGGCCTCCCTGGGCCGCGACAGCAGCTCCTCCAGCAGCTTGGGGTCGACTGGCTTCTCCACGTAGAGGAAGGCCCCGCGGCGTACGGCCGCCTGGCGCACCGCCGGGGAGCCGAAGCCCGTGATGACGACCACGCGCGTCTCGGGCCGGTGCTCCACCGTCCAGTCCAGCACGCGCAGTCCGTTGACCTTGGGCATCTGCACGTCGGTCACGACCACGTCGAAGGGCCGTCTTGCAAGCAGCCCCAGGGCCTCCTCCCCATCCCCGCAGGTCGTCACGTCGAAGCCCGCGTGCACCAGGTACCGCCCCAGGACCCACGCGACCTCCGCGTGGTCGTCCACGAGCAGCAGCGAGCCCCTCGGCGCCGCGCTCACGGCCTGCCCCGCCCCAGCGCTTCGCCCACGACGTGCGCCAGTGCGCGAACCTGGCCGCTCAGGAGATCGAGCTGCGCCTGGGAGCGTCTCTGAATCTCCTCTAGCTCCGCCGCGGGGGCCGTGAGTTCGATCTCCAAGAGCCGCAGCCCCGTGAGGAGTTCCGATAGTAGGTTGTTCACGCGGTGGTGGGCTCGCTCGCGCTCGCTCATGGGCCCCGTGCCCTCCATCTCCACGGGAGCTCGATTCCGCTGTCCGGCCGTCGCTCCGAGTGGATCGATGGACGCCCCCCCGTCCCCGAGCGCCCCGTCCGCACCCAGGGCAGGGGCCACTGCGCGGAGCAGCTCCGCGGAGGACACGGGCTTCACCAGCAGCGCGGCCGCGCCAGCGCCCCGCGCCCGGGCGCGGAGCTGGGGCGAGTCCCAGCCCGTCACGAGCACCGTGTGGAGGCTCGGGTTCAAGGCGCGCAGGCGGGTCGCTAGGGCGATGCCGTCCCCGTCCGGCAGCCCCACGTCCACGATGGCCGCCTCGGGCGGCTGCGCCTGGGCCTGCGTCCACGCCTCGTCGAAGCTCGACGCCGCCAGCACGCGCCACCCGAGCCCCGCCTGGTCCACGGCCAGCGCGAGCCCCGCGACCTGCGTGGGGCTGTCCTCGACGATGAGCAGGCTTGCCATGTCGTCCATCGCTCCTGTAGGGGAGGCTCGCTTGGCTCCGTCCTCCAGGCCCTGGGTTGCGTGAGGAGCGCGGAGGGAGGAGCGTACCTCGCTCGTCCAGCACGAACTATGCCAGGCGGTGACGGTCCGCGGCGACCCCCCGGCACGCCCCTCGCTCCGTGGGACCCCACGTGGGATGCGTGCCCCCCCGCCGCGCCCGCGCGCCAATCTCACGCATGGCAGGGCCCCCCGTGCGTGAGGTTCACGCATCCCGGGTGGCCTCTCACGCCTTCGTTGTCCCCTCGGGTTGGCTTCTCCACTCGGCCCTCCCGTCCCCCCGCGCGGTTCCCCGCGCGGCGACACGGCCTTCCCGCGCCGTGGTGCGTCCCCTTGTGGACTGCTCCTTGCACTACGCCCTGGGGCATGGGCCACGCGTGGCTCAGGGGCGCGTCGCCCACCGGCTCCCACGCGGAGCGTTCGGGTGGTGGTGGCGCGCGAGGCATCCGGCCTCTCCCTCGTTTCTCTCCCTCGCCCACACGGGTCGGAGCGGCCAGGCGAAGGGGCCGGGCATGTGGAGTGGCGTTTCCGAGGCACAGGAGTCAGGGAGACATGGATCACCGGGACATGATCGTGGGTGAAATTCAGAAGGCCATGGGCGCGACGCTGGGCCCGTCGGCGGCCGCCGTCATGCGCAAGGCGGGGATGGAGGCGTCCAGGACCCTGTGGCCCGAGCTCCCCTCGGGGGTGTCTCTCACCGAGGCCGGGCGGATCCTGCATGACGGGATCGCCGAGCTCGGCTCTTTCGGGGACTTCACCATCGCGGGAGAGGAGGCGGACGGCGCGGCGAAGATTCGCTTTCAGGGTTGCTATTTCGCCAGCTTGGCGGGCGAGGGCGGCGCCATGTGTGGCAAGCAGCCCATCTGCTCCTTCGGCTTCGGGATGGTCGAGGAGACCCTCCACCGCCTCACGGGTCGCCGTACGCGCGTGACGCTGGTCGAGCACGACCCCAGCACCGTGACCTGTGAGGAGCGAGCCACGCCGCGCTAGGCCACGCGAAGGGCTCGCAGACCTGGGGGCCCGCCGCGCGTGTGGTGGCCCCATCGACGTGCCCTGCGCCGCCCGTGGTGGGCGGGCGGGGCGCCCCCCGGTGAGTTCCTGCGACCGCGTTCCGATCGCAGGAGTTCCCGTGGGTTTCCACAACGCCCCCCGCGAGGGGACCACAAGGAGAGGGCATGGACCGGATCACGCAGCAGCTTCAGACGCTCGCGCAGTTCGACGGGATCTCCACGGCCGTCGTCGTGAGCCGCGACGGGTTCGTCATCGCCGGCACATCCAAGGGCGGCCTGGACGTGGAGGCCGTGGGCGCCTTCGTGTCCACGGGCATCGGTTCGGCCGAGGTCATGGGCCGCGAGCTGGAGACCGGCACCTTGAGCCAGGCGATGTTCGAGTACGACAAAGGCGTCATCGTCATGAACGAGCTCAACGCCGATGCCGTCCTGGCTATCGTGGCCGACCCCCAGGCCAACCTGGGCGGCGTGCGCTACCACGTGCGCAAGCACGCACCGGCGTTGGCCCGCGTCTTGTAACGAGCCCCAGCCCCCAGAGGCTTCGGCTTCGTGGGGAGCCGGGCATCATGGGGCCGCGCGCGGGCCGCGACCTGCGCACCTTGGGCCCTGGGGCGTCGGTCGGGTTGGTGCGGAGACGGCACCGGCGCGGACATCGTGCCGGGAGCATGGAGGAACACATGGACAGCAGAGACATCATCGTCGGCGAGCTTCAGGATGCCGTCGGCGCCACCTTGGGGGCCTCGGCCGCGGCGGTCATGCGCCGCGCGGGCAAGGCGGCCTCCGCCCGGCTCTGGCCCGAGCTGCCCCAGGGCCTCTCGGCGGAGGAGGCCGGGGCGGTCATGGCCGAGGGGATCGCCCAGCTCGGCTCCTTCGGGGAGTTCCGCATCACCGGCGTGGACGGCGACGGCGCGGTGCGGATCGAGTTCGCGAGGTGCTACTTCGCCAGCCTGGCCGGGCCAGACGGGGAGCGGTGCGGCAAGCAGCCCATCTGCTCGTTCGGCTTCGGGCTCGTGGAGGAGACGCTCTACCGCCTCACGGGGCGCCGCACGCGGGTGACCTTGACTCGGCACGACCCGGCCACGGTCACCTGCTTCGAGGAGGCCCGGCCGCGCGGCGGATGACCGTGGGCCCGGTCGGGCTCGCGCCGATGGGCTCCTGTCGACCGGGCTCGGCCCTGCCCCCGCGTGGTCTGCGGGGCGCGCGCGCGGTGTCCGCTGGCGGCCACGCGATGCCGAGGGTCTTCATCTGGTAGGCCAGAGCGTGGCGGGAGAGCCCCAGCCAGGCCGCCGCCTCTTGGCGCGTGCGTGCCCCTCGTAGGGCCTCTTCGATGACGGCCCGGGCCACGCGGGCCGTGAGGGCGTGGAGGCTCTCGCCGGGGCGCCACGTGGCCGTGTAGGACCAGGGGCGCTCGGTGGCGGAACCCGGCTCGGCGCGGGCTGGGTGCGCCGGGGCGAGGTCCCTCTGGGCCGGAGGCGGGTCGTGCACCCGGGGCCGCGCCGAGTGGGGGCGGGGTGTGGGGCGCTGTCGGGCCCGGAGCGAGAGGTGGCGCGCGTCGATCCGGGAGCCTCCGCTCAGGATGAGGGCGCGTTCCAGCACGCTGCGGAGCTCGCGGATGTTTCCCGGCCAGTCGTAACTCGTGAGGTCGGCCAGGGCGGTGGGGTGGATGTCCACGGACGGCGGGCGGCCCATGGCCTTGGCGACCTCGGCGGCGATGGTCGTGGCCAGGTAGGGGATGTCCTCTCGGCGCTCGCGGAGGGGGGGGATCGTGATGGGGAAGACGTGGATCCTCCAGTAGAGGTCCTCGCGGAAGCGCCCCTCGTCCATGGCTCGCTGGAGGTCGCGGTTCGTGGCGAAGATCAGGCGGGCGTCCACGCGCACCGGGCGCTCCCCGCCCAGGCGCAGGAACTCGCGCGTGTCCAGGAAGGTCAGCAGCTTGGCCTGGAGCGGCAGCTCCAGCTCGCCCACCTCGTTGATGAGCAGCGACCCCGAGCGGGCCAGCTCCAGCAGCCCGCGTTTGCGGCCGCGGGAGCCCGTGAAGGCGCCGGGCTCGTGCCCGAAGAGCTCGGTCTCCGCCAGCGTGGCGGGCAGCGCCGCGCTGTTGAGGGAGAAGAAGGGGGCGTCGGCGCGGCGGGAGTGGCGGTGGATCCAGCGGGCCACGTAGTCCTTGCCTACGCCGCTCTCACCCAGCAGGAGCACGATGCCGTCGTGGTCCGCGGCCTGTTGGACGAGCTTCATGGTCCGGCGCGCGGCCGGCGACCGAGGGTAGCCCGAGGGGGCGTCGGCGTCCCCGTCTCTTTGCGTCACCACAGGCGACGCGCCGTCTTGGCGACGCAGGGCGTGGACCTCTTGGGCCAGGCGCTGGGCCTCCAAGGAGCGCCGGAGGGAGAGGAGCAACTCGTGGGGCTCGAAGGGCTTGGTCCAGAAATCCGTGGCGCCCAGGCGGGTGGCCTCTACGGCCGTGCGGATGGAGCCGTGGCCCGTGAGGACGATGATCACCGCGTCCGGCAGCGTGGCCCGGAGGTGGGACAGGAGCTCCATGCCGCTGCCGTCAGGGAGGTGGAGGTCCAGGAGGATGGCGTCCGGGGAGAGGTGGGCGCTCAGCGTGCGGGCGGTGGTGCAGTCGCTGGCCGCGGCGGTTTGGAAGCCAGCGTGCTCCAGGATGCGCTGGAGATTGTCCACCACGACCCGCGAGTCGTCCACGATGAGCACGAGAGCGCCGTCCCCTTGGGCCAGTCGCCGGGGCGTCACGAGGGGCCCGCTCCGAGGCTCGCCCGCGCGGGGGCGGGGAGGTTGGGAGCCTCTCTCGTCTGCCGAGGCGGTCGCGCCATGGGCAGGAGGATATGGAAGGTGGTCCCCTCACCCTCGCGGGACTCCACCCAGATGGAGCCGCCGGCCTCCACGACCGTGGCTCGAACGCTGGCTAGGCCCAGTCCCGTACCCCCGCGCTCGGCCTTCGTGGAGAAGAAGGGTTCGAAGACCCGCCGCGCCACGTGGGGTGGCATCCCCGGGCCCGTGTCGCGCGTGCTCCAGAGGACGGCGCCGTACTCCACGTGGCCCAGCCACCGCCCCACGAGGGGGTCGTCCGGGGGCAGGTCGCGGGTGGAGATCTCCACGCCCCCCGGGCGGGCGTCGAGCGCCTCGGCGGCGTTGAGGAGGAGGTTCACGAGGCTCTGGCGGACGAGGTCGCGGTCGAGCATCACGGCCTGGGTCGAGGCGAGGGACAGCTCGACATGCACATGGTGGGGGAGGGAGGGGCGCAGAAACTCCACGGCATGTCGGAGGGCGTCGCTCAGGGCGAGAGGGCTCATGGGGGCCACATCCTCCCGCACGGAGTGGAAGAGCTCGCCCACCAACCGGACAGCGTTCTGCGCCGCGTCCCGAATCCCTTCGAGGTAGGGCTTGGCGGGCGTGTCGGCGGGGAGCACACGCTGGGCCAGGGAGACGTAGGGGCACAGCGTCCCCAGGAGGTTGCGGAGGTCGTGCGTCACGGCCGCAGCTCGCGGCGCGGGAGGCTCGGCGAGCGTCTCGCTCTCCTCTCGTGGGGGCGAGTTTGCCCCCGTACGCCCAGGGGGCGTTGGGCAGGCCTGCCCCTCCGAGGGGAGGAGCGTTCGTTGGACCTGGATCACGCGCCGGACGAGGGCCACGGGCCCGTCCGCCGAGGACCTTTCGGGCACCTCGCCGGGCCACGGCACGGTCGTCGTCTCAGTCCAGTGGGGGAGCCCGTCGGCGTCCAGGTGGACGTGGTGCTGTCGCACCGAGCGGCTCGTCTCCAGGGCCTCTGCCATGGGGCACCGAAAGTTCAGGGGGGCCGGCCGGTCCGGGCAGGGGGTGTCGCGCCCGTGGAGCAGCCGGTAGCACGGGGCCCCGAGCTCGCGGGACCAGCCCGAGGCCGCCAGGTGGGCGACGGCGGCGTCGTTCGCGTACTCCACCTCGTAGCGGTCGTTGATGACGATCGCAGGGTCGGTGTAAGCCGCAGCGAGCCGAGCGATGGCTGTTCGAGGTTTCATACCTTCGCCCGACACCTCCTTCATCGTGGATCTTGGCACGGAAACTTGGAGGTGACAACCACTGCGGGGCGACCCCGAACCGTCACTCCCGCTGGAAGTTGGTTTCGGAGCCCGCGCCCGGGCGGCGTCGGGGTGCGCGGCCGATCCTGTGACTGGGCGAACGATGTGCCCAGGCCATGCCTCCGCGCTCAGCCGCCTGCCTCCTTGCCCAGACACGGCGTCTTGCGCCCCGGTCCTCAGACCGTGTGGCGGATGGGGGCTGCCCCCGTGCCCGCCGCGGACGATGTGCCGAAGTCGATCCCCTGCGAAACGGAGTCCATTGCCCGACCGGCGCGGCGCCTCCATCCGTGGGGGGGACTCGCGTGAGGCGGGGGCGCGGCGGATGAGGGTTGCGGGGTGGGGGCCCGAGGTCGCACAGTGGGCCGCGCGAGGCGGGCGCCTGGCGGCTCGTCCGCGCGGTGGGGCGGGCCCAGCGAGCCCGCCGGTCACGAGGAGGAGGACGGTCATGGGTGAGGCGACGCGGACGACGGCAGGGGAGCGCCAGGTGGATCGGGGCATCCGGTCGAGCGGGATCACCCTCCAGCCCGATATGCCCATCTGTCAGTCCGACCTCCCCCTGGACTGGTACCAGGAGGAGTTCAAGCCCTACGCCGAGGAGTACCTCGCGCTCCCGGACCGGACGCCCGAGACCGTCCTCCCGTGGCTCGACCGCTACGTGAAGCCCGCCCTGGACCACTTCGGCGACTCCCTCATGCTCCTCGCCCACTTCTACATGGGCGGCGAGATCGTGAAGCTCGTCGAGCGCTACGGCGGCCACATCGCCGACTCCTACGCCCTCGCCCTCCAGGCCGTCCGCAACCCCGAGGTCACCACCTTCGTGGAGTCGGCCGTCCACTTCATGGCCGAGACCATCGCCATCCTCAAGCACGACCACCAAGACGTCTGGATCACCAACCCCAAGTCCGGCTGCACCATGGAGGCCATGGCCAAGGAGGCCATGGTCGAGCCCATCTTCGAAGACCTCCACGCCCGCTACGGCGACGACCTCCTCGTCATCGCCTACATGAACACCAGCGGCCGCATCAAGGCCCTGGCCGGGCGCACCGGGGGCGCCATCTGCACCAGCTCCAACGCGCCTATCATCATGCGCTGGGCCCGCGAGCAGGGCCGCAAGATCCTCTTCGTCCCCGACCAGCACCTGGGCGAGAACTCCGCCACCGAGGTGGGCATCCCCCAGGACGCCTGGTTCCACTGGCCCGGCCCCCACGGCGGCCAACCCCGCCCGCGCCTGGACGCCCTCGACGCCTCCCAGCGCGCGGCCCTGGACGCCGCCGAGCTCGTCCTGTGGAACGGCCACTGCGGCGTCCACACGGTCTTCCAGCCCGCGCACGTCCAGTACTGGCGCGAGCGCGGCTACCGCGTCATCGTCCACCCGGAGTCCCGCCGCGAGGTCGTCGAGCTGGCCGACGGCCACGGGAGCACGAGCTACCTCTGGGGGGCCTTGGAGGCCGCCAAGCCCGGCGACCGCGTGGCCGTGGGCACCGAGGGCCACTTCGTCCGCAACGCCGCCGAGCAGTTCGCCCGGCGCGGCGTGGAGGTCGTCCACCTGGCGGACATCCCCGACCCCGCCTTCGCCTCCGTGGGCTGCGGCTGCGCCACCATGTCGCGCAACGACCCGCCCCACCTCGCCGGCATGATGGACCTCCTGCGCCGGGGCGAGGCGCCGCCCCTCAACCGCGTCCTCGCCGGCGACGCCGTGGACGAGACCACGGGCTGGCGCGAGCGCCTCGACGAGGCCGGGCGGGCGGCCCTGGCGCGAGACGCCCGGCGCGCCCTGGAGCGCATGATCGAGCTCACCGAGGCCGCCCGCGGGTAGGCGGCTCGCCCGTGGGCGGCCGCGCCCCTCAGGGCGCCTTGCCCTCCCACAGCCCCAGGCGCTTGAGCTTCATGTTGAGGCCCGCCCGGGACAGGCCCAGCTCCCGCGCCACCCGGCTCTTGTTGCCCCCGTGGCGCGCGAGCGCCCGGCGCAGGGCCCAGCGCTCCAGGCGCTCCACGCGCTCCTTGAGGGGCCCGGTCTCTAGCCCCAGCCCCTGGAGCTTGGAGGCATCGTCCTTGCGTCGCCCATCCCCCGCGCGGACCTCCTCGCTGAGATCCTCCACGGTGATCGTCCCGTCGCACAGGAGGCTCGCCCGCGTCACCTCGTTCTCGAGCTGGCGCACGTTGCCGGGCCACCCGTATCGCACCAGGGCGCGCATGACCCCCGGCGCCAGGGCGGGCTTGGGGTCCCGCTGGCTCAGGAAGTGCTCCACCAGCACCGGGATGTCGTCGGGGCGCTCGCGCAGCGGCGGCACGTCCACGCGCACCACGTTGAGCCGGTAGTAGAGGTCCTCGCGGAACTGCCCCTGCTCCACCAGGACGCGCAGGTCCCGGTGGGTGGCGCACACGATCCGCACGTCCACCTGGTGGGTGCGGCGCCCGCCCACCGGCCGCACCTCGCCGGTCTCCAGGACGCGCAGCAGCTTGGCCTGGAGATCCAGGGGCAGGTCGCCCACCTCGTCCAGGAACAGCGTGCCGCCGTGGGCGCGCCGGAACAGCCCCTCGCTCGCCCGCTCGGCCCCCGTGAAGCTCCCGCGCTCGTGGCCGAACAGCTCGCTCTCGAACAGCCCCGCCGGGATGGCGCTGCAGTTCTGGGCCACGAAGGGGCCCTGGGAGCGGGGGCCGTGGGCGTGCACGGCGCGGGCCACGAGCTCCTTGCCCGTGCCGCTCTCCCCGTGGATGTAGACCGGGAGGTCGCTGTCCACGATGCGGTCCAGCCGCCGCAGCATGACGCGCATGGGGCGCGACGCGAAGATGATCTCGTCGTAGCCGTGGGTGGGCGGGGCGAGCTCGCGCGTGGTCTCCAGCTCCCGCCGGAGGCGCAGGATCTCCTCCGTGGAGCGCGTGGCCTCCCGCGCCGCGCGCTCGGCCAGGGCGTCGCGGTCGCGCCGGGCCTCGTCCCGCGCCCGCGCCAGGGCGTCCACGGCGGCCACCGCGGCGAGCACGGCCAGGGCCGGGGAGCCCTGGGGCCCCGGGGCCAGCGCCGCGAAGGCGTCGGGCGCGAAGCGGTTCTGGAGGACGAGCACGGGCCCGCCCTCGTCCGCGTCGCTCCCGTCCGGTCCCTCCCCGTCGCCGCTCGCCCGGCCCGGCGCGGGCAGGGCCCACGCCCACAGGGAGCCCGCGCCCGTGGCCCGCCAGGGCCCCTGGGCGCGCCGCGCCTCCTCCACCGCCCCGGCGGGGAGCTTGCGCTCGGCACCGCCGATGGCGTCGCCGTCCAGGTCGCTGGAGGCCCGCACGTCCCGCTCGCCCACCACGACGAAGCCCCGCTCGGCGCCCGCGACCACCACCAGGGCGGCCAGCGCCCGCTGGAGGGCCTCCTGGCGCGCGGCCTCGTCTCCGCCCAGGGCGTCCCACAGGGGCGTCAGATCCACCTCGCCGCCGCCTCCGGCCTCTCCGGCCGCACCCGCGTCGCTCACCACGTCCTTCCCCTCCTCGGTCTCGCGCCCGGCGCTTCGCCGGGGCGCGGCCCGCGTGTCTCGCCCGCCCGCCCGACCCGGGCGCTCCGGCGGGCGCCAGCCCTCGATGCGCGAGGCCGCCGGCGCGCTCGTGAAGGTACCCCGGCAGGGGCCGTCCACGGCGCTCTGGGCGTCCACGCCGTCGCTCAGCGGGGCCGTGGGCCAGGCCCGGACGCCCTCGTCCAGGGCGCTCACGGCCCGGCGCCGCGCCGCCGCCACCTCGCC
>CAYZID010000054.1:9176-26067 GCA_964478315.1 uncultured Myxococcales bacterium | reverse complement strand
AGACGAACCCCGGACCGCCAAGTGACGCCCAGCCACAAGGCAGGCACAGCGGAACCCGCGGCTGTGGCTGCGGATGCGGCTGCGGTTGCGGCTGCGGGGGCGGTTGCGGCTGCGGCTGCGGTCGCGGGAGCGGTCGCGGGAGCGGTCGCGGGAGCGGGAGCGGCTGCGGTCGCGGGAGCGGTTGCGGTTGCGGTTGCGGTTGCGGTTGCGGTTGCGGTTGCGGTTGCGGGCGCGGTCGCGGTCGCGGCGGCGGATGCGGTCGCGGTCGCGGGAGCGGAAGCGGTTGCGGTTGCGGTTGCGGTTGCGGTCGCGGGAGCGGGAGCGGCTGCGGTCGCGGGTGCGGCGGCGGAAGCGGAAGCGGAAGCGGCTGCGGCTGCGGTTGCGGTCGCGGCTGCGGTTGCGGTCGCGGCTGCGGTTGCGGTCGCGGCTGCGGATGCGGTCGCGGTCGCGGCGCCCCGACACGTCACACCGTCCGGTGGTCACGCTCGGCCCCGTCCGGTACGCTCCGGGCGCACCGACAGGAGGGGACGGCCATGACACTGCACACGGATCCCACCGGCCGCCGCGCGGCCCTGCTCGTGGCCCCCACGCTCGCCCTCGCCACCCTCGCCGCCTGCGCCCCCGGGCCCCAGGGCCTCTACCCCGCCGCCCCCGCCAAGACCACGGTCAAGCTCGACTTCGACCACCGCCCCCTGCCCGACATCCCCCTGCCCAACGACCTCGCCACGCGCTACGACCCCACCAGCGCCACCGGCCTGCGCCTCAACGTCTCCATGATCGCCCCCACCGCCCACGAGCGCCGCCTCCGCGAGCGCGTGGACGAGCTCGACGGCTGGGGCCTCTTCGAGCACATCACCATCCCCTTCACGGGCCCCCTGGATCTCACGTCCATCGTCGCCGCCCACCGCGACCCCGACTACTTCCCCGACGACGACGTCGTCTACCTCATCGACGTGGACCCCGACTCCGAACGCTTCGGAGAGCTCGTCCCCCTCGACGTGGGCGAGGGCAACTACCCCGTCGTGCTGGAGAAGCGGGACTACTGGAAGAACGACCCCCGCGGCGAAACCCTGTCGCTGCTGTACGAGGAGGTCGACGAGGACGTCAACGGCAACGGCGTCCTCGACCCCGGCGGCGACGCCAACGGCGACGGCGTCCTCGGCGAAGGCGAGTGGCCCGAGGACACCGACGGCGACGGCGTGCTCGACAAGCCCAACTACCTCCCGGGGGCGACGCCAGCCTGGGACGACCTCGCAGGGCGCGCCGACGCCCTCATGAGCTTCTACGAACGCGAGACCAACACCCTCATCGTCCGCCCCCTCGTGCCGCTCCACGAGCGCACGACCTACGCCGTCGTCGTCACCCGCCGCCTCCTGGACGCCCAAGGGCGGCCCGTGGGCTCGCCCTACCCGTGGGTGAACCACACCGCCCAGAACCGCGCCCTGGCGGCCCTCCCCTCCGTCCTGCCCCCAGGGCTCGCCATGAGCGACGTCGCCTTCACCTTCGCCTTCACCACCCAGACGGCCGAGTCCAACTGGGTCGCCGTGCGCGAGGGCCTCTACGGCCACGGCGTCCAGGCCCACCTCGGCGAGGAGTTTCCGGCCAAGCTGGAGGCCCTCAAGGTCCTCCGCGACCCCTCCGACGACACCTGGGCCGGCGTCACCAATCCCTACATCCTGCCCATGGAGAAGCTCCTCATGATCCTCTCGCCCGTGGCGAGCGAGCTCCTGGGCATGGACACCTCCTCCAAGCAGTACAAGCTCCTGGAGGACGGCCTGGGCTACGTGGACTACATCGTCGACGGCAGCTTCCTGTCGCCCCAGCTCTTCCCGCGGGAGGACGCCGACGGCCACCCCCTTCCTTATAATGAACAGGTCTGGCCCGTGGACCTGGACCGCGTGCCCGCCCCCGCGCGCCCCGAGTCCGTGTCCTTCACGCTGTACGTCCCCCGCAAGGAGGTCTCCAACCGCGGGCGCGGCGAGCCCGTGCCCCTCATCATCCAGGGCCACGGCTACTCGTCCAGCCGCTTCGAGGCCCTCAACTGGGCGGGCTTCTTCGCCCGCCACGGCGTGGCCACCATCGCCATCGACTGCCCCTCCCACGGCATCGGCATCGGCGAGGACGACCTGGCCCAAGCCCGGGGCCTCGTGGGCCTCGTGGGCCTGGGCGGGTTTCTGGACGCCGTCATGACCGGCCGCGCCGTGGACGGCAACGGCGACGGCGTGCCCGACTCGGGCGCTGACTTCTGGACCTCCTACCTGTTCCACACGCGCGACATGGTGCGCCAGTGCGGCCTCGACTACATGCAGCTCGTGCGCATCCTCCGCACCTTCGACGGCACGCGCCGGTGGGACCTGGACGTCAACGGCGACGGCGAGCCCGACCTCGCCGGCGACTTCGACGGCGACGGCGCCGTGGACATCAGCGCGCGCGAGCCCCTGGGCATGACCGGCAGCTCGCTCGGCGGGATCATGGCCTCCATGATGGCCGGGCTGGAGCCCGAGCTCGACGCCGCCGTGCCCATCTGCGGCGGCGGCGGCCTCACCGACATCGGCAACCGCTCGCTCCAGGGCGGCGTCCGCGAGGCCGTGCAGCTCCGCATGATGGGGCCGCTCTACGTGGGCACCCTGGACGCTGACACCGGCGCTGACACCGGCGCTGACACTGGCGCCGACGCCGGGGCCATGCGCTTCGAGACGATCGTCCCCGACCTCAACGGCTCGGCGACCGTGCCCCTGGGCGTCCTCTCGGGCGTCCAGCCGGGCGACACCGTCGTCGTCACGAACGAGGCCAACGGCGAGCGACGCTGCGTGACCATCAGCCCCGCGGGCACCTTCCGCCTGGGCGTCCCAAGCGACCGGGGCGACGCCACCACCATCGCCCTGTACCGCGGCCCGCAGCTCACCGGGCGCGCCGAGTGCGACCTCGTCCCGGACGCCCAGCCCTACGCGACCCTGGACGCCTTCGGGGCCGAGGTCGTGTTCCAGGGCGAGGCCTTCCCCGAGGGCGCGCCGCTCGTGGCGCTGGCCGACGGGCCGGCCTACCGGCGCGCCTCCCCCGAGTTCCGACGCATCATGAGCCTCGCCCAGCTCGCCGTGGACCCCGGCGATCCCGAGATCTACGCCCGCCACTTCGGCGCCGAGCCGCTGGAGTACCCGGCCTTGGACGAGTGGACCGGGACCCACACCATCGTCACGACCACCATGGGCGACATGAACGTCCCCGCGGGCTCGGGCGTGTCCGAGGGGCGCGCCGCCGGCTTCATCGAGTTTCGGGCGGACGACCCTCGCTACGGCGAGCCCGTGAACCAGGTCCTCATCGACCACTATGTCCCCGAGGCCGTGAGCGTCCTCAAGCGCTACGTGGACAACGACGGCGTGGGTGTCCACATCGACGTCGAGGACTTCGCCCACGGCGACGACGTGTGGACTCCGCGCGGGATCCCGCGGCTGGACCCGCCGCTGCATCTCATCGGCCGGGACGCCGTGTGTCGCGCGGTGGCCGCCGACGGGTCGCTGGGGGGCCCGGACGACCCCGTGGAGTGCGGGATCTCCGGCGCGCTGTTTCCCATGTCCCACCCCGAGGGCAAGCACGACCTGCCCGTGCCCGGCAACAACACCGACCGCGCCATCGCCCAATGCCAGGCCACCTGCGCCGACGACTGCGGGGCCTGCGCGGACACCCAGGTCTTCGACATGGGGCTCTACTTCTACAACCTCATCGCCCGCTACGTCGTGAGCGACGGGATGTCCTTCGACCTCGACGCCCTGTGCAACGCCACGAACACCTGCGCCGACGTCCCACCGCGTCCCGCGCCGCGCCCCGACGCCCAGCAGCCCTGAGCCACCCGGTGGGCCGGCGCCCTGGCGCGGGGAGGGCGCGCTAACTAGGCGTCATGGGACGATTCGAGGGTTGACGTCGCGGCGGGGGCGCCTAGTATCCGGCGTCCGCGGGCCCGGCGCGAGGCGAGGGCGCGCGCGGGGCGGCGCAGGAGGGGCGGATGGAAGACTACGGGCTACTGGGCGCTTACCTGCTGGTCGGGGCCGTGCTGGGCGGCGTGGCGCTGCTGATCCCAGCGCTGCTGAGCCCGCGCTATCGCGGCGCCAAGACCGAGGACACCTACGAGTGCGGCGTGGGCACCATCGGCCCGGCGTGGATGCGCTTCTCCGTGGCCTACTACGCCTTCGCCCTCATCTTCGTCGCCTTCGAGGTGGACATCCTCTACTTGTTCCCCGTGGCCGTGGCCTACCTGGGCGCCGGCTGGAGGGCGTTCATCGAGATCGCCCTGTTCCTGGGCATCCTGTCCCTGGCCATCGTCTACGCCTGGCGCAAGGGCGTCTTCGACTGGAAGCGCCACCTCCAGCCCTTGGGCGCGCCCCGGAGGAACCCGTGAGCGACACCTCTCCCAAGACCGGCCAACCCACGGTCGCCTTCACGACCGCCGGCGTGGCCCCGACGCTGGTGCGGGCCAGCGAGGAGGGGCTCGCCGCCGCCAACCGGGGCGAGGTCCCCCTGGAGGTCCAGCCCTACGTGAGCTTCGCGCTCCTGGAGGACCTCGTGAACAAGGCCCGCGCCCGGTCGCTGTGGCCGCTGACCTTCGGGCTCGCCTGCTGCGCCATCGAGATGATGGCCGCGGGCGCCTCGCGCTTCGACCTGGACCGCTTCGGCGTGGGGGTCTTCCGCCCCAGCGCGCGCCAGGCCGACGTGATGATCCTCGCGGGCACCATCTCCAAGAAGATGGCGCCCATCATCCGCGAGCTGTGGGATCAGATGCCCGCCCCCAAGTGGGCCATCGCCATGGGCGGCTGCACCATCGACGGCGGCCCCTTCAAGTACCCCAACCAGTACGCCATCGTGGAAGGCGCCGACAAGATCGTCCCCGTGGACGTCTTCATCCCGGGCTGCCCGCCGCGCCCCGAGGCTCTCATCGCCGGGGTCCTCAAGCTCAAGGAGAAGATCGAGGCCGGCCGGAGGTTCCAGGGATGACCACCACGCCATCGCCCGTCTCCCTCGCCGGGCTCGCGCTCACCAGCGCCGACGAGGACCACGCCGCCCACGGCTTTCACCACCGGCATACCGCCGAGCCCGGCAACCTCCCCGCCATCGCGGGCGTCTTCCGCCGCGCGGGCTACGTGCTGGAGATGCTCACCTGCGAGGACCGCCGCGCCGACGCTGGCGTCATGCGCCTGGTCTGCACGTTCAACCGCCTGGGGCCGGCGGACCGCCACCTGGTCCACGCCGATCTCCCGCCCGGGGAGGCGGCCCCCACGCTGACGAGCCTCTACCCCGCCGCCGACTGGTTCGAGCGCGAGGTCTTCGACATGTACGGCGTGCGCTTCGAGGGCCACCCCAACCTCAAGCGCATCCTGCTGCCCGACGACGCCGACTTCCACGCGCTGCTCAAGGACTTCGGGCGGCCCGAGGACGCGCCCAAGGACACGAGCAACGACGCTGGCGCGGACAAGGGCAAGGGGGCCTGAGATGCAAGATCCCACGACGTCCCCCGCCCCCCAGGCGCCCATGAGCGCCGACAGCGAGACCTACTTCCTCAACATGGGCCCCCAGCACCCGTCCATGCACGGCGTGCTGCGGCTCGTGCTGGAGCTCTCCGGCGAGGAGATCCTCCACTGCGAGCCCGTCATCGGCTACGCCCACCGCGCCCACGAGAAGATGGCGGAGAACCGCAGCTACCTGCAGTTTCTGCCCAACACGTCGCGCATCGATTACTTGAGCGGGATGATCTACAACCTCGGCTACTGCATGGCCGTGGAGAAGATGCTGGGCATCGAGGTGCCCGAGCGCGCCGTGGGCATCCGCGTCATCGCCAGCGAGCTCAACCGCATCCAGAGCCACCTCCTGTGGTTCGGGACGTTCCTGCTGGACCTCGGCGGCATCACGCCCTTCCTCTACACCTTCGAGGACCGCGAGGAGATCCTCGACATCCTCGACTCCGTGACCGGCTCGCGCCTGACCTACTCCTATGGGCGCTTCGGCGGCGTCACCCGCGACGTGGACGACGCCTTCCTCGCCCGCACGCGCGCCTTCATCACGCGGATGCGCGAGCACCTGGTGGAGTACGACAAGCTGGTGCGCCAGAACGTCATCTTCATCGAGCGCACCCGAGGCGTGGGCGTCATCCCCAAGGACGTGGCGCTCGCCTACGGCGTCACCGGGCCCTCGCTGCGCGCCTCGGGCGTGGCCTACGACGTGCGCAAGGACGAGCCCTACGGGGGCTACGACGCCTACGACTTCGACATCCCCACCGACACCCGCGGCGACAACCTGGCGCGCTTCGACGTGCGCATCCGCGAGATCGAGCAGAGCCTGCGCATCGTGGAGCAGGCCGTGGAGCGCCTGCCCCAAGGCCCCATCATGCCCGCCAAGCCCAAGAAGAAGTTCAAGCCCCCCAAGGGCGAGATTTACTTCGCCGTGGAGTCCGCCCGCGGCCAGCTCGGCATGTACATCGTGAGCGACGGCAGCGAGATCCCCTTCAAGCTCAAGCTGCGCACGCCGTCATTCTCCAACCTGTCCGCCATGCCCTCGGTCCTCGAGCACACCATGGTCGCGGACACCATCGCCATCCTGGGCAGCGTGGACATCATCCTGCCCGAGATCGACCGCTAGCCGCCCTCGCGTGGGGCGCCTCGCCGGGCCCCTCGCCCCCCCACCCCGGAGTTCCCGTCGTGCCCCAAACGCTCGCACAAGCGCTAGGAAACCCGTGGCTCGCCGTGTTGGTGGGCGTCGCGGGCGTCATGGCGGTGCTGACCTTCAACGCGCTCTTCCTCGTGTGGCTGGAGCGCAAGGTCTCCGCCTGGCTCCAAGACCGCATCGGCCCCAAGGAGTACGGGCCCTCGGGGGTCCTCCAGACCATCCTCGACATGGTGAAGCTGCTCGGCAAGCAGCTCATCACCCCCCGGGCCGTGGACAAGCCGCTCTATCACCTGGCGCCGCTGGTCGTCTTCGCCCCGGTCGTGGCCTCCGCCTCCCTGTTCCCCTTCTCCGAGGGGCTCACCCTCCACGACCTCGACGTGGGCCTGGTCCTCGTCTTCGCCTTCGGCGGCCTGGGCTTCATCGGCATCTTCATGGCCGGCTGGGGCTCCAACAACAAGTACGCCCTGCTGGGCGCCATGCGCTCGGTGGCCCAGAACATCTCCTACGAGGTGCCCCTCATCCTCTCCGCCCTGGCCGTGGTCCTCGTGGCCCAGGGCATGGACCACGGCCTCACGGGCCCCGACGGTCAGCCCGTCCAGTTCCAGGGCATGAACCTGGCCCACCTGGCCGCCCTCCAGCACGACCGCTTCTGGCTCGTCGCCGTCCAGCCCGTGGCCTTCCTCATCTACTTCATCGCCTCCATCGCCGAGACGAACCGCGCCCCCTTCGACATCCCCGAGGCCGAGAGCGAGCTCGTCGCCGGCTTCCACACCGAGTACTCGGGCATGCGCTTCGCGCTGTTCTTCTTCGCCGAGTACTCCAACCTGTTCATCGTCAGCATGGTGGCGACGGTGCTCTTCTTGGGCGGCTGGAGCGGGCCGCTGCTCCCCGGGCCCGTGTGGTTCTTCCTCAAGGTCTACGCGCTCGTCTTCGTCATCATGTGGATCCGCTGGACCTTCCCGCGCCTGCGCTTCGACCAGCTCATGAGCTTCTGCTGGCTGGTGCTCATCCCCCTGTCCATCGTGAACCTGCTGGTCACGGCGTTTCTCGTGAAGGTGGTGTGACGTGGTGGCCTACCTCAAAGTCGTCGCCCAGGGATTCTGGAGCCTGCTGGTCGGCCTCCGCGTGACCATCGGCCACCTGTTCACCAAGAAGGTCACCGAGCGCTACCCCCACGTGGAGCCCGAGCTGTCCGACGCCTACCGCGGGACCGTGGTCCTCATCGAGAAGGACGAGCTCGGCACCCACGACTGCGTGGCCTGCGGCGCCTGCCAGCGCGTGTGCCCCTCGCACTGCATCGTCGTCACCGGTGGCAAGGTCCCCGGCCTCAAGAAGAAGCGCCCCGACCACTTCGAGATGAACTTCGCCCTGTGCAGCCTGTGCGGGTTGTGCATCGACGCCTGCCCCACGGACACCCTGGGTTATTCCAAGCAGTACGACGACGTGGGCTACACGCGCGAGTGGACCTTCGACCTCCTCGCTCCCTACGCCGAGCGCGAGGAGAGCTTCCGCGAGGCCCAGGCCCAGCGCGAGGCGGCCGCCGCGGAGGCCAAGAAGAAGGCCGCCGCCGACAAGAAGCGCAAGGCGGCCGAAGCGGCCAAGAAGAAGGCCGAGGCCCAGGCCGCCAAGGACAAGGCCGAGGCGAGCGGCGCCGAGCAGCCCACCCCGCGCGAGGAGGACGACGCATGAGCGACCTCACCGGCATCCTCATGGCCATCGCCGTCGCTGGCGGTCTGCTCACCGTGGGGCTGCGCAACATCCTCCACGCCATCTTCGGGCTGGCCATCACGCTGCTGGCCCTGGCGGGCCTGTTTTTCGTCCTCCAGACGCCCTTCGTGGGCACCATGGAGGTCGTCATCTACGTGGGCGGCATCTCGGTCGCCATGATCTTCGCGGTCATGCTGTCCAACGTCGTGCCGCGCCACGCCGCCGAGAGCCCGCTCCGCCGCGGCCTGGCCGCCGCTCTGGCCCTGGCCTTCGCCGTGGGCGTGGGCTCCGTCCTCCTCACGGCCGACCTCGCCCCCGGGCCCCCCGTGGCGCCCGACGCCTGGGCCGTGGGCCGCGTGGGCCAGGCGCTCCTGGACCACTACAACCTCGTCTTCGAGACCCTCTCGGTGATCCTCCTCATGGCCATCGTCGCCGCCATCACCATCTCGCGCCCCGATCGCGCGGTCCAGGCCGGCGCCGACGAGCAAGCCGGCGCGGCCGCCACCGCGTCTCCCACCACCGCCACCCGCGAGGGCCGCCCATGAGCCTGCAAGCCTTCTTGGCCCTGGGCCTCATCCTATTCTCCCTGGGGCTCTACGCCGTGCTCGCGCGGCGCAACCTCATCGCCGTGCTCCTGGGCGTGGAGCTCATGCTCAACGCCAGCACCCTGAACTTCTTGGCCTTCAACAGCTACCTGGCGCCCGACCCCACCACGGGGCAGGTGGTGGCCCTCGTGATCATCGGCCTCGCCGCCGCCGAGGTCGCCATCGCTCTCGCCATCATCTTGGCCGTCTATCGCCAGCGTCGCGCCATCGACACCGACGAGCTCACCGAGCTGAAGGGGTAGCCCATGACCCACGCCGAGCTCGCCCTCGCCACCATGCTGGCGCCCCTCATCGCCTTCGCCATCGCCCTCGTGGGCTTCCGCGACCGCCCGGCCGTGGCCGTGCCCCTGGCCCTCGCCGGGGGCGTCGTGTCCTTCGTGGGCTCCCTGTGGCTGCTCCTGGACCCGCCGGCGGCCGCGGAGCTCATCACCTACCGCTGGCTCACCGTCTCGGGCGTGGACATCACCTGGGGGGCCCTGCTCGACGGCCGCAGCCTCCTCATGGGCGCCATCGTGGGCCTCATCACCCTGGGCATCCTCGTCTACTCCGTCGGCTACATGGCCCACGACCCAGGAAAGGCGCGCTTCTTCGCCTTCTTGGGGCTGTTCGAGTGGTCCATGCTGTCCTTCGCCTACGCCCCCAACCTGCTCCAGGCGTTCATCTTCTGGGAGCTCGTGGGCCTGGCCTCCTTCCTCCTCATCGGCTTCTGGTACCGCAAGCCCTCGGCCGTGGCCGCCAGCAAGAAGGCCTTCATCATGACCCGCATCGGCGACGTGGGCATGTTCGTGGGCCTCATCCTGCTGTTCTCCGACGTCGGCACCCTGGACGTCCTGTCCATCGACGGCCTCTTCGGCGCCGCCGGCCTCCCCGCCGGGCTCAGCCAGGGGCGCGTGGAGCTCCTGGCCGGCCTCCTGTTCCTGGGCGTCATGGGTAAGAGCGCCCAGTTCCCCCTGCACACCTGGCTGCCCGACGCCATGGAGGGCCCCACGCCCGTCTCGGGGCTGCTCCACTCGGCCACCATGGTCGCCGCCGGCGTCTTCCTGTTCGCCCGCTTCCACGAGCTGTTCGCCGACGCCCCGGGCGTCATGAACACCGTCCTCGCCATCGCCACCTTCACCGTCCTGCTCAGCGCCTCCACCGCCATGGTGACCCAGGACATGAAGAAGGTCCTCGCCTACTCCTCCATCTCCCAGCTCGGCTACATGCTCATCGGGCTCGCCAGCGGGAGCCTCTTCGCCGGCCTGTTCCACCTCACCACGCACGCCCTGTTCAAGGCGCTCCTGTTCCTCACCGCGGGCAGCTACATCCACCAGTTCGGCACCAACGACATGGTGGCCATGGGGCGCGGCGGCGGTCGGAAGATGCGCCTGACCACCGCGGGCCTGTGGGCCGGCGGGCTCGCCCTGGCCGGCGTGCCCATCTGGGCCGGCTTCTGGTCCAAGGAGGCCATCCTGGGCGCCGCGCACGAGGGCGGCCACCCGGTCGTCTACGGCCTGGCCGTCTTCGGCGCGCTGCTCACCGCCTACTACACCTTCCGCATGATCTTCCTCATCACGCGCCCCGACGACGCCTCGGGCGCCGCCCCCGAGGAGCCCGTGGGCAGCCAGCCCCTGCACCACGACCCCGCCCACATCCACGAGAGCCCCCCCATGGTGGGCGTCATCGCCGTGCTGGCCGCGCTCGCGACCGTGGCGGGGCTGCCCTTCGTGGCCGACTGGATGGGCGCCCTCCTCGGCACGCCCGGCGAGGTCCACCACGCGGGCCTGGGCGAGATGATCCTGCCCCTCGGCGTGGTCGCCGTGGGCGCGGCCTGGGCTTGGGTCGACTTCGGCCGCAAGGGCGCCCCCCAGCGCGGCTTCCTCGCCTGGCTCCCGGGCGTCGAGGCCTTCTTCCGCGCCGGCTGGCACCTGGACGCGCTCTACCGGCGCACGGCCGTGGCGCTCACCTACTGGGTGGCCAAGCTGGCCTACTTCGCCGAGACCCGCGGCTTCGACGGCGCGGGCGACGCCGTGGCCCAGGGCGCCCTGCGAGCCGGCGCGGGCACGGCCAAGACGCAGACGGGGCGCCTGCCCATCTACATCGGCACGGCGGTCGTCGTCGTCGCCGTGGCCGCCCTCTACATCGGCTTCGCCGGCACCCACTGAGGAGGCGCGCGTGACCGACCTCGGACCCCTCCCCATCATCCTGCTCCTGCCGCTCGCGGCCACGGTGGGGACCCTGCTCCTGCCCGCCGCCGCCGGGCGGGCCATCAAGGTCCTCAACGCCGTGGCGGGTCTCGCGGCCCTCCTCCTGGCGGTCGACCTCTGGCTCCACTACGACCTGGCCGCCGGGGGCTTCCAGCTCGAAGTGGACCTCCCCTGGGTCGAGGCCATGGGCATCCACTTGCGGCTGGCCGTGGACGGCTGGGGCGTGGTCCTCACGGGCTTGACCGCGCTGGTGTTCTTCACGGGCGTCCTGTCCATGTGGACCCTGGAGACACGGGTGAAGGAGTACTTCGCCTTCATGTCGCTCTTGGTCTTCGGCGTCTTCGGCGTCTTCATGTCCCTGGACCTGTTCGCCTTCTTCTTCTTCTACGAGGTCGCCGTCCTGCCCATGTATCCGCTTATCGCCGTGTGGGGCTCCACCCGCAAGGAGTACTCGGCGATGAAGCTCACGCTCTACCTCATGGCGGGCAGCGCGCTGCTCTTCCCGGGGCTCATCGCGCTGTTCGTGAAGGCGGGCGGCCAGACCTGGGACATCCTGGCCTTGGCCCAGTCGGGGGCCTTCGATGAGACCTTCCAGATCTTCGTCTACCCCTTCATCTACGTGGGCTTCGGCATCCTGGCGGGCATGTGGCCCTTCCACGGCTGGTCGCCCACGGGCCACGTGGCCGCCCCCACGGCCGTGTCCATGCTTCACGCCGGCGTGCTCATGAAGCTCGGCGCCTTCGGCATCCTCCGCGTGGGCATCGGCATCCTGCCCCTGGGCGCGGCCTACTGGGCGCCGACCTTCGCCTCCCTCGCCACGGTGGGCATCGTCTACGGGGCCTTCGTGGCCATGCGCCAGAACGACTTCAAGTTCGTCATCGGCTTCTCGTCGGTGTCCCACATGGGCATCGTGTTGCTGGGCCTCAACACCTTGGCCGTGGACGGCGTCTCGGGCGCGGTCTTCCAGATGTTCGCCCACGGCGTCATGACGGCGCTGTTCTTCTCGTCGGTGGGCTTCATTTACGACCAGACCCACGACCGCGACATCCGCCACTTCGGTGGCCTGGTGAGCCAGGTGCCCGTGGCCGGCGGGCTGTTCATCATGGCGGCGCTGTGCGGCATGGGCGTCCCGGGCTTCGCCAGCTTCTGGGCGGAGCTGCTGGTCTTCGTGCAGTCCATGAGCACCTACCCGGTCATGGGCGTGCTCGCCATCGCCGGGCTCGTCGTCACCTCCGTGTACGTGCTGCGGGTCATCGGCAAGGCGCTCTACGGCCCGCCGAACCCGGACTGGGCGCACCTCTACGACGCCGGCCCCTGGGCGGCCTTCCCGCGCGTGTTGCTCGTGGGGACGCTGCTCCTGTTCGGCTTCTTCCCGAGCTGGATCCTCGACCTCATCCGCTCGGCCGCCGGGAGCTTCTGAGATGGGCGACCTGACGCTGCTGCTACCCGAGCTGCTGGTGCTCGTGGCCGCCTTCGCGGCTTTCGCGCTGTCGGCCTTCGGCGCTTCCTACAAGACGAACTGGTCGGTGACCCTGCTCCTCGCGGCGGGCGCCTTGGCCGCCGCGGGCTACTCCCTGGGCGCCGTGGGCGATCCCCTGTTCCCGGGGATCTACCGCGTGGACGCCTTCAGCCAGGTCCTCAAGCTCGGGCTGACCTTGGGGCTGGTTCTGACCCTGCTGGGCAGCGCCTCGGTCCCCACCGTGCGGGAGACGGCGCGGCCCGACCTGCCCATCTTCCTGGCGCTGTCCACCGCGGGCATGATGATGCTGGTGAGCGCCACCGAGCTGCTCACCTTGTACGTGGCCCTGGAGCTCTCGGCCTACGCGCTCTACGCCATGGTGGCGCTCCACCGCGACCAGCGCCTGGGGAGCGAGGCGGCCGCCAAGTACCTCTTGTTCGGCGCGGCCGCCTCGGCCATGACGCTCTACGGGCTGAGCCTCCTGTTCGGCGCCACGGGCTCCACCTACCTCGCGGACATCGTGGCCGCCGCGCCCACGCCGCTATACACGCTGGGCGTGTTGCTCGCCCTGGCGGGCATCTTCTACAAGCTGGCGCTGCTGCCCTTCCACGCCTGGGCCCCGGACACCTATCAGGGCGCGCCCCACCAGGTGGCCATGTTCATCGGGACGACCTCCAAGGTCGCGGCCATCGGGATCCTGGTGCGCGTCGTGGCCCTGGCGATCGGGGATGGCGCGAGCGGTCCAGGCGGCTCCCTGCGCGCGGTGCTCATCACCCTGTCGGTGGTCTCCATGACCTGGGGCAACCTGGCGGCGCTCGCCCAGCGCGATCTCAAACGCATCCTTGCCTACTCGACCATCGCCCACGCCGGCTACGTCCTCATGGGTGTGCTCACGCTCAGCGAGCTGGGGCTCGCCTCGGGGATCTTCTACGCGCTCATCTATCTGCTCGTGGCCTTCGCGGCCTTCCTGGCGGTGAGCGCCGTGGGCCAGGACGGCTCGAACCCCACGCTGGAGTCTCTGGGCGGGCTGTTCTCGCGGGCCCCGGTGCTCATGGCGGCGCTCCTGGTGGGCCTCTTTGGTCTAGCGGGCATCCCGCCCACCCCCGGCTTCGCGGGCAAGTGGTTCATCTTCTCGGCGGCCATGGACGCGGGGCTCTTCTGGCTCGTGTTCATCGGCGCGGTGAACGCGACGATCTCGCTCTACTACTACCTGCGCATGGTCAAGTACGCCGTGCTCAAGCCCCAGGCCGACGCGGGGGCTTCGGTGTCGTCGCAGGTGCCCGTGTCGGGCTCGGTGCGAGCGGCCAGCTACCTGGTCATGGCGCTCGTCGTGGCGGCGGGCTTCTTCCCCGGGCCCTTGTGGGACCTCGCCCAGGCCGCGTCCAAGGCGGTCTTGGGTTAGCCCCCGCCCGAGGGGCGGGGCGATCGGAGCGCTGACCCACGGGAGTCGGTTACAGGCAGAGGGGGTTACAACCGGGGCGGACCCACGCGAGGCCCGGTCCCGCAGCCCCCAATGGCGCGCCGAACCTCGGCGAAACAATGACTTTCGCTCCGCCGCTGGGTTGAGGCGGGGCGCCCCCGGGGGCGGCCTTGGGCCCGGACGAGGTCCCGGCGTACACATGGGGTCGATTGCCGCACCCGCATCCGCGACCGCGGGCGGACCTGACGCCGTCCAAGGGCGGGCAATCGTGTGTAGAACCTGGGGAATCCTCCGTGGTGCCGGCGCCTCTGAGCGCCCCCAGAGCCGAGGCGTTCAGGGAGCGCCCCGTCGCCGCCGGGGGACGTATACCCCACCGCCTACCGGTTGGTTGACATCCCAGCGGGCTAGGTTGAGGCTCTCAAGCGTGGGGGGCATTCGCCGGAGGGAAGGGCTCCATGGAGTTTGTGTGCGATCGCTGCGGGAAGCGTTACCGCGTGCCGGACAGTCGGCTGAAGAAGGCGGTGACGCGGACGACCTGCAAGCGCTGCGGTGCGCGTATCCTGATCCACCGCCCCACGGGCGCCATCGAGCCCCCGCCGCTTCCGGACTCCCCCCAGCGGATCGTGTCCAGCACGCCGCGCACCCCGCGCCCGGCGATGGCTCCCAAGCCGCCGCCGACCCCGCGCCCGGCGGTGGCGCCCCAGCCGCCGCCGCGCCCCGCGGTGGCCCCCGAGCCGCCCCCGCGTTGGCCTGGCACGGTGGTCGTCCCGGCCATGGAGCTGCGCTCGGCCTACGGCGGGGCGCCCGTGCATGTCGCGTCGTTTCGGATCGCCATCCACCCCGTGACGAACGCCGAGTATCACGCCTTCGTGGTGGCGACCGATGCCCTCCCGCCGGCGTCCTGGGGCCGCATGGAGCCTCCCCCACACCTGCTGGATCACCCCGTCGTCGGGGTGAGCCTGGACAGCGCCCGGGCCTACGCGGCGTGGAAGAGGATGCGCCTGCCCACCTCGAGCGAGTGGGAGGCCGCGGCGCGCGCGCCGGACGGGCGGACCTTCCCCTGGGGAGATGCGTGGGACGGCGCGCGCTGTCACGGGCCGGGAGAGAGGGGCGCCGGGAAGCGGGACGGGACGGTCGCGGTGGGCTCGGTGCCCGGTGGGCGCAGCGCGTTGGGCTTGCTGGACATGGTGGGGAACGTCTGGGAGTGGACGGAGGCGGACCCCAACGCGCAGCAACCCGACCCGGACTCGTCGTGGGTCTTCGGGGGCTCCTTCCGCCACCGCTGCGTGGTGGATGGGCACATCGCGCGCACCTCGGTGTCGTCTTTCAATGCCTATGACTACCTTGGCTTCCGGTGTGCCGCGGATGCGTAGACGCCCTCCCAATACCGTGCCCGTCCCGGCCGCCGGGTGTCTCTGGCGCTGGAGGCGGGATGCAGCGGACCGCTGGGACGAGGGGCCCCGCGGTCGTGCGGATGGGGCGGTGAGCGAGGTGACGCCGTGGTGAGTCAAGGGCACGGCGGCGAGGACGCGGGGGGCCTGGACCTGGACGGCCTGGACGGTGTCCTGCGCGGCCAGACCAGCGCCGGCCGGACCAGCGCCGGCCAGACGCGCTCGGGCCAGACGAGGGCGCGCCGGTTGCGGGCGGGGCAGACGGGGGAGCTCGCGGCGGGGTTGGATTTGGATGGGCTGGACGGTGTGCTGCGCGGCCAAACGAGTTCGGGCCAAGCGAGTTCGGGCCAAGGGAGTTCGAGCCAAGCGGACCGGCTCGGGGCTGCCGTCGCCGCGACGAAGCCGGCCATGACGTGGCCCGGGCAGGGCCCTGTGCAGCACGTGGGCGAGGCCGCGAGCCGGACCTCGTCTTCTGCACCTGGCGCCGGGTCCGAGTCGGCCACGAAGATCACGGCGACGGGGCTGCTCGGGGCCGGGTTGGATCTGGACGGCCTAGACGGGGTGCTGAGCGGCCAGACGAGCCCGGGTCGGACCAGCCCGGGCCGCGCGGGCACAGGGCGGACCAAGCGGGCCCACCCCCGACGTACCTCGCCGAGCGAGCCCTTGCCGACGCCAACGGCTGGTGTGGTCGCGCCCCACGAGGCAGCCACGAGGGACCTGCGGGAGTCGGTCGCGTCGGCGGTCACGGTGGAGCAGCGAGCGGAGCCGGCCCCCTCGTCGAGCAAGCCTCCCTCGCCGGCGCCGGTGGTGGACGTCGCGGAGCCCGAGGAGGCCGCGGTGGTGCCGCTCGCGGTGGCGCCGGCGGCCCCGCCTGAGGTGTCGTCTCCTGCGCTCGCCTCGGCCCCGGCGCGCCGAGCCAGCGGGTGGTGGCGCTTGGCGCTGGCGGCGTCCCTGCTGGGGGTGCTGGCGTTGGGGCTGTGGCTGGGCACCCGAGGGGACGATCGGGCTACGCGTCCGGCGTCCACGGTGGCCGCGGCGCCCGCGTCCGGTTCCGGTTCTGGTTCCGGTTCCGCTTCCGCCCCCGCTCCCGCCGCCGCTCCCACCGCCGCACCCGCCGCCGCACCCGCCGCCGCACCCGCTCGCGCGCCCGCATCCGCGCCCGCATCCGCTCCCGCATCCGCATCCGCTTCCGCTCCCACCGCCGCGCCCGCATCCGCTCCCGCATCCGCATCCGCTTCCGCTCCCACCGCCGCGCCCGCATCCGCTCCCGCATCCGCTCCCACCGCCGCGCCCGCATCCGCTCCCGCACCCGCATCCGCATCCGCTCCCGCATCCGCTCCTGCGCCCGCATCCGCTTCCGCTCCCGCTCCCGCATCCGCATCCGCTCCCGCATCCGCTCCCACCGCCGCGCCCGCATCCGCATCCGCATCCGCTCCCGCATCCGCTCCTGCGCCCGCATCCGCTTCCGCTCC